>CAZZVX010000034.1:0-5032 GCA_964657535.1 Armatimonadota bacterium | reverse complement strand
GGCCTCTTAGAGTGCGTAGAGAAAGTCTTGGCCGGCGGTTAAAACCGCGCCAACAAGAACACAAAGCCCGCCTGCGCGGGCTAAATCTTAGTCGCCGAAGGGCGACTTTGTGACCTTTTAGCCGCGAATTCAGTCGCCGGGCAGTCGGACGGACGACTTTCTCTTTGGGGCCTCTTAGAACCGCAGGCCGATCCCGACCGTCGCGCCGTCGGCGTGCTTGACGAACTGGTACTTGGCGTCCAGATAGATGGCGTCGGTGAAGTTGTACCCGGCGGTGACCAGGCCGCCGACGCGGGTCGCGGATGACAGGCCGCTCTGGTTGAGGACGTAGCCGCCGACGCCCGCGCCGACGTAGAACGCGCCCGGCGAAAACGGCGAACCGCCGGTCAGGCTGACGATCTGGCTGATGGTCAGCGGGATGACGGTCGAGTGCTTCCCGGAATGGGCGCCGGTCTCGACGCCGAGCGAGATCACGGTCCGCGTGGGGGTGATCAGATTCGGGACCGGCAGGCCGTACCGGAAGTCAACATTGATCTCGGCGGCGCCGCCGGCGTGCTTGGCGTCGTTGTCCATGGGAAAGAAGCCTCCCACGACGATGCTGCTTGGGCCGCCCAGGACAGGCAGGGTGGGGCCGGGCGCGGCGGCGGCGGGCTTCAGCGCGAGCGACAGGGCGGCCACGGCGGCGATGGCCGGAATCAAGCGGGTCAGTTTCATCTTCGTTCTCCTTCGCGGGGTCAAATCCGGGTGGGCCGCCGACAATGGCATTCCCACTCACTCCATTTGGACAGCCCCGCCCCCCGGAAGTTTCAGGAACTTTACAGCGCCACCTGCCGGACGGTCTCCATGCCGTCAATCCGGCGGATCTGTTCCAGCACGGCGTCGGGAACCGGGGTGTCGAGTTTAAGCACCATGACCGCGCCCCGGCCTTCGCTCTCGCGGCCCACGTGCATCCCGGCGATGTTGACGCCTTCGTTGCCGAGCAGCGTGCCGACCTTGCCGATGATGCCGGGCCGGTCGGTGTGCTTGGTCACGAGCATGGGGCCGGAGGGCCGGATGTCCACGCGGTAGCCGTCAATGTAGAGAATGCGGACATTGTCTTTGCTGAAGACGGTGCCGCAGATCTCGCGTTCGCCGCTGCCTCCGCGCTTGCGGACGGTGATGACGCAGCCCTGTCCGTCGCTGCTGACCGTCCGGCTCTCGGTGATCTTGATGCCGCGCGCCGCCGCCAGCGCGGGGGCGTTGACGTAGTTGACGCTTTCGGGGATGACCGGCTCCAGCAGGCCCTTCAGCACGGCGCGGGTGAGATGCACCGTCGGCAGGGCGTCGAAATCCCCGGCGTAAACGACTTCCACCTCGCTGATGCTGGACGATGTGAGCTGGGCGTGGAGGCTGCCGATCTTTTCCGCGAGATATAGATACGGCTCGATGCGCGCCATCACGTCGGGCGAGACGGACGGCATATTGACGGCGGCGCGGGCGGGCTTGCCCGAAAGCACGTCCACGATCTGCTCGGCGATGTCAATGGCGACGTTGACCTGCGCCTCTTCGGTACTCGCGCCTAAATGGGGAGTCGTGATGACGTTCGGGATGCCCAGCAGCGGGTTGTCTTTGGGGGCCGGCTCGGTGGAGAAGACGTCAATGGCCGCGCCGCCGATCCGGCCCGCTTTGGCGGCCTCGGCCAGCGCCGCTTCGTCAATGATGCCGCCCCGCGCGACGTTGATCAGCCGCACGGTCGGCTTCATCAGGGCGATCTTCTCGGCGTTGATCATGCCCGCCGTTTCTTTGGTCTTGGGGACGTGGACGGTGATGTAGTCCGACTCTCTGTAGAGCGTGTCTAAATCAACCAGTTTGATGCCGAGCGCCTCGGCCTGTTCGGGCTTGAGGTACGGGTCGTAGCCGATGACGCTCATCTCGAACGACTGCAGCCGCTTGGCGACCTCCTTGCCGATCTTGCCCAGGCCGATGACGCCGAGCGTCTTGGCGTAGACCTCGGACCCCATGTACTTGGAGCGCTTCCACTCGCCGCCGCGCAGGGCCTGGTCCGCCTGCGGGATGTTGCGGGCCAGGGCCAGCAGCATGGCGACGGTCAGTTCGGCGGCGGCGACGGTGTTGCCTTCCGGGCTGTTGACGACCAGGATGCCGCGCTCGGTCGCCACGGGGACGTCAATGTTGTCCACGCCGACGCCCGCGCGTCCGATAATCTTGAGGTTCTTGGCCTGGGCCAGCACCTCGGCGGTGACTTTGGTTTCCGACCGCACGGCCAGGGCGTCGTAGTCGCCGATGATGGCGACGAGTTCCTCTTTGGACAGTCCTGTTTTCACGTCCACATCGGCGACGCGCTTCAGGATTTCGATCCCTTCGGGCGCAATCGGGTCACTGACTAAAACTCTCGGCATTGAGCGTGATTCCTTTTTCTTCCCCTTGCTGAATGGCCGGGGAGTTCGTTTTTGCAAAAATTGAGGCTGCCGTCTCTCAGCAAAGGGCCGCCTGAGAAACAGGGCTAACAATCGCCCTTAAGTATACCCCAAGTGATCCGCTCGAACGCTGCAATCGTCAGTGTCTGCCGGCCGCTTTTTGTGGTTTCTTCGCATACGGGGCGCAGAGCGGGTCGCCGAGCACGACGTCTTTCCAGTGCAGCAGGGGGGAGGCGCAGTAGAAGGATTCGGCCAATGTCCAGCCGCGCGTGTCGCGGTCGAAGAGGATGTCGGCGCGGGCCATGGCGACGGTGTACGGCTCGGCGACGTAGCCTTTGACGCCGGTGATGCCGCCCGCGACCAGGTCGGCGATGAGCGACTGGCCCCCGGTCGTGGGGAGCATGGTGCGGGCCGACGTGGACACGGCGGTTTCGGCGAGCGCGCCGGGCCGGAATGTGTTGCCGGTGTAGAGCTTGAAGTCGAACTGCGGGTCGTTGCTGCCCCACGACCAGTAGCCCATCAGGTCGGGGATGCGGCCCACAAATGTCAGGGACTGGTCGAGCATGACGTCGAAGCCGCGCGCCCGCAGCGACTTAGCGGCCAGGTTGAGGGCGTCGTTGAGCGAGGGCAGGCCCATCTGCGGCTGGGGCGGGTCGCCGCCGCCGTTGCGGGTGGGAGCGCCGTCGAGCAGGAACAGGCCTGTGGCGGGCTTCGCCAGCAGGCTCCGCGTCACCAGTGCCTCGGCGTCCTTCACCGTGTAGCCGTCCAGGCGGGTTGCCAAATAAAGGCCGTTCGTGCGGTGCGAGAAGCGAGACTGTGAATTAAAGAACGGGTTGCGGCTCGGCGACTGGAGGCCGGGGATGTCCTGGCACATCAAGCGCCCATCCACGGAGTCGCCGTCGGGGTGCGACTGCACGCCGGGCGGCGGGGCCGGGGAGTGAATGCGCAGCGGGACGCCCTTCGTCAGCACCAGGAAGTCCACGTGGCCGCTGAGGGCGGGACGGGCCAGGGCGTCGGCGACGGGGGCGAGAATGTCGGCGCTGAACGTGTCTTCGTCAATCTCCTCACTCGTCGGGCAGTGCAAATGGCAGATGTTGGCGGCGGGGATGTGCCGCTTGGCGGCATAGAACGCGCCGATCTGCTTGGACGCCGGGCTGTCGTCGTTGATAATGACCAGGACGCGGGACGCAGGGGCAGGGGCGGCTTGGGCTGTCAGGGACAGACACGCCAGCAGAACGCCCAACAGCGTCGGCAGGAACAAAAGGTTGGCTTCGGCTTTTTTAGAGCAGGTGAACATTCACTGTGGGCGCATTGCGTGCTGCCTGATTTGGCAAGCCTGTGTCTAAAGTCAGAAGGTGAGTTGTTCTTGTCTGGGCAAGTTCTTCCGCGAGAGCCAAATAAATTCCATCAGATGACCGACTGCAACCGTAACCGCTCCTGATGGCGGCTGCCCGGCGAATTAACGCCGCTTCTCCATTTGGTGGCGGCAGAAAACCGCGCATCATGTTTTCCAAGTCCGTGATGGCTTGGACATAATCCGAAGGCGAAAGCGCCCCGCTCTGTTCTTTGCCGCAGAGGACGTAAATCGCCTCAGCGGCTAAGACTCCGGGCGCGTAAAACTGAGAGCCGACGGCGGAGTAATTACCTAACTGCGCTATCGCCTGCTGTTCTCGGCCTGCCTCTTTGGCGCTGATGGCGACTACGATAGTAGCGTCAACAACAACAGCGCTGATTGGGTTATTCGCCGCTGGCTGCGCCGCCATACATGGCTCCCGCTCTGGCTTGTTCTAAAAGACGCTGTGTTTCGGCTCCGTCCGTAAAGGGTCTGTCTTGGTGGCGCTGCTCAATATCACGCAGAATCGCTTGCATCTGCTCGTTTGGCGCGGCGACAAACGGTTCATCCGGTAACACTTGTCCTTCTTCCTCTTCGGATGTGACAATAAGCGTCACGCGGCGACTGGTTCCAGCAAACTGCGCCGCATGACGCGCGATCTCTTCCCAACTTCCTTCCCAGATGTGTGCGAGTGCCATTGGTTCCTCCTGGCTCGTATTATCTAGCCCCATTATCGCAACCTCTCACTTTCGCAGCGCCTTGTCCGGCGGGGGCAGGGGGACGGGGTTGACGGCGGCTTCTGCGTTTTCTATTGTCACAAGGCCGCCGCGTTTGGAGAACAGGATTGCGCCGGTCAGCAAGGCGGCCATGACGACGATGACAATGGTGCGGACGACGACGGAAATGTCCAGCACGACCACACCGGCGATCAGGACGCCGACCAGGTTCATGACTTTGATGAGCGGGTTCAGGGCGGGACCGGCGGTGTCCTTGAAGGGGTCGCCGACGGTGTCGCCGATCACGGCGGCTTTGTGCTGCTCCGTGCCTTTGCCGCCGAACATCCCGTCCTCGATCTTCTTCTTGGCGTTGTCCCACGCGCCGCCGGAGTTGGCGAGCAGCACGGCCATAAGCTGGCCGCTGACGATGGCCCCGGCGAGGTAGCCGCCGAGCGCCGCCGCGCCCAGGCCGAAGCCGACCAGAATCGGCAGGCAGATGGCGAGGATGCCGGGGCCGAGCAGTTCGCGCTGGGCGGCCTCGGTGGAGATGGCGACGCACCGGGCGTAGT
>CAZZVX010000033.1:0-20142 GCA_964657535.1 Armatimonadota bacterium | reverse complement strand
GTCACCAAAGTCCTCGCCTGAGGGTACTCAGCGGGGGCAAGGCTGACCTTGCCCCGGCGTTCGTGAAAAGAGGAAACTGTCATGGCAAAATCCAATGAGGCGCGGGTGATCATCAGTCTCGCCTGCACCGAATGTAAAGAACGCACTTATGCGACCAGCAAGAACAAGCGCCAGCACCCCGAACGGCTCGAACTGAATAAGTTCTGTCCTCGCTGCCGCGCCCATAAATTGCATCGCGAGTCGAAATAACCAACAAGAATGGGGAGAGTGATTTTCCCCATTCGCACCTGGGGGTATAGCTCAGTTGGTAGAGCGTTCGTCTCCAAAATGAAAGGTCGCGGGTTCGATCCCTGCTGCCCCCGTCCGCAAAAGAAGCCGCCGTATCAGAGATACGGCGGCTTTCATTTTCTGTCAGCGCGGTGCTTCTTTGAAAATGCCTTCTTCTCGTTCACATCGGCTGCTGCGGTTGACGAGCTGGCTCGTGTTGGCCGCCCTTTACGCGGTGTTTCTTGTGTGCGCCTTGAGGCATCAGGCAACTCCGCTCGTGGACGACGCCGCCATCAATTACCGCTATGTGGACCAGATCGTGGCGGGACACGGCATCGTCTACAACACGGGCGGGCCGCGCGTCTACGGGTGCAGCGCGCTGCCGTTCACACTCGCCATCGCGTTCATTCATTGGGGCGGCGTCAGCGATCAGTCGGCGACGTTTTGGCTTAACGCGATCTCGTTCTTTGCCGCCTTGGCGCTGTTGTACGCCCTTTGCACACACGCCACCGGGTTAGGGAAAGCGCAGGAAATGTTGACCGGGCCTATGGCCTTGATTCCCTGCGCGCTGGCGTTGTTCCAGGGGACCACCCTCGTCTGGATCACGCAGGGGCTGGAATCGGGTTTTCACCTGCTGCTGTGCGCGCTTTGCGTGTGGTGTTACGACCGGCGGCGTGAATATGCCTGCGGCCTGCTGCTGGCGCTGGCGGTGATGAACAAACTGGACGCGGTCTCGCTGGGCGCGGCGATTGTCGCGTTTTCCTTGCTCCGAGAACGCCGGATCCCCCTGCGCCTCATCGGGACGGCCCTGCTGGCGTACCTGCCCTGGCTGCTTTTCACGACGCTGTATTTCGG
This sequence comes from Armatimonadota bacterium, assembly GCA_964657535.1. GTDB lineage: Bacteria > Armatimonadota > Armatimonadia > Armatimonadales > Capsulimonadaceae > CAZZVX01. The sequence continues at coordinate 19,020 of CAZZVX010000033.1, read as the reverse complement.
CAGCCCGATTCCCATGTCTTTGCAGGCCAAGCAATTGCACGAGTTCGCAGACCGGGGGCATGAATTCCTGTGGCATTATGCACAAGCGCCGCTCCCGGTTCTGCTGGGTTTGTCAGCGGCGTTTTTCCTGCGGCGGCGTTTTGTGGGGCTTCTCGCGCTCTGGTTTTTGGCTTACGTCGGCCTGTACGACGTCACGACGCGCGCCCATCCGTTTGAGTGGTACTATTTTCCCTCGGACTTCGTGATTATGTTCCTGGCAGGCATTACTTTGGTGCGTCTGATGACGGGGCTGCGGCCGCAATGGACGTTCTCGCGTTCGTTTATCCGTCCCGCCGTCGGCGTCTTAAGCGCGCTGCTGGCCGTCTACCTGGGCGGCAGCGACTGGCTGACGGCACGAACACAGCTGCGCGGCTGGCAGCGCTGGGCCGCCGGGATGGAGGGAGACCGTGTCGAGATCGGGGACTGGCTGCACCAGTATGGGCTGCCGACGGAAAGCGTCGGCACGGCGCACGGTTGGATCGCCTATCTTTCCGGCATGACGGCCTATGATTACAGCGGGCTGAACGACCCCGAACTCGTGCGGCTGGCGCGGGCCGGACGCGAAGGCGAGTACCTCATGGAGCGTCGTCCCCAATACTTGGCAGGACAGGCGTTCGCCCCGCCGGCGGCGCTGCAGAATCAATACGTGCTGCTCGCCCGCTTTACGCGGACGCAGGCGGCGTCCGGCACGCCGAATTGGGAACTCTGGGGCCGCAAAGACTGCGCGGCGCTGAAAGAACTCGGGCACAGCGGACTGCCGTTGATTTACCCGGTGACGCAGGAAATCCGAACGCCCGCCCAGAATAATGGGAAGTAATGAGAACCTTTTGTTGCACTCGCGCCTTCCGGCGCTGTTTCGGGGCGTTCCTGCTTGTTTGTCTGGCCGGAACCGGCGGCTGCCGGACGGGCGGCGGAGGCAGCCAGGACGATGCCGCCGTGCGGCTGATCAACGCCGCGCCGGAGACGGACGATCTCTCCGTGGCCGTGGACGGGCAGCGCGTCTGGAAGCACGCGCCGTTTTCCAGCAACACCGGGTTTCAGGGCGTGGGAGAGGGGACGTACAAAGTCGAGATCAACGCCAGCCAGTCCGGCCGGCGGGTGACGGGCTACAACTACATTCAGTGCGAGAAGGGCAGCGCCTACACCGTCGTCGCGCTCAGCCCCGGCCCGGACGCGGGCCTCGCGCCGATGCTGCGCATCTTCCGCGAACAACGGGACAGCCCTGTTCCTTATGACCGCGTCCGGCTGCGGCTGATCAATGCCGGGACGGGGATGGGCAGCGTTGACGCCCTGTTCAACAACATCGTCGGCCTGGGGGACGTGGGGTTCGGCACGCGCAGCGCGCCGATCTTGCTCGATCCGGGCCAGTACGATGTGAAGGTCAACGCGACCGACGAAGCGCCGGCGCTGGTCGGCCCCGTCAGCCTGCAATTCCAGGGCGGACACGCCTACACGCTGGTCGTGGTCGGGCGCACCGGGGCATCGAGCGGCCCCCAGAGCCTGACGCTGGAAGCGTTCCCCGATGACCAGTAGGGGCGAGGGAAGCTCGCCCTAAACGCCTCGCCTACTTGCCCCGCTCGATGTAATCGGTAACGCGCCGGTACGCCGTCGTCAGGTAATCGGTCATCAGCAGTTCCCGGTCGTCGTGGAAGTAATACTTGATCCGCTCACCGAGCGTTTCCTCGGTGTCGCCGATAGCGTAAGTGGCGATCTCGCGCGGCAGTTTCAGGGGCCGGCCCGTCGTCTGATCTGTCGCCGCGAACTGGGCTTTGAATATCTTGTCGGCGTCTTTGAATTTCTCGTCCCACGTCATCGTCACGTCGTAACTCCGCCCATCAATGCAGCGGTAGGTGCTTTTCTTTTCCATAATTCTCCCGTGTCGGTGTTATTCGTGTACGTATTTTTCCGTCCGCAGCGCAACCATGATGCAGGGGCCGCCCCAGACGACGGCGATGCCCGCTTCTTTGCAGGCGGCCACGGCGGCATCGGATTCAGCCCCCGCCTGCATCCAGACGTTCCGAATGCCCAGACGCGCGCAGTCCGCGACGGCGGCCTCCGTCTTTGGCGGCGGGACGACCATGACTGCGACATCCGGCACGACCGGCAGGTCGGCCAGGGACGGGTAACAGCGGTCGCCGTCAATCTCTTCGGTGCGGGGGTTGACGGCGTAGGCCGTCCGTCCGGCCGTCTTCAACGACCTCAACACCAAATATCCGTACTTGTCCGGGCGGCGGGACGCGCCGACGACGGCGAAAATCCGGGCGGTCAACATGGCTTGGATGTCGTGATTCATGGGATTGATGGAACGAATATGTCACGAGACAGGTTGTTGCTATCGTAACCTGTTTCGGAACCAAAAGTCAACCCCTGTGGAGAAGTCGCCTCATGCATCGCCCGCTCATTTGTCCTTTCATTGCTGCCGCTCTTGCCTGCGCGCTGCCCGCGTTCGCCGGCAAACCGGTGATGATGCCCGCCCCGCCCCCGCCCCTGCCGACCGGCATTCACGCCCCGGCCTTTACAACGAAAACACTCCAGGGCAAGCCTCTTTCGCTCCGATCCTTGCGCGGCAAAGTCGTCCTGCTCGATTACTGGGCGACCTGGTGCATCCCCTGCCGGGTGGCGACGCCGACGATGGAACGGCTGCACCGCCAATTCGGCCGCCGAGGTCTCGCCGTCGTCGGCATCAGCCTGGACGCCGCCGACACGCTCGCCCAAGTCAAGCCGTTCATCAAGCGTTATGGAATTACCTATACCATCGCCGTCTCGCCCCAGCAGAACATGGCCGTTGCCAACGCCTACCATGCCGCCGACGTTCTTCCGTCTCAATTCTTGATTGACAAGAAGGGCATCGTCCGGTGGTGCGATGCCGGTTACACGCTGGACGAAGGCCGCTCTCTTCGCCGGTTGATCCGAAGGCTGCTGGCCGAGAAGGCGTGAATTGACATCCGGGCGGCTTTGCGGTATCATAAAGGCGCACAATTTCAATGACGAAGCGTTAAGGAAACCGTATGGCAACCCCCCGTCAGATCCGTGGCCGCATCCGTGTCGCCAAGAACATCCAGCAGATCACCAAGGCCATGAAGATGGTCGCCGCCGCCCGCCTGCGCCGCGCGCAGGAGGCCGTCGGCGCGGCCCGTCCCTACGCCGAGAAGATTCGCGAAGTGCTGCAAAGCCTGGAAAGCGGCGGCGCGAGCGCGAGCGTCCGTCACCCGCTTCTGCGCAACACCGGCGCTGAAGCACGCAACATCGGCGTGATCGTCATCACCGGGGATCGCGGCTTGTGCGGCGCATACAACTCGAACATCATCCGGCGCACCAATGACCTCGTCAAGCCCTTCGGCACGAGCCGCGTCCAGCTCGTCTGCATCGGCAAGAAGGCCGCGACGTTCTTCCGCCGCCGGGGCTATTCCGTCGTCGCCGAACATTCCGTCCCGGCTACCGGCCTGAGCTTCACCGAGGCGCAGGCGCTCGCCCGGACGGCCCGCGACCTGTTTGAGCAGGAGCAGATAGACGCTCTGTACCTCGTCTACACACAGTTCGTCAGCGCCATGACCCAGCGGCCTCAGACCGTTCAGGTCCTGCCCCTGGAAACGCCCAAGTCGGAAACGGCAAGCGCCGGGCCGAAAGCCGACTACATTTTTGAGCCGAATGCCGAAGAAATACTCGGCAGCCTCCTGCCGCGCTACGTGGACACGCTCGTATATCAGGCCATCATTGAAAGCATCGCCTCGGAACACGGCGCGCGCATGACCTCCATGTCCAGCGCCACCGACAACGCCGGCAAGATGATCTCCGGCCTCACCCTGACCCTCAACCGCGCCCGCCAGGCCGCCATCACCAAAGAGATCGCCGAGATCGTCGGCGGCGCGGAGGCTTTGAAGTAACGGACTGCTATGGCAACGATGGCGCGTGTCAAACAAAGTTCCTGGCATCGCGCCGCCTGCGCCGTCGTCGCGCTGCTTTTGCTGCTGTCTTCGTGGACTGGGGCCGGGTTGAAATGCAAGCCTCCGGTGTTTCCCCTGCCTGTGAAAACCGCTACCGCTTTCTCCTCATCCTCCGCGCCCATGCCCGCCTGCCATTGCCCGCACTGTCCCGGAGGCCGGTTGTGCTGTATGCGCCGTTCCGCGTCGCCGTCGCATGGGCTGCAGTTTGTCTTGGTGGCGCAATGCGCGCCGAGCGTGCCGGACGCCGTGACGGCGTTGACTTTGCCGCCTGCTGTTTTGCCGCCAGCCGTGACGATGCTCGTCGCGCTGCCTTCTCCAAACCGTTTCCCGCGTCCCAACGCACAGCCTTTCTCGTCAGCCTATCTCGCCTCCGAAGACAGGCCGCCTTGCTCCGCGTGATCGTCTGAAACCCGCACATCCTGCGGGAATATCACACGCCACAAGGAGCAACCATGAAACGCCCTATATCTCAGAGCGGCTTTACTCTGATTGAGCTGCTTGTCGTCATCGCCATTATCGCGCTGCTGGCGGCAATTCTCTTTCCCGTCTTTGCGAGTGCGCGGGAAAAAGCCCGGTCCATCGCCTGTCTGTCCAACCAAAAACAGATCGGGTTGGCTGTCACTCAGTATGTCCAGGATTATGACGAACGCTATCCGCAGGAGCATCCGCCCACGAATAATCCGGCCCTGGACGACAACAACGGCCAGATGGAAGCCGTAGACTACGGCTCGCCGTTTGAGAAGATCATGCCCTATGTCGCCGGGGGAACCGGCGGCGGCACGGCCAGCCTGCGGCAGCAGTTGTTCGTCTGCCCCGATGACCCCGACCCGCATGGAGTCGAACTGGGCGCCGCCTGCACCGGCACGGCCCCCGCACCAGGAATCACGTCGTATCTGGTCAACGCTTACTTTCTCTTTGGAGCGACACTGGCGCAGGTGCCGAATCCCGCGACGACGATCTATCTGGCGGAGCGGGACGGCCAGTTCTGCGATGTCCATGTCCATCCCTGGCTGGGGGAAACCTGGAAAGGCGGCAGTTACAGCGGCGGGGCGCCCGCGCCTGTCGTATCCTGCGTTTCCAACCCGGATGGGTTGTTCGCCCCCGCCAGCGGACGTCACACGCAGGGCGCCAATTACGCCTTTGCCGACGGTCACGCCAAATGGGAGAAATTCGCCGTCACAATCCAGACAACGACAGACCAGCCCTGTTATGGGCAATACCAGGCATTCTAACCGCTATGAACCGACTCGCTTCTCTTTCGCCTTGCCGTCTTGCCACCGGCGCGGCGGCCTTTTTTCTCGTGGGCTGCCAAAACAATTACCAAATGCCGCCGCCCAAGCCCGCGCCGCCCGATGTCGTCAGCGCGGGCCTCAGAATCAGCCTGCTGCTGTCGCCGCAGCCCGTGCGCCAGATGGATGCGACGACCCTGACTGTCCATCTCAGCAACGCGCACAGCCAGCCGGCGGCGGGCGCAGCGGTGAGCGCGGACTTGGTCATGCCGGGGATGGACATGGGGAAAAACACGGTCGCACTGACGCCGCAGGGAGCAGGGACCTATGGGGGGACAGCGCGTTTTCCGATGGATGGCGGCTGGCGGGTGACGGTCACGGTGACAAAAGGCGCGCAGCGGTCGGTGCAGACGTTTCCCGTTCAAGTTCACTAGGCCGCGCTTGACACCTCGGCCCCGTTTCGGCTATACTCAACGGTAGCATTTGCGGCATTTTTCACGAACAAACCCTGCGGGGCCGTCATCAAAGGAGAGACAAGAATAATCATGGGCGTTGGTAAAATCGTACAGGTACAGGGTCCGGTGGTGGACGCGCAGTTTGATCCCGGTGAACTGCCGAATATCCTTAACGCGCTGCATATTGAAGACAAAGACCGCGGTCTGGAGCTGACCGTCGAAGTCGCGCAGCACCTGGGCAATGATGTCGTGCGCGGCGTCGCCATGTCTTCCACCGACGGCCTCACGCGCGGCATGGACGTGCAGGACACCGGCGGACCGATCACCGTCCCCGTGGGCAACGGGACGCTGGGGCGCGTCTTCAACTTGCTCGGCAAGGCGATTGACCAGAAGCCGGAGCCGGAAGGCATGGAGCGCTACCCCATCCATCGCTCCGCGCCGACCATCGAAGACCAGGCCGCCAACATCGAAGTATTGGAGACCGGCATCAAGGTTATTGACCTGCTCTGCCCCTACCCGAAGGGGGGCAAGATCGGCCTCTTCGGCGGCGCGGGCGTCGGCAAGACCGTCACCATGCAGGAACTGATCCGCAACATCGCCACCGAACACGGCGGCGTGTCCGTGTTCGCCGGCGTCGGCGAGCGCACCCGCGAAGGCAACGACCTCTGGCTGGAAATGGGCGAGGCCGTCTACACCGATGCACAGGGCAACAAAGCCGTCGTTCTGGACAAGACGGCCATGGTCTTCGGCCAGATGAACGAGCCGCCCGGCGCCCGCCTGCGGGTCGCCCTGTCGGGCCTCACGATGGCCGAATACTTCCGCGACGAGCAGGGCCAGGACGTGCTGCTGTTCATTGACAACATCTTCCGGTTCGTGCAGGCCGGCTCCGAAGTGTCCGCGCTGCTGGGGCGTATGCCGAGCGCGGTCGGCTACCAACCGACGCTCGCCTCGGAGATGGGCGCTTTGCAGGAGCGCATCACCAGCACCAAGACCGGCTCGGTCACGTCTATTCAAGCCATCTATGTGCCCGCCGACGACCCGACCGACCCCGCCCCCGCCACGACCTTCGCCTTTCTGGACGCCACGACGTACCTGGAGCGCAGTCTGGCCGCCATCGGCATCTTCCCCGCCGTGGACCCGCTCGTGTCCTCGTCCCGTATTCTGGACCCGAACATTGTCGGACAGGAACATTATGACGTCGCACGCGGCGTCCAGCAGATCCTTCAGCGCTACAAGGAACTGCAGGACATCATCGCCATCCTCGGCATTGACGAACTTTCCGACGAGGACAAACTGATCGTCGCCCGCGCCCGCAAAATCCGCAACTTCCTGGGCCAGCCGTTCTTCGTCGCCGCGCAGTTCACCGGGCTTTCCGGCGAGTATGTCCGCCGCGAAGACACCGTCCGCTCGTTCAAGTCCATCTTGGACGGCGAGCATGACGACCTGCCGGAGCAGGCGTTCCTGAACTGCGGCGTCATCGAGCAGGCCGTCGAGAAGGCCAAAGCCGCGGGCGGTTAGGAGATCAAGCCGTGGCAAACAGCTATGCACTGGAAGTCGTCACGCCGGAGCGCGTGATGCTCGATGAGCGCGTCGTTGAGACTATCGCCCCCGGCACGGAAGGCGAACTCGGCATCCTGGCGAATCACGCGCCGTTGATGACGGCGCTCAAGCCGGGAGAAGTGCGCGTGACTCTGGCCGACGGACGCACGACCTCGCACATCGTCATCGCGGGCGGGTTCATGGAAGTCGCGGCGGCGCCGGACGGCGGGCGGACGACGATCCTGGCCGACAGCGCCGAACGCGCCGACGAGATTGACGTGACCCGCGCCGAAGCGGATCTGGAAGCCGCCCGGCAGATGCTGTTCGCCGCCGAGGCTGGCTCGTCCGAGCAGGTCGCGGCGCGTCAGGCCGTCGCACTGGCCGAGACGCGCATCCGGGCCGGGCGCGACGCCCGATGACGTCCGGCGTCATTCCTCTTTTCAGGGACACGGCAAGCCGTGTCCCTGATTTATTATCAACGAGGCGGCAGGATTCGGGCGCGCTGCGAACGAATGTCACACGGAAAGAAGTATCTCCTGGAAGGAGGTGACCGATTGGCACAGACAACGGAAGGCCCCGCGCAGACCCCACGTGTCCCGCGCGATGCCCAGATAATAACTCATTCACCCACAGACCATGCTTCGACTGGAAACACCGCGCTGAAGGTCTGGCGCATTTTGTTTATCACGGTTCTGCTCGTTTTAGGCGGCTACTGCGGCTTCCATTTCGGACTGCTGATGATTGCAGGGGTCGCCGCAGCCGGGACCAGCAACGGTTTTGTCGGTGCGTACCGGGACATCGTCAGCACGGCGGGCGGGCGCGGCGCGACCTTGACCGCCTTCACCGTCCTCGGCGTCCTGATCGCGTTTCTGCTGGCGTCCGCCGTGTTCAATAAGCTTGTCCAGACCGGAGAGCATCTGCGGGCGATGCAAGCGAACGAAAAGATCGCGACCATCGCTGGCGTCGTACTGGGTGTGTTGCTCACGCTGATGCTCTTCCCGATCCTGTCTCATATCCCGTTCGGGCTCGGCCTGACGGCGTTGGTTGGCATCGCGCTCGTGTATCTGGGCGTCACCGTCACGAACAGCATGAAGGACGAACTGCGGCTCTACCTGCCGTCCGCCAATGCGGGCGTCGACGCCGACACACAGCCCGAACGGTGCAAGATCCTGGACACGAACGTCATCATTGACGGGCGCGTGGCCGACATCTGCCGGGCGGGTTTTCTGGAAGGCACCATCTACGTCCCCGGCTTCGTCTTGGACGAGTTGCAGCACATCGCCGACTCCGCCGACGGCCTCAAACGAGCGCGCGGGCGGCGCGGCCTGGACATCCTGAACCAGATGCGCACCGAACTCAAGATGGCCGTCCGTACCTACGACAACGTTGACCCGAACGACCGCGACGAGGTGGACGCCAAACTCGTCAAACTCGCCAAGAAGCTCAACGGCATGATCGTCACCAACGATTTTAATCTCAACAAAGTCGCCGAACTGCAAGGCGTGACGGTACTCAACATCAACGAGTTGGCGAACGCCCTCAAGCCCGTCGTCCTGCCCGGCGAAGAGATGACCGTTACCATCATCAAAGAAGGCAAAGAGATGAACCAGGGCGTCGCCTATTTGGACGACGGCACCATGATCGTGGTCGAGGGCGGGCGGCGGCGCATCGGTGAGACGCTGGACGTCAAGACCAGCAGCGTGTTGCAGACGGCGGCGGGCAAGATGATCTTCGCCCAGATCCGCAACGAGGGCGAGAACGACGAGGACGACGAGTTTGACCGCAACCTACGCGCTTATCCCCGCGGCGGGCCTCGGCGCAAGATTCAGCACTAGCGGGGACAACAAAGTCTTCGCGCCGCTCCGGGGCCGTCCGCTCCTGCGGTGGACGGTCTCGGCCTTTGCGCAACACCCGGAAATAGACGGCATCGTCGTCGTCACCGGGGCAGGGGATACCGCCCGCTGCCGCGAAGCGTTGGCCGGGCTTGATAAAGTCCTCGCCGTCGTTTCCGGCGGTGCGGCACGTCAGGAGAGCGTCCAGATCGGCCTGTTTACATTGGGCGCAGCGCCCGACGACATTGTGCTTGTCCATGACGGCGCGCGCCCTTTAGTGACTGCGGACATCATTGACCGCAGCATTGCGGGCGCAAAGTCCAATGGCAACGCCGTCGTCGCGCTGCCCGTGGCGGACACGCTGAAGCGGGCCGATGCGGCGCAGACGGTCCTGGAAACTCTGGACAGACGCGACGTTTGGGCCATGCAGACGCCCCAGGCGTTCTCGTTCCAGACCCTGCTCAATGCGCACGTCCTGGCCCATGACGATGGCTTCGTCGGCACCGATGAGGCGTCGCTGGTGGAGCATCTGGGGGATGTCCCAGTGCATCTCGTGCTGGGCGCACCGGAGAACATCAAAGTCACGCGGCCCGAAGACATGACTCTGGCCGACGTTCTTCTGGAGAAACGATTGGGGGAGCGACCGCAGCCTTTGATTGGGTTCGGCTACGACATTCATCGTCTTGTTCCGGGGCGGCGGCTGGTGCTTGGAGGTGTCGAAGTCCCCGACCCGCAGGGGCGCGGCCTGGACGGCCATTCGGACGCCGACGTTCTGCTGCACGCCCTCTGCGACGCGCTTTTAGGAGCCGCCGGCCTGCCGGACATCGGGGTTCTCTATCCGAACACCGACCCCGCTTACGCCGGCGTTTCGAGCGTGAGTCTCTTAGCAGACGTGGCGCAGCGGCTGGCAAGACAGAACCTCCGCGTCGCCAACGTGGATATGACCTTGATCGCGGAAGCGCCTAAGATTGCGCCTTATGTCGGTCTAATGCGTGAGATCATTGCCGCCCAGTTGGGTCTGGAACCGGCACGAGTGGGTATAAAAGCCACAACCAACGAAGGCTTAGGGGCGCTCGGACGGGGTGAAGGCATGGCGGCCCACGCCGTCGTCTGCCTGTCCGCCTCTTAGTCCGCAAGCGTTATGACCACGCCGCCACCGAAGGCGGCCAGAGAAGGAGAATCATCCATGCCGGTTCTTGTTTCCGTCAAAGGCAGGAATCACCTGCCGATCACTGAGGGCATCCGCCAGTCCGCCGAGGACCACATCGCCAAGCTGGAGAGATTCAGCCACGACATCCGCGAAGCCATCGTCAACGTCAGCGCCGAAAAGAGCGGCGAACATCGCGTCGAAGTGACGCTGCAGGGCGACGGTTTCAGCCTGCGCGGCGAGGAACACACCAATGACGCTTATGTTTCCCTGGACAGAGTGATCGGCAAACTCGAACAGCGCCTGAAAAAGATGAAGGCCAAGCGGTCCCACCTGCGCAACCACGCCGACACCCTGCGCGTCAATGTCGCCCCCAACAACGGCGCCCTGACGGCGGGGGACGGCGTGCTGCCCGCCCAGAACGACGCGGACGATGTGGACTTCACGCCGCGCATCACCCGCACTAAAGCCGTCACCATGAAGCCGATGAGTACCGACGACGCCCTGCAGATGCTCGAACTCGTGGACCACCCCTGGTACGTCTACCTCGACATGGACACCAACCAGGCCCAGGTCGTCTACAAGCGCCGCGACGGCAACTACGGCCTGATAATGCCGAAAATCTAACGACTCACTTTCGAGGAGACACACACGCGACTATGAAAATCGGTATACTGACCGGCGGCGGGGACTGCCCCGGCCTGAACCCGGCCATTCGCGGCGCGGTTCTGCGCCTGCTGGACTACGGGGACGAAGTGATCGGCTTCACTCAGGGCTGGAAAGGCCTCGTGGAAGGCAACACGGAGCCGCTGACTTTAGAGCGAGTCGAGGGCATCATTGACCAGGGCGGCACCATCCTGCGCTCGTCGCGCACCAACCCGTTCGCCAAAGGTAAGGAAGACCAACTCACTGCCGTTCTTGCCAACATTGAGAAGTTCGGCTTGGACGCCCTGATCGCGCTCGGCGGCGAGGACACGCTGGGCGTCGCGTCCAAGCTCTACACGCAGCACGGCGTCAAGACCGTCGGCGTCCCCAAAACGATGGACAACGACCTGGACAAGACCGACTACACGTTCGGCTTCGACTCGGCGGCGTCCGTCGCGTTGGAGTCCATTGACCGACTGCGCGACACGGCCCGCTCGCACGACCGCGTCATCGTCGTCGAGATCATGGGCCGCCACGCCGGCTGGACGGCTCTCTGGGCAGGGGTCGCGGGCGGCGCGGACTGGGTCGCCATTCCAGAAGTCCCGTTGGACATGGACGCGATGTGCGCCCACTTGAAGTCCATCTATGCACGCGGCAAGACTTACGGCATCGTCGCCGTCAGCGAAGGCGTGGAGATTGCCGGGGCGCAAAAGGCCGAAGACGCGGTGCTGGACGCCTTCGGTCATCACCAACTCGGCGATGTCGGCATCGGCCCGGCCATTGCCAAAGAAATTGAAAAGCGTACCGGCATTCCCACCCGCGATGCCGTCCTGGGCCACGTCGTGCGCGGCGGCTCGCCCACGCTGTTTGACCGCATTCTAGGTACTCGCGTCGGCATCAAGGCCGCCGAACTGGTCCACGAAGGCGACTTCGGCAAGATGGTCGCCCTGCAGGGCCAGAACATCGTCGCCGTTCCCATTGAAGAGGCCGTCAAGCAGTGGAAACTCGTCCCCCAGGCGCTCTACGACGAGTTCGTGACCACCTTCAACAAGTAAAGTTCGTGAACATCAAGGCAGCCGCTGGAATTGTCCTCTACGTCGCCCTTTCCAGTGGCTGCCGATCTTCTCATTTTGCATCGGCCCAAGCGAATATCTCACCGGGGCAGTTTCTGACCCGAAGCGGGACCGTCACGGGCCGAAGTCATCGCTACACAATTTATTTGCCGCCCGGCTACAATCGCCAGGCATTGTGGCCGGTCATTCTTTCCCTGCACGGTTCTGGGGAGTGTGGAAGTGACGGCGTTCTGCCGTCAGAGGCCGGGCTGGGCGCGGAACTGCGACTGGCCCCGGACCGTTTTCCTTGCATCGTCGTTTTCCCGCAGACGACACAACATCTGCGCTACTGGACAGGCGATTTTGACCAGGCGCTTGCCGCGCTCCATCAGACGGTTCAGGATTATCACGGCGACCCAACGCGGCTTTACTTGACAGGTTACTCACTGGGCGGCGCGGGAACCTGGTTTCTGGCCGCCCGGCATCCAGGGACTTTTGCCGCGCTCGTTCCCGTTTGCGGACGAATTGCTGTTTTGCCTGACCGCGCCCGCGATCCGCTGATTCATCAACCGGTCACGTCGCGAGACCCTTATGCGGCGGTCGCGGCCCGGATTGGTCACACGCCGGTCTGGGTCTTTCATGGCGAAGCCGACCCCATTATTTCGGTGACGGAGTCGCGGCGTATTGTCGCGGCAGTGAAATCACAGGGCGGCACGGTTCGCCTGACGACATACCCTGGCGTTGGTCATGGGGCGTGGGTGCTGGCTTACGCGGAGCCGGACTTGCCGCGCTGGCTGCTGGCACAGCATCTTCCGACGCCCTGAATGGACGAATAACATGGACCTTGTCACTTGCGGCGAAGCGCTGATTGACCTGCCCTCCATCAAGCCCGGCGTCGGGCTGGCCGACGCGCCCGGCTTCGCCAAAGTCGCTGCCGGGGCGACGGCCAATGTCGCCGCCGCCGCGCAGCGCCTGGGCCTGCAAACGGCCTTTGTCACCAAAGTCGGCGCGGACCCATTCGGCGACGCCATTATTGAGACGTTTCGCGGCTACGGCGTGGACACGTCTCACATTGTCCAAGACCCCGCCGCCCGGACGGGCCTGGCGTTCGTAGCCATCGCCGCCGACGGCGAGCGCGAGTTCTTGTTCTACTTCAACCCCGCCCGTGATCTGGCCCTGCGCGCCGATGAACTGAACGTGGACACCCTCACGTCCGCCCGCGCCTTTCACTACGGCAGCATCTCGCTGATTGCGCCGCCCGCCCGCGGCACGACGCTGAAACTCGCTGGGCTGGCCCGCAAGGCGGGCGCCCTTGTGACCTACGACCCTAACCTGCGCCCGCGCCTCTGGCCGAACGCCGAGAGTATGCGCGAATGGGCCGATATGGGCTTTTCCGAAGCGCACGTCGCCAAAGTCGCCGCCGACGAGCTGCGCGTCCTCGTCGCCGACGCGGCAGATCAGACCGAAGCCGTGCAGCGCCTGTTCGCGCGTCACCGCCTGCTGCGTCTGATTGCTGTGACCGACGGGGCGCGGGGCAGCGTCGGCTGTCTGCGAGATGCGGCCCCCGCTTCTGCGCCCGGTTATGCCGTCACGCCCGTAGACGCCACCGGCGCGGGCGACGCCTACATGGCCGGGCTGATTGTCTCCCTGCTACGCCTCGGCGACACGCCTGACGCCATCTTCGCTGCCCTGCCTGACGCCCTGCCGCAAGCCTTGTCCTATGCGAACGCCTGCGGCGCGTTTGCTGCCACGCAGCTCGGCGCGACGATGCACGCGATGACGCCGGAAGCGGTTCAGAGAATCCAAAGAACATGAGGATGGCATTTATCTCTGCCTTAATGACGCTTGCCGCCATGCCGACTTTGGCTCAGAATGCGCCGGACTTTCCCAACGTGCCGGGCGTGGTCATCACGCATTCCCCGGCCTCCACACATCGCTACATTGGCTCGCCGGGGATTGCTGTCCTGCCCAATGGAGATTATCTGGCAAAATGTGACCTGTTCGGCCCCGGCATCAATGATGAGCAGATGGGGACGACGCTCGTCTTTCAGTCATCAGACAAAGGGCGGACGTGGAAGCGCCTTGCAGACGTTTTGGGGATGTATTGGGCCACGATCTTTGTCCATCGGGGCTTGGTTTATCTTTTAGGGACGAGCCACGAGTACGGGCGGATCGTTGTCATGCGCTCCGAAGACGGCGGCCAGACATGGACGACGCCTCACGATGCCGCGACCGGCCTGCTGCGTGTGGATGGTCAGTTCCACTGCGCCCCGGTGCCGATATTGGAATACAAGGGGCGTCTTTGGCGGGCGTTTGAGCAGCGTGACCCAACGACTGGGTGGGCGGAACACTTCCGCGCTTTTGTGATGTCCGCACCGGCGGACGCCGACTTGCTGCGGGCGGACAGTTGGACAAGCAGCGCGCCATTGGCTTCGGATCGCGCTTGGAACGGCGGCGACTTCGGGGGCTGGCTGGAAGGCAATGCCGTCGCCGCGCCGGACGGCGGTGTGGTGGACATCCTGCGGGTCGCTGTGGACGCGCCGGCAGACAAGGCGGCCACGGTTCACATCAGCGCCGACTGCAAGATCGGAACGTTTGACCCGGCGAAAGACTTGCATGATTTTCCCGGCGGCGCGACCAAGTTCACCATTCGCTATGACCCGCAGACGAAAACATACTGGTCGCTGACAAACGCCGTTCCGCCGCGCTTTCGCGCCAAAGACCCTGGGGCCATTCGGAACACGCTCGCGCTGATTTCCTCTGCCGACCTGCGCGCGTGGACCGTCCGTTCCGTCCTGCTGACGCACCCCGACCCCTTAAAATACGGCTTCCAGTACGCCGACTGGCTGTTTGCCGGCCCGGACATTGTCTTCGTGTCCCGCACGGCTTATGACGACGGCTTGGGCGGCGCAGGCAATTACCATAACGCCAACTTTTTGACGTTCCACCGTGTCCGCAATTTTCGCCGGCGCACCTTGCACGACCCGCCACTCAATGACCCGACTGTTGACGCGGCGCTTCTGATGCGTTAAGCGGCCACATACTTGTCAATCGTGACGACGTTGAAGGCTTCGCCCTGTTCGCGCGTTGCCAGGGCCGTGTGCAGGGCGCGGGCCGTGTCCAGGGACGTGAGGCAGGGGATGGAATGCTCCACGGAGGCGCGGCGTATCTGCGAGGCTTCCTTTTCAATCTGCTTGTCCTGCGAGACAGTGTTGATGAGCAGTTGCACGTTGCCTCCGCGTATCAAGTGGAGCAGGTTGGGCGTTCCTTCGCTGATCTTGTTGACGGACGTGACTTTCAGGCCGTTGGCCTCTAAATACTTGGCAGTGCCGGATGTAGCGAATAAGTGAAAGCCGAGGGCGGCGAAGTCCTGGATAATCGGCAGGGCTTCGGCCTTGTCCTGGTCGGCCAGAGTCACCAAAAGGGCGGAGTCGTCGCCGCGTTTCACGGGGACGTGGATTCCCGACGCGACCATGGCTTTGTAGAGGGCGCGGGAGAAGTCGGTGTCAATGCCCAGCACTTCGCCGGTGGACTTCATTTCGGGGCCGAGGTTGATGTCCACGTCGGTGAGTTTGGAGAAGGAGAAGACGGGGGCTTTGACGGCGATGTTGGGCTGGTCGGGGTGCAGGCCATTGGTGTAGCCCTGGTCTTTGAGCGAGCGGCCCAGCGAGGCCCAGGTCGCGGCCTGCACCATGGGGATGCCGGTGATCTTGCTCAAGTACGGGACGGTGCGGGAGGCGCGGGGGTTGACTTCAATCACATAGGCCTGGTCGCCGTCAATGACGTACTGAATGTTCATCAGGCCGACGATGTGGAGGGCGTCGGACAGGCGGGTGGCGTACTCCACGATCTGGGCGATGGTCTGCGGGGCGATAGTCTGGGGCGGGTAAACCGCCATCGAGTCGCCGCTGTGGACGCCCGCGCGTTCAATATGCTCCATGATGCCGGGCAGGAGCGCGCCGCCCTGACCGTCGGCGATCACGTCCACTTCGGCCTCCTTGCCGACGATGTAGCGGTCTACGAGAATGGGGGCGCCGTCGGAGATGTCGGCGGCGGTGCGCATGTAGTCGCGCAGGTCGGGGTCGTTGTAGACGATCTCCATCGCGCGTCCGCCCAGGACGTAGGAGGGGCGCACGAGGACGGGGTAGCCGATCTCGGACGCGACCTGCACGGCGGCGTCGGTGGAGGTGACGGCGCGGCCCGGCGGCTTGGGGATGCCGAGTCTGCTGAGGAGTTCCTCGAAGCGGTTGCGGTCTTCGGCGAGGTCTATGCTGTCGAACGAGGAGCCGAGGATTTTGATGCCCGCGTCTACCAGGGGTTTGGCGAGGTTGATGGCGGTCTGGCCGCCGAACTGCACGACGACGCCTTCGATGGGGGCTTCGCGGGCGATGACGTTCAGCACGTCTTCGGCGGTCAGGGGTTCAAAGTAGAGGCGGTCGGAGATGTCGAAGTCGGTGGAGACGGTCTCCGGGTTGTTGTTGATGATGATGGCCTCGTACCCGGCGGCGCGCAGGGCGCGGACGCAGTGGACGCTGGCGTAGTCGAACTCGATGCCCTGGCCGATGCGGATGGGGCCGCTGCCGAGGACGAGGACTTTGGGTTTAGGGGGTGTCATATTCCGATGATTCCATCAATGGCCGCCTGCACCTGCGCGAAGGCGGCGGGGCTGAGGCGTCCGTATTTCTTGACGATGAGCGTTTTGCTGAGTGTGTAAATCTTGTCGGCGCGGATGAGGCTGGGGACAGGCAGCGCGCCCCGGTCGAGTTCCGCGCTGGTGATGGGGACGCTGCCGCTGCCGGACGCCAGGTTGGACGTGATGGCGGCGACGACCACATCGGGCGAGCGGCGGTTGAAGCCGGTCTTGGACAGCACGACGACGGGCCGCTTTTTGGCGCTGGACAGGTCGGTAAATGGGACTGGAATCAGCACGATCTCGCGCTGGTCAGGCGTCATTCCAGACCTCGTCATCAATGGGGTTGTCCCAGAACGCGGTGCTGCTTTGGGACGCGGCGAGCAGGGAGGCCGAGTCGTCGGCGTCGGGCGTGGCGCTGCGGTCACGGACAAGGACAATCACTTCGACAGGCGTTCCTTGTTTGAGGCCGAGGGGTGGCAGGGCGAGTGTGCCGTCCGCGCCGACTTCGGCCTGGTACTTTTGGGCTTGCATGGCTGATTCTCCTGCCGCGCTTCTGGGTTTGGCTGTGGCTGTCATTGGCGGTTATTATACCCGATGGGGGGCGTTGGCGCGGCTGTGCTATGGCTTTGTTATGGCTGAGTTGTGGCATGGGAGTACGGTTGGGTTCTCCTATCCCTCTCGCAAGGGTAATGGTGGGATAGTGCTTTGATACAGAACGGATACAGAAGTGATACAGAAACGGTAGTGAAATGCCGAAGTTGCTGATAGGGGTGACTGCTTCTGCATGGGAAGGAAAACAAAGAATGAAAAAACCGTTTGTCGTGGCTGAGGTTGTCGGCATTGGATTGTTGCTGGCTCTTTCCGCTTTTGCCGCTTATGCAGGGCCGATTGCTCCTGGACACGAGCCGCCGCCGCCCCCGCCTGTCGCCGCGCCGATTCCGGTGGGCGATATGAACCAGTATTCTGAGGGGCATAAAGTGGGGTCGGTGGGAATTGTGCATAACCCTCGCTGGCCCGTTGCCGGAAAGCCTGGGGACTACTGGCTTGAAAGGCGTGTCATTGCGGATGCCGTTCCGAAAGCCCTGGTTTGGGACGTGCAGCGGCCTACCTCGTCAAGGCATCAAGACGGTAACCCACCTGCTGAAGTCTTTCTGTCTCTCAAGTCAAAGGAATTGAGGTCGTGGGTTGATATTCTGCCGACGCATAGCGCTATTTCATATGTCTGGGTTACGAGTGGTCACGGTAGTGTCAATGCCGAGCAGTTACCGCCTGCATTGGAGGCGGAGTTGGATGACTTCGCGCAGTATTGCAAGAGCAGAGACGTGACTTTCTTTGTTTTAAAAGTATCTTATTGAGGCTGATGACGTACCTGTTTGTTGCCCTGATGATTGCGGCGGAACCTGCCAATAATACGGGGTAAAGGGGGGTGGGCAGGATGGCGCGTGGGAAGAATGCGCTGCTGAATAAGTTGTCGGGGACGCTGGGGGATTTTGTGGTGGTGCCGACGGGCCGGGGGAGCGTGTTGCGGACGCTGCCGGCGCGGCGGAAGGCGCAGAGTGAGTTACAGTCGCGGCAGAGGGCGCTGGTCGGGGGGCTGGCGCAGACGTGGCGCATGGCCGGGCCGGTGGTGCAGAATGGGTGGCTGCTGATTGGGCGGGAGATGGCGGACCGGGACGGGAAGGCGCTGAATGGGTTTCAGGCGTTCCTGAAGGTGAACACGACGCTCGCGGCGTTGGGGGAAGATTTTGTGATGGAGGCGCCGGGGACGGTGGACGCGCCGCCGATGCTGCCGCCGGTGCTGCTGCTGACGGCGGGGGGTGAAGGCGGGAGTTTTCGGCTGACGCTGGACGCGCCGGGGTACGCGGGGCGGGTGCTGGTGCAGGGGGCGTCGCCGGTGCTGGCGGGGATAGAAGTGTTTTCGGACAAGGCGTTCAAGCCGCTGGGGGTGCTGGACGGGCTGGGGGCGGGGACGGATTTGACGGGGTTGTATGTGGGGAAGTTTAAGACGCCATTGGCGGGGGCGAAGGTGGCGATTCGGCTCGTGCCGGTGACGGAGACGGGGTTCCGGGGCGTGGAGCGCGTGGTGACGGGGGTGGTGACGGAGGGCGTCGGGACGCGGGCGGGGCAGGGGGACGGTCTGCGCCGGGCGGCGTAGCGGGTGAGAGGGTGGAAGGGGAACGGGAAAGGATGCGCTGGGTGTGGCTGGCGGCGGTTGTGTTGTGGGTGTGTGTCGGTTGCCCGGTGGCGCGGGCGCAGCGGAGTGTGCTGCCCAATTCCAACTTTGAGTGCGGCGGCGACGGCTGGGTGCGGAGCGGGTGGCCGGAGCAGCCGAAGATCGGCCCGGACCCGAAAGGGGCGCATTCGGGGGCGCAGGACGCGCAGATACCCCATGGGGCGTGGCTGTCGTCGTCCTGGTTCGCGCTGGCGCCGGACACGACGTACACGTTTCAGGTCTACGCGCGCGGCAGCGGTTCGCTGGTGCTGCAATTGAAAGATTATAATGAG
>CAZZVX010000032.1:20028-20331 GCA_964657535.1 Armatimonadota bacterium | reverse complement strand
GAAAGAACTCGCGGGGCCAATTCCTCGCCCGCGCAGGCGGGCAGTCTTCTCCCTGGCAGCCCAGGATTTCAATCCCGGGTATTTGGGCCAGGATGGACATCCTGGAACCTTCTTCCGGCGCGACAGGTTGCGGTGTGATTGCCAATGACGCGAAAATCCTGCTATACTGAACGCACGATGTCCCGAACGAAATTTCCTGTCGCCGGATTGTTGCTGACGCCCCTGCTTCTGCTGCTGCTTCCCGGCTGCGCCAAGTCTCCCGGCGGCACGAGCAGCGGCCTGGGCGCACAGCTCGTCATTACC
>CAZZVX010000032.1:0-20018 GCA_964657535.1 Armatimonadota bacterium | reverse complement strand
ATTATTTCTACTATGTTTTATTTAATGTCAACGACGCGACCGGGCAGGGCGGGCTGACCGGCCCGGTGCCGGTGGTCGCGCCGCCGTATTATAACGGCTTCGCCGTCGGCGCGTTCAGCACCTATCTGGAATACAACGGCAGTTTGCCCAATGACGGCTACGAACTGTTTGCCATCCAGCCGGATTTGCAGACGACCCAGCCGCTCGGCAGGCCGGTCACGGACGCGCCCGTTCCCGACAGCGGCAACACGATTCAGTTCAGCATCGCCCTGTCTCAGCTCGCCACAACAGCCGTTCCCGTGTCCCAGATCAAGAATCTGGAGATCAACTTCGTCACCACCAACGTCGTTCCCGTCGCCGGCGATACGTTCGTTGACAAAAACTTCGACGCCCTCGGCAGCCCGTTCGTCGGCGGCGTGAACGACTTCATCACAATCACGGACCTGACCACGCCCCGGACTTTCAACAACTCCAGCAGCGCTGCGCCGGAGACTTCGGGCGATGTCGCCACCGCCGGCACGGATGGGACGTTCAGCCGTGTGAGCGACCCCGACCTGGACATCGTGGATTATTCCATCGAGGTGCGCGACTGAGACGCCTTCCGGTCACTTCTAGAAGTTGATTATACCCCGATGACTCTTCTTGTGCCGTTCTTCTTCGCCCATCAGCCGTTCCGCCTGCAGCCGGCGGACGCGCGTGACCGGGGCGCTGCTATCCCGCCCGACGGCCTGGAAGACGCTTACTTCGACGCGGCCCTGGATCAACAAATCTTTCTGCAAGTCACGGAGACGTGCTACCGCCCGGCAACACGGCTGATTTCGGACCTGGTGCGTCGCCACGCGGGCCGTGAGAAGCCCTTCCGGCTGGCCTACGGCCTGTCCGGATCGCTGCTCCGCCAGGCCGGGCGCTGGGCGCCGGACCTGCTGGATTTGTGGAAAGAACTGGCCGACACGGGCTGCGTGGAATTCACCGGCGAAACGTACTATCACAGCCTCGCCAGTCTGTTCGATGAAGACAGCCCGGAGTTCCGCGACCAGGTGACGATGCACCGGGACGCCATTCAGACGCTGTTTGGGCAGCAGCCGGCCGTCTTTCGTAACACGGAGATGCTTTACAACGACGCGATTGCGGGCCATGTGCAGGACATGGGCTTTGCCGGCATGATGACCGAAGGCGTGGACTGGCTGATGGCGGGCTGGCGCTCGCCGAACTACGCCTACCGGAGCGCGACCGGCCTGCCTGTGCTGCTGCGCAACTACCGTCTGAGCGACGACATTGCCTATCGTTTCTCCGACCGGAGTTGGGAAGGCTATCCGCTGACCGCCGAGACATATGCCGGATGGCTCGCCGGCAGCGCCGAACCGGTCGTACTGCTCGCCCTGGACTATGAGACACTCGGCGAACACGTCGGGCTGGAGACGGGCATCTTCAACTTCCTGACCGCCCTGCCGGAGCAGACGGCGCACTACCCGCACCTGGAATGGGCCACTCCGTCGCAGGCCGTCTCTGAACTTGCCGCCTCCAGCGAAATTGACGTTCCTCCCTACGCCACGATTTCCTGGGCCGACCAGGAGCGGGACACCAGCGCCTGGCTCGGCAACAAACTCCAGCAGCGGTGCTTTGAAAAACTGAGGCGCATTGAGCCCATTATCCGGGCGACCGGCGATCCCGAATTTCTGGACTCCTGGCGCAAGATGCAGGCGAGCGACCATCTCCGCGCCATGTCCAGCAAAGCGTATCCCGATGCACCGACCTCCGACGCGGCGGCGGACGCCTTCGCCCGACTGCACGCGGCGGTCTACGACCTGAAACGCCGGGCGGCGCGTTTCGCGTAACTTGCCCTATGAAACGACTGGATCGGTACTTGCTGGGCGAGATGGTGATGCCGTTTGTCAGCGGCGTCATGCTGATCGTGGTCATGCTGATCGGGAACACGCTGTTTCCACTGATTCAGACCATCGTGCAGTACAACATCCCGCTGCCGGTCGTGCTGAAACTGGTCGTCTTCAACATCCCGACGCTGCTGACCTTGACACTGCCGGCGGGGGTCGCCCTGTCGTCGGCCTGGGCCGTAAACCGGCTGGCCCGCGATTCGGAAGTGACCGTCATCCGCATGGCGGGCGTCTCGCTGCGGCGCTTTTTCCTGCCGATCATCCTCGTCGGCCTGGGGACCAGCCTGTTCGCCTTCTGGGTCGGCGACAAAGTCGCGCCGGGGGCCGAGCGCCAGAAGACTGAGACCGAAAATTCGATGGTCGCCTATTCTTTGCAAGCCTCCCCGACCGTCGCGGCCAACAAAGTCTTCACGTACCAGAACTATTCGTTCCATGTCCGCGAGATTCGTCAGGACCCCGGCGGCGACCCGAACAAACTGCATCTCGCGGGCGTGACGATCTACGAAAGCCCGACCGACCCGGACGGCTTCCCCGTCCTGATCACCGCCCGCTCCGCCGAATACAGCCACGACGTCTGGACATTGCACGACATGGTGACGCACGTTTTGGACCAAAACGGTCAGGAAACCTATGAACTGACCGGCAAGCCGATGATCCTGAACCTGCACGTCCCCCTGACCGACCTGGCCCAGAGCGGCACGGTCGCCCCGGAAGAACTCACCATCGCCCAGCTCCACAGCCAGATGGACGCCCTGGCGACAACCGGCCAGTCCGGCACGGACACGTTCCGCGCCATCGCCTTCGGCTACTACGCGAAGTACGCACTGCCCTTCGTCTGCCTCGCGTTTGCCATGATCGCCCCGCCGCTCGCCCTGCGCTTCGCCCGGACGGGCGCGTATATCGGCATCTTCATCAGCATCATCTTGGTCTGGGTCGGCTGGAACACATTGCTCTTGACCAAGTTCCTGGGCTTGTCCGGCAAACTATCGCCGGAACTGGCCGCCTGGTCTCCCACGCTGCTGTTCGGCGTCCTGGGCCTGTACTTCCTGTGGCGCGTGGAGTGACGCGGCCCCATCAGGTATAATGCCTTCGCCATGATTTCCCTGTCGCGCATTCAGGCCTACGCAGACCGTATTGCCGAGACGTTCCACCCCGATAAGATTATCCTGTTCGGTTCCTACGCCTACGGCACACCCAACGAATCTTCGGATGTAGACCTGCTTGTAGTCATGCCGTTCGATGGGCGCGAGCGCGCCAAATCTATGGAAATTAAGCGTTCTGTCGGCGTGGACTGTGCAATGGACCTGCTGGTTTATGAACCGGACCGCCTGCAGCAGAGACTAGACTGGGGCGACAGTTTCCTCCGCGAAATTACTGAAAAGGGGTGCGTGCTGTATGACGCCGCTCGCGCAGGAGTGGGTTGACAAAGCCGAAGCCGACTGGCTCGCCACCGGCCAGTTGATCCGCGTCCGCAAATCCCCCAACTACGACCTTGTCTGCTATGAAGCCCAGCAAAGCGCGGAGAAGTATCTCAAGGCGCGTCTGGTGGAAGAGAGGCTTTCGGTTCCCAGAACGTACAACCTGCTTCACTTGCTCGGCCTGCTTCTGCCCGTTGAGCCGACCTGGACAGTTCTTTATGTCCCACTGGACGCTCTCAGCGACTACGCCGTCGTGTTCCCCTATCCCGGTCAAACAACCAACCGCGACGAGGCCAAAGACGCCCGCAAGCACTGCGCCATCATTCACGCCGCCGTTCGAGTCTCCTTAGGCCTGCCGATTTAGGAGACGCCTTACATAGCCCATCGGGGATTTGAACCACCGGTTTCCGCGCCGAGAAGCGCGGCGTCCTGGGCCGGCTAGACGAATGGGCCGTCGTGCGGCTTCAGTATACCCGCACCGGGCGCGTCGTCAGCGGCCGGGGGACAGGGCGTAGACGAAAACGTGTTGGCGCGGGTCGTCCGAGTCGCCGAAGACGGGCGGGCCGGCGCCTGCAGTCACTTGATACACTTGCCCGACATAGCCGCCCGCGTCAGGCGTCATGCCAAAGTTGACCGTGTTGACGAGAATGTGCGTCACGCCCATCTTTTGCAGGCCGCGCCGCAGGTCGCCCGCCGTGTGGAACGTGTCGTAAGGAATGTACGTGCCGTGCTGCGGCTCGCCCCAGAGATACGGCTTGTCGCAGTAGAAGCCGAGCGGGTTGCCGTAGAAGACGACCCTGCTGCCCGGCGGCAGATGGCGGTTGATGAACTGCATCGCCGGATACGCCCGGTCACCGGCGGCGAGGTAATCCTCCCGCGGAGCCATCCCCAGGTCCACAGGAACCTGTCGGGCCAGCAGCTGCGCACCCAACAACAGCGAAAACAGGACGGAGCAGCCTGCCAGCCCCGCCAGCGCCCGGCCAGCAAAGCGCGTCGTCCGCAACGCCTCACCGAGCGTCCAGGCCGCCAGCAGGCACAGGACGGGTAGAACGGGCAGCAGGTAGCGGACGTGCTGCGCCGTCCAAAACCAGATCAGGATTGAGACCAGCGCGTACACGGCCAGCATCTTGACGGCCTTCGGCGTCCGGCCCGGCGTCGTGAACGCCGGGAAGAACAGCGCGGCGAGCAGCACGGGCGTCAGCGTCATCAGCGGGGTCTGATAGTCGTTGAATGCCCAGTGTGCCGGGAATTTAGGCAGCGTGGAAAGCGGCAGATGGCCCGGTAGCAGCGCCATCGTCGCGTTCCACGGGACGAGGAGCAGCTGGCCCAGGCCGCGCCCGGCGCCGAAACTCGCGTTCCAGGCGTCATACGAGTCGGCGTTGGCGCGGTTCCAGTAGCGCCCGTCAAACAGGCCGTAGAAGAATGGATAGACCGGGTTGCGCGTGTAGGCCCAAGACTTTAGATACCAGGGCGACCCGACGACAAGCGCCGCCATCGCCCAGCGCGCCGTCTTCCACACGCTGCGCCCCCACCCTTCCCGGCGCTTCAGACGCCAGAACAGCAGCCCCAGCGTCAGCAGGCCGAGAACACCCAGCGCCGTTCCCTTCGTGCTCAAGGTCAGGCCCATCAAGACAGCGCCGACCCCAAGCCAGCGCCCGCAACGCTCCTGCGCGCCGCGCACAAGCGCCAGCAGAGTCAGAGTGGCGTAAAACGCGAGGGCCAAGTCTACATAGGCGGTCCCGGCTTCCCAGAACACAATCGGGGTGACGGCAAGCAGCAGCGCGGCCCACAGCCCGATGCGCGGCGAGAACAGCCGCGCGCCCAGCGCATAGGTTGTCGCCGTCAACCCGACGGCGCAGGCGAAGTGGAACATCTTGGCGAGCGGGACGGAGTGCAACAGCAGGCCGAGCGCGTAGCACATCTCCAAATTAAACGCGAAATTGGAGTGGTCCTCCCAGGGCAGATAAACAATCCGATGGGCCTGAATGTAGATCTTGGGGTCGGCCAGATGATAGGCGAGGCTGTCCCATTCGATCAATGTCGGGGGCGCGTAAACGCCGCTCAGGGCGACGAGGGCGAACAGCAGAAACGTCACTGCCGCGCCTACCGCCCACCCGCGCAGGTCCCGCAGCGCCGGCGCCCTAGTACGAATGGACCGGGCGAGGCCGGCGTGTTCACGCGCGCCGAGCAGAAGCAGCAACAGCAGCAGACCAAGCGCGGGCAGGAGCATGAACGCGCCGACAAGTCCCAGCAGCAGCATCCCGTAGGCCAACAGACCTACGCCGACGGCGAATCCAATCAAGTTCCGTTCCAGCGTGGAGGCGTCTTCGGGCAGGCGCAGCCAGGCGGCGACCTGCCGCCCGGCGGCAGTCAAAATCCAGGCAATCGGCAGAAACAGGAGCGAAGCCGTCATCGGCAGTGTCTACTCTTTCAGCGAGGTCAGATGGCCTGCGACCAATCGCGCTTTGCCGCCCGTGGCTTCCAGCGTCACCCGGCCCAGGTAATGCCCGAACCAGCCGCCCTGCACGATGGGGACGCCGCCGACGATCTGCGGCGCAGGCAGGACGACGTGCGAGTGGCCGCCAATAACCAAGTCCAATCCGGGGCAAGTTTGCGCCAGGCGCTCATCTTCGCGGATGCCGATGTGCGTCAGGGCGATCAGCACGTCCACGGTGGGGCGCAGGGCCTCGATCTGTGCGCGTGCGACGGCGATGGGGTCGTCGAAGAGGAACGCGCTGACGACGCGGGCGGCCATGCGCGGCGTCACCATCGGCACGGTCAGGCCGAAGACGCCGACGCGCAGGCCGTTCGGCAGCGTTTTGACGATGTGCGGAACGAGCGGCAGCGCCTCGCCCCGGTCTTCGCGCCAGCGGACGTTCGCGCACAGGATGGGGAACTGCGCCTTGCCGATCTTGGCGCGCAGCAGGGCGTCGGCGACGTGAAATTCGCGGTTGCCGAGCGTCATGGCGTCGTAGCCCGTTTCGGACATCCGCGTGAGGATCGGCTCGCCGCCGGGCCGGACGCCGATGTTGCCCGCCGACACCGCATCCCCGGCGTCCAGCAGCAGCACGTTTTCGAGGCCGTTCTTGGCGGCCCGAATGGTCTGCGCCTGGGCGTCGCTGAGGTGGTTATGAAAATCATTGGTGTGCAGGATGTCGAGTGTGGGCATGGGGCAGTCTATTGACGGGCGTTCGGGGCGCGGTGGGTCTCAAAGGCGAGGTAGGCGGCGACGGCTTCTTCCAGTCGCCCCTGGCGGCGCAGAATCTCTTCAATGGCGTCCCGGACGGCGCCATAGCCTCCCCGGCGCGGCGTCACCCAGTCGGCGGCGTCTTTGACCCGCTGCGCGGCGTCGGCGACGGCGATGCGGACGCCGACGGTCTCGAACGCGGGCAGGTCGTTGATGTCGTCGCCGACGAACGCCGTCTCGTGCCGCTCCAGGCCGTGCTTCGCCATGAGTTCGCGCAGAACGGCGGCTTTGTCGCCGACGCCGAGCAGGCAGTCTTCCACGCGCAGTTGGGCCATGCGGCGCTCGACGGCGCGGCCTTTGCGGCCCGAAACGACCGCGATTCCGAGGCCGACCGCCTGCGCCATGACGATGCCCAGACCGTCGGCGACGTGGAACGATTTGCCTTCGCCGCCGTCCTCGCTGAACAGCACGGTGCCGTCGGTCAGGGTGCCGTCCACGTCCAGGGCGATGAGCTTGACGTGTTCCATGGTTGGCGCGGTCATACTATTCCCGCTTTGTCTAAGTCTTTCAGCATCAGCATCCCGACGGGTCGGCCCGTTGTGTCCACGACGGGGGCCTCGCCGACGATGCTGCCGGGCAGGGGGTGGAAGTCCGTCAGTTTCTGCCGCGCTTCGACGGCGAGCATCTCCGGGACGACCGTGCCGGGGCGGCGGTTCATCACCTCGTCCGCCGAGCGGGCCAGCAGGTCGCCGCCGTCCAGCAGGTGTCGCCGAATGTCGCCGTCGGTAATGAGGCCGCAGGCCAGTCCCCCTCCGTCGGTGACGATGGCCGCGCCCGCGTGTGCCTGGGTGATGGCGAACACCACGTCGCGCAGGGTCGCCGTCCGGGGGACGATGGCGGCGGCGTCGCCGCTGCGCATCACGTCCTGCACGCGCAGGGTCAGGCGGCGTCCCAGCGTCCCCGCCGGGTGCAGTCGCGCGTAGTCGTCGGGGGTGAAACGGCGCGCGACCATGACGGAGACGGCCAGCGCGTCGCCGAGTGCGATCATGGCCGTCGTGCTGGTGGTCGGGGCGAGGTTCATCGGGCAGGCTTCGCGCTCCACGGCCACGTCCAGGGTGAGCGTCGCCAGCCGCCCCAGCGTGGATGACGCCCTGCCGGTGACGGCGACGAGCGGCACGCCGAGCCGCGCGATGGTGGGCAGGATGGCCCGGAGTTCGTCGGTCTCGCCGCTGTAGGACAGCGCCACGACGACATCGGCGGCCTGCACCATGCCCAGGTCGCCGTGTACGGCCTCGCCGGGGTGCAGGAACAGCGCGGGCGTGCCGGTGCTGGCGAGCGTCGCCGCGAGTTTGCGCCCGACCAGCCCGCTCTTGCCCATGCCGGTGACGACGACGCGCCCGCTGGTTGTCAGCAGCGTCTCGACGGCCCGCGCCCACACGCCCGCGTCCATCCGTTCCGCGACGGCGTCCAGGGCGCGGGCGGCTTCGGTCAGCACCCTGCGCCCGTCGCACACTCGTTCCAGTTCAATCTCGGACTTCATCGGGTCTATTATACAGCGTCGGGGGCGTTTTTGGGGCAGTCTGGGAAAGCCCACCACCTTGCTTCGTTCGTGCCTCACTGCGCAGGGTCCTCCCGAAACGGAAGGATTCGGAGTGTGACCAGGTGCTATGTCGCCGAGGTAGGCTGTCGCGTGAGTGGGTCGTCGCGGCTGTCAGACCGCTTCCTGTTCGGCTTCCCATAACTGCTTGATTTCGTCCTCAATACGCCGGTCAATGCGGTATACCTGGTACTTGGCCCGCTCTGCGATCTCCAACAGGGTAGGCGTAAACAGGCGTCGACTCTCCACCCGCAGAAACACGTCATACGGCTCGTACTGTTCCACTTTACCCGTAACGCTTATATTCCGCCCCTGCCAAAAGACATATTCCCCATTAGGGGCGGCGTCCTGCTCTGTCGCGTCAAAGAGCCGCTCCACTTCTGCGGGATTGAATTCCACATTCAGAGTACACTCCAATCCGAACAGCACAAAGCGCAGTCGGTCGTCAATGGAGAGACATATTTCTGCACTCATGTGTCTATCTTATTCATCTCATGGCAGCTTTACGCCGTTTCTTGAACAGCCGCTGCCTTCAGAATCTGCTCCGCCCAGAGCGGGTCGTCGGGCAAAACAATCACAGTTCTGAATCCATGTTCTCTGCCCTCTATCCCCACACCTTCTGAGTCATCAACGTGCAAGTCTATCCCAAAAGCGGGAGGGTATTTGGAAGGCCAGCGCCGGAAGCCTTCCGGCTTGACGACCTGCTCGTGCCGCTGTTGATTGATGACTTGACCAATTCGGATTCCGTACAGTCGGAACCACACTCTGAGGAGGCCGGGGGGACGCTGCGAGGTGGTGTAGATGCAGACATTGTGACCCTGACGGATCAGTTCTGCAATCAGGCCCGCTGCCCCGCGCCGCATCGGTTCGGGGAACCAGTAGCGCAGAAGGCACGGCACCCGGTTTGGCTCATGAAGAGCGCCAGGCTGGTAGCAAATCAGAGTGTCGTCCAAATCGAACGAGATAAGCATTGCGCTTACTCCTCCAACAAGATTGCAGCATCTCAACGAACTTTAATCGCCGCCCTCGGAGGGGGCGGGTTCGGGGGCGGGGTCCGACTCCGGTTCGGGCGTGGGCGGCTCCGACTCGCTGTTGCTGCCGCTGCTGCTGGATTCGCCGCTGCTGGTTTCCCCGGCGGCGGGCGGCTCGTAGTTGGCGATCTCGTCCTGGCTCATGTCGCCGGACTCGATCTTGTTGACGGTCTCCGCGTCGCCCGCGCCAGCCGCGTTGTCGAGGGCGACGTCGCGCTGGTAGCGGGCGCGGGCTTCGTTCTCCTTGCGCTGGGCCTCCGCCGGCGACTCGCCCTCCTGCCGGGCCTGCTGGTAGACGCGCTTGTAATACTCCGGCCCCTGGGACACGACCGCCGCCGCCTGGCTCTGGATGCGCTGCAGGGCCGGGCTGAGGCGGCGGCGCGGGTGCAGGTAGGCGTCGCGGTGCGCCTCGTCCTGGAAGTCCACGTTGCTTGGGTCGCGCAGCCAGTTCGCGAAGTACCCGGCCCGCGTGTCGCCCATTCTGGCCGTGCGCGTGTAGAGTTCAATCGCTTTGGCCCGGTTCTGCGGGACGCCGATGCCGAATTCATAGGCCCGCGCCAGTTGGTACAGGCCGTGCCGGTCGTTCTGGGACGCCGCCTTCACGTACCAGTGCGCGGCCTGCGAAGCGCTGGCAGGGACGCCGTGACCTTCTTCGTAAAGCGTCCCCAGGTCGGCCTGCGCAATGCCGTCGCCCTGCAGCGCCGCCTCGCGGTAAAGCTGGGCGGCGCGCGTGTAACTCTGCGGCTTGCCCTGGCCCATCTCGTACATCCAGCCCAGATTGACTTTGGCATCGGCCATGCCGAGATGGGCGGCGTACTGGAACAGCGTGGCGGCCTGCGCGTAATCTTTGGCGCCGAACGCCCGGACGCCGGACGTGTAGGCGCTGAGCGCGGCGGGCGAAGCGGTCTGGACGCGCAGGTTTTGCCGCGCTTCCGGGCTGCCGTGGACGGCGGCATGGCGCAGGCGCTGGAGGGCGGCGGCCTTGTCCTGGGCCGTCGCGCCTTTGTGTTCCATCAGCAGCCGGGCTAAATTGTTTTCGGCCCCGACATAGCCCTGCGCCGCCGCTTTTTTGTACCAGAAGATCGCCTGGTCGTCGCTCTGCGCCACGCCGACGCCGCGCTCGTACATCTGCGCGAAACTGGTCTCCCCGGCGGCGTTGCCGCGCTTGGCCGAATAGCCGATCCAGTACACGGCCCGGTCGAGATTTTTTTCCGTGCCAGCCCCGTTGTAGTAGAGGCGTCCGACGGCCACGGCGGCGTCCGCGTTGCCCGCCTGGGCGAGCGGCAGCAGGTCACGGAACGCCGTCTCGTAGTCGCCCATCTGGAAGGCGCTCATGCCGTCCTGGTACTGGTCGGCATGGACAGTCGCGGCGGCGGTCAAAACGAGCAGGGCGGCGATCACCGCTGCTGACAGGGAACTCACGTGACGTTTCATTCTACGAATCCTCCTCGGCAGATTGGGTTGCGGATTGCTGAAACCAGGCGGCGAGAACTTCCTGCTCGCGCTCGCGGGACAGGCCGTTCTTGAAGGGATGATTGGCGGGGCGCGTTTTGTTCCAGGCAAGCGTGTCGCGGACGGTCTCCGTCAAAGGGCGGAAGGTCAGGCCTGCGGCGACGGCGCGGGCGGCGCTGAAGGAGTTCATGCCGCGATACTCGTCGGTCGTCTCCTGCGGCAGCCACAGGGGCAGGTCGGTCCAGGGCGCGGCACCGGCTTGGAGCAGAAACCGCTCCGGCACCCAGACCAGACGGGCATCGCTGCCGCTCGCGGCGCGGCAGTCTTCCAGCAGACGCCCCATCGTCCAGTCGGTCCGGTCGCTGACGGCGTTGAACACGCCGACGGCGGACTGCTCCGTCATGCGGATCGTCCATTCGGCCAAGTCGCGCCCATCAATAAACTGGACGCGCTGGGCCGGGTCGCCGGGCGCGAGCACGTCGCCGCCCTGCGCCACGCGGTGCGGCCAGTAGGTGAAGCGGTCGGTGGGGTCGTCGGGGCCGACGACCAGGCCGGGGCGAACGACCAGAGTGCGGCCCGGCAGGGCGCTCTCGGCGGCCCGCTCGCAGAGGACTTTGAGCGGGCCGTAAGTCTCCCCGGTGACTTCTTCCACGCTCTCGTCGGCCAGTGTGCCGACCGGCGCTGTCTCGTCGCTATTGGGGAGGATCGAGTTTTTATAAACGGAGATCGAAGAGATGAAGACGTAGCGCCCGACGCTGTCCGCGAGCAGTTCGGCGGACGCGCAGACGAGGCGTGGGACGTAGCCGCAGGTGTCTATCACGGCGTCCCACACGCGGCCTTTGAGGGCGTCCAGGCCGCCGTCGCGGTCGCCGCGCAGTTTCTCGATTTCGGGAAACAGGCCGCTGTTGTGCCGGCCCCGATTGAACAGGGTCACGTCATGCCCGCGCGCCAGCGCGGCTTCGACTAAGTGCCGCCCCACGAAGATCGTGCCGCCTAAGATCAAGAGTTTCATGGTGAACCCATTCGTTTCTCCCAGGAATGAATTCCTGGGCTGACGCCGAGCAGAGTGTCCGCCTTCGCGGACGAAGAAGGGCCCTTCCGCGCCCACGCAGGTGGGCAGTCCTCCCCTCGGCAGCCCAGGATTCCAATCCGGGAATTAAGTCACTCCACCGACAAGATCAGGCATTTCAGATACTCGGATTCGGGCGCACTGAGCAGTACGGGATGGTCGGCGGGCTGGCCGCGCCGCGCGATGAGGCGCAGGGTACGGCCCGCGTCACGGGCGGCGTCCTCGATCACGCCCTGGAACTCAGGCGCACTCAAATGATGCGAGCAGGAGCAGGACACCAGGACGCCGCCGGGCCGCAACAGGCGCAGGGCCAGACGGTTGATCTCGTGGTAGCCGCGCATGGCGGGTTCGCGCGAGGCCCGGTTCTTGGTGAACGCGGGCGGGTCCAGCACGACCATGTCGGTGCGGTAGGTCTTGCTGTCCAGCGTGTGCAGGTAGTCGAAGACGTTCTCCGTCACGATGGCGTGATGGGCGGACAGCGTGTTCTGCGCCCACTGCTGGTCGTTGAACGCATTGAACGCCGGGCTGATCTCCACGTCGGTGATGCTCTTGGCCCCCGCGTGCGCGGCCCGCAGGCCGAACAGCCCGGTATAGGAAAAGCAGTTCAGCACGTCCCGGCCCACGGCCTCACGCGCGGCGGCGCGTTGATTTTCACGCTGGTCCAGAAACAGGCCCGTCTTCGCGCCGGTCTTCAAGTCGGCCAGAACGGTCGCGCCGTCCTCGTCCCAGGCGAGGCGGTCCGGCGGCTCGTCGCCCCACAGCACGCCCACGCGCTCTTCCAGCCCTTCCAAACGCCGCACGGCGCTGTCGGAACGCTCATAAACGCCCCGGACGCCGAGTGTGTCGGCCAGCGCCCGCACGATCACGCCGCGCCAGGGTTCCAGGCCCAGGGCCAGAAACTGCGCGACGGCGAATTCGGGATAAACGTCCACGACCAAGCCGGGCAGAGCGTCGGCCTCGCCGTGAATCAGGCGGTACGCCGGCGGCACTCCCCCTTGCCCCGCGTAACGCGCCTGACGATAAGCGAAAGCGGCCTTGATGCGCCCGCGCCAGAAGCCGTCGTTGATGACGGCGTCGCCGCGCCGCGTGAGGTAGCGGACGGCGATCTTGCTGCGCAGGTTGGCGTAGCCGACGCCGAGCGGGCGGCTGCGCGAGTCCACGACGCGGACCAGCCCGCCGCTCTCGAAGCCGTCGGACGGGGCGGCAGAAATCTCGTTGTCGTACACCCAGGGATGTCCGAGCCGCTCCGGGCGCTGCGGTTTAAGTTTAACGGTGGGTAAAGGCATAAGGGTATTGTACCTGCGGAATAGAAAGATGAGGGGACATTTGGGCAACGAAGACGTGCTGTTTCAGGCGTTTTACTGGGACGTGACGCCGCCGGAGGGGAAACGCTGGTGGGCGCATCTGGAAAGCAAGTTACCGGAACTGGCCGAAATGGGCATCGGGGCGCTCTGGGTGCCGCCGCCCTGCAAAGGCGCGGGTGGCGCCGACGACATGGGCTACTCGCCGTATGACCTGTACGATCTGGGTTCGAAAGACCAGAAAGGGACCGTGGCGACGCGCTTTGGGACCAAAGCCGAGTTCCTGCGACTGATCGGCGCGGCGCACCGGCACGGCATCAAAGTCTATGTGGACATGATTCTCAACCACGCGGGCGGCGCGGACTATGCCGAGCCGAACCCGGTCATGGAAAATTTAGGTTGGGACGACATCCCCAACGAGTCGCACATCGGAGCCGGACAGCGGTCCCCGAACGCCGGGCCGGGCGAAACCCTGCGCTCGTGGACGGGCTTCGCGCCCAAAGGGGCGGACGGCAAATCCGGCACGGGGCGTTTCCCGCGCGACTGGAGGCACTTCCACCCGAACGAGGCCGAGCCGGACCGCGACCCGCCGTTCCATCAGCGCGACTTCGGCGAGGACTATGCCTTCCAGGGCGACGACGACTACGTGCGCCGTCAATTCATCGCCTGGTCGCACTGGTTCATCGCGCAGACCGGCGCGGACGGCTACCGCATGGACGACCTGAAGGGCATCGAGCCGGA
Source organism: Armatimonadota bacterium (assembly GCA_964657535.1). GTDB lineage: Bacteria > Armatimonadota > Armatimonadia > Armatimonadales > Capsulimonadaceae > CAZZVX01. Next base: position 6,330 of record CAZZVX010000032.1, on the reverse strand, counting down.
CGTGACGGCGGACTTCATCGAGCAAGGGCCGCCCGATCTGTGGGTCGTCGGCGAATACTTCGACGGCGGCACCGGGCAGGTGCAGGCGTATCTGGGACAGGCCCGAAACTCGTTCCGCCCTTTCGACTTCCCTTTATACTTTGCGCTCAAGGAGATGACGTTCGCGCCCGAACGCTTCAAGATGCGGCGATTGAGGGAGCAGCGACTGCCGGACCGGGAGCGGGCCGTGATGTTCGCCGGCAGCCACGACGTTTCCCGCAACGAGAACGCCCTGCTCTACAACGTCCCGCTCGCCTACGCCGTGATATTAGCGATGGCCGGCACGCCGACGGTCTATTATTCCGACCTGTGGCGCGCAGGCATCGCGCAGCGCAAGGCGATCATCAAGCTGATTCAGGTCCACTCTACGCTCGCGCGGGGCGAGGAGATCGAGCGTTGGACCGACAAGACGATTTTGGCGATTGAGCGGCGCGGACACCTGCTGGCCGTCTTCCACAGCGGCGGCGACGATCAGGAACGCACGGTCGTTTTGGAGACCGACTTCGGCCCGAACGTCAAACTCAAGGATTACGTCGGCGACGGCGAGCCGATCACGACCGACAAGCGCGGCTGCGCGGCGGTGACAGTCGCGCCGTTCGCCTACCACTACTACGCGCCCGCCGGGAGATCGCTCAAGCCACGCCCGCGCAAACCATTGCCGACCTCGCAGACGTGGGAGTTCGCCGACGACCTGGACACGGGGCGCCTGGGCGCGAAAGCGCAGACGATCCCGATCACTCTGGCCGACGGCGAGACGCTCAGGGCAGAGTTGACGCTGGACCGGGACGCTGTCGGCGAGATCACTGTTCTCAACCCGGCGGGAAAGACCGTGCAGACCGACGCTCACCATGTGACCCTCGCCAACACAGACGCCGGAACCTACGAGTTGCGTGTTCGTACCACCAACGGACGCAAAGCGCACGGCGCGCTTCGCGTCCGGTACGGCAAGGACATTGACCAAGAGGCGAGTGTGTCATAATCACGGCATGGGACACAACAACGGCGTACTGACGGGGATTGACGTGCTGGCCCGCGACCGTTTCGCGCAGCTGCGCGGGCAGCGCGTCGGCCTGGTGACGAACCATACAGGCCTGACGCGCGACGGCCAGACGACCATTGACGCGCTGCACGACGCGCCCGGCGTGTCGCTGACGGCCCTGTTCGGGCCGGAACACGGCATTCGCGGAGAGTTTGACCAGGCACACATCGGCGACGGGGTGGATGCGAAGACCGGCCTGCCTGTGTATTCGCTCTACGGCGCGCGTCAAGCCCCGACAGCAACGCAATTAGAGGGCATTGATACGCTCCTCTTCGACATTCAAGACATCGGGTGCCGGTTCTACACGTACATCAGCACACTCGGCCATGTGCTGGAAGCGGCGAGCGAACGCGGGCGGCGCATGATCGTGCTGGACAGGCCAAATCCGATCACCGGGGAAATGGTGGAAGGGCCTTTGGCCGACGCCGACAAACTCTCGTTCACGGCGTATCACGCCCTCCCCGTCCGGCATGGGATGACCGTCGGCGAGATGGCGCGTCTTTTTCACGGCGAGCGCGGCCTGTCATGCGAACTGGAAATCGTCCCCTGCGAGGGCTGGCAGCGCGCCGACTGGTTTGACGCCACAGGCCTGCTCTGGACAAACCCCTCGCCCAATATGCGTTCCTTGACTCAGGCGACGCTCTACCCCGGCGTCGGCTTGTTGGAAATGACCAACGTATCCGTCGGGCGCGGCACGGATACGCCGTTCGAGCTTTTCGGTGCGCCGTTCATTGAGCCGCGCTCGTTCGCCGCCGCACTGAACGCGCAGGGTTTGCCTGGCGTCCGGTTCGTCCCCGTGCAGTTCACGCCGCGCGCCAGCGTTCACAGCGAAACGTCATGCGGCGGCGTCAATCTGCTAGTGACGGACCGTGACGCACTCAGCGCCGTGCAAGTCGGACTGACGCTGGCGCTGACGCTGCGCCGCCTTTACCCGGACGACTGGCAGACGGAGAAGTTGGGGACGCTGCTGGCGAACCAGCAAGTTGCAGACGGCATATTGGCGGGACTATCCTATGATGCCCTGGCGCACGGCTGGGCCAGTGGCTTGGCGACATTTCAGGCTATTCGCCGGAATTATCTGCTATACGAGTCATAAATCCTTAAACGCAGATCCAGCCAATGAATTTCCGTCCCATGTTGAGCAAAAAATATTTCAGAATAGGCAACTATTTTATTGCATGTTTTCAAATCTTATGCCATAATAGTTCTGATATGCAACCAATCTGCTGCATATCAACAAACTGAATTCATCAGGAGAGAACAATGACCAAGCAAGATTACAGCCTCAGCGTTAGCGCACCGGTATCGGCCACTGATGCCTACGCCAAAATCGCTCGCGTTTCGGAGTGGTGGGCGAAGGATTTCGAAGGCAGTGCCGGAAATCTCGGCGATATGTTTACTGTCCGCTTTGGTCGGGCATTCGGTGACACATTCGTGGACTTCCAGGTCACGGACGCTGTCCCAGGCCGCAAGGTGGTTTGGCACGTCACCAACTGCTATCTCCCCTGGCTCAAGGATAAAACCGAGTGGAATGGCACAAAAGTCGTGTTCGCGGTATCCGCCGACCAGAACGAAACGACTGTGACATTAACCCACGAGGGATTAGTCCCGGAAGTGGAATGCTTCGATTCTTGTGTTCAAGGTTGGGACCAATATTTCGGCCAGATCTTCCGGCAATTTCTGATTGATGGCTGCGGAATGCCGAAATAACACGAAACTTCCATCGGGAGGTTGAGGAAAAGCGCAATGATTCAAGACAGCATAGAGCGCCGAATCACTATTCGGGCGCCAAAAGAGCGGGTATATAACGCAATCACCGACCCGGAACAGATCGTCTCCTGGTTTCCTGACGAGATCAACGGGACACTGGAAGTGGGGGCTTCGCCGACAATTGATTTTGGAAAAGGTTTCGTCTACCAAATCTCTGTGGTCGCGGCAAATCCGCACGATTATTTCGCCTACCGCTGGGTTCCTGGAAATGCTGACGGCACCAACGGGTTCACGGGGGACGTGCTTGCAGTTCCCAATACATTGGTGGAGTTCCGCCTGGCGGATGACCCAAACGGGACAGCGCTCACGTTGACGGAAAGCGGATTTTCAACCTTGCCGCCGGCAGTCGCACAGAAGAAGATCGAAGAGAATTCCGGCGGCTGGGATTATATGCTGGATCGCCTGGAAAAGTTGTACTCGCAAGAATGACGGCATTAGCAGAGGTATTCAAAGCACTGGGAGACCCGATCCGTCTGGAGATCGTCCAACGACTCTCCAGAGGCGAGTCCGTGACGATAGGAGATGTTTCCGGCAACCTCGGCATCACCCGTCAAGGCGCACGGAAACACCTCCAAGTTTTGGTCGAGGCGAATATGGTCACGCTCGAACCCAAGGGCCGAGATGTCTATGTTCGTCTCGAAACCAAGTCCCTTGACGACGCCAAGGAGTTTATCGCCGAAGTCGAGAAGCGCTGGGATGCGAGACTTGAAGCACTGCGTCAATTTGTGGAAAACAATCCTTGAATTGAAATGATGGGCGGAATTATTTCCGCACAAGACTTTCCAGAACGGCGACGGTCAGAGCGGCAAGGGTTTCTACGGAGTCGCGGTGCATGATCTCGCAGCCGTGCGAGTTTTCGGCGGCGAAGGCCAGTGTGATAGGCCGGGCCAGAAGGCCGTGCGAAGCCGCGCAGCTCGCGTCGCTGCCGCCGCGCGACATCGCCTGCCAGTGGGGTGTTTGGCCGATCTCCTGGGCGGCCTGCGCGACGAGTTCGATGTCGGCGGCCTGCATGGCACTGTACGAATCGTTGACCCAGACGGTCGGCTGGCCGTCCAAAGGAAACGGGTTTTCCGGCACGCGCGGCCCGATCTCCAGGGCGATGCCGATGTCGGCGTTCAAGCGACGCAGCAGGTACAGCGCCCCGTGTCCGCCGACCTCCTCCGCCACCGTCGCCGCGAAGACGACCGACGCTCCCCCATTGCTGGGGACTGGGGAACTGTTCTTCATCGCTTCCAGAGTCAAAAGCATGGCGACAAGGTCGGCGCGGTCGTCTAAAAACGGGGCGGCGACAAAGTCGCCGAAAGCCGTCACGGTGCGCCGGGACGGGTGCAGGCAGACGCGCGTGCCGGGGCGGACGCCGCGCTCTGTGAGTTGTTCGGGCGTCAATCCGGTGAAGACGCGCGCCTCGTTCCAGGTCAAGGGTTCTTTGCGGGCTTTGACGGCGACGCTGCCGGGCGCTTCCGTGTGGATGGAGCCGAACGACAAGATGCCGGTCAGGGCTTCGCCGGGCGTCAGAATCGTGACCGGCCCTTCGCCGCACTTCCAGGGGTACAGGCCGCCCATGTTGGTCACGAGCAGCCGCCCGTCGTCCTCCACACGGACGACGAGAAGGGCGATCTCGTCCAGGTGCGCCATCACGACAATATCCGCCCGCGCCGGGACTTCCGTCGCTCCCGGCGGCGCGACAAGCAGGTTGCCGCGCGCATCGGTGACGTGGGCGCAGCCCAGGCTTTCGATGTGAGCGATGACGCCAGCGCGCACGGCGTCTTCCTGACCGGGCGGGCCGGGAACAGAGACGAGTTCCCGGACAAGTTCCAGCGCGTCAAGCATGGGCGGCCTCCGTCATATCTGCGTTGAGCGCGTCGGCGTCGTCATCGGCCAGCGGGGTGACGGACCACCAGTTGTGGCCGGACTTCACTTCCACGCGCAGGGGGACATCCAGCGAATACGCCCCCTCCATGCCGTCGCGGACCAGCCGGGACAGCGCGCGCACTTCGTCTTCAGGACACTCAAACAGCAGTTCATCGTGGACTTGCAGCACCATTCGAGCTTGCAGTTTCTGCTCGGCTAACGCCCTGTCCACGCGGAGCATGGCAAGTTTGATGATGTCGGCGCTGGTGCCTTGCACGGGCATATTGGCGGCCTCGCGCTCGGCGGTCTGCCGGAACTGAAACACGCGGGAGTTGATGTCCGGGACATAGCGCCGCCGCCCGAACAGCGTCTGCACGTAGCCCTTTTCCCGCGCACCTTCCAGAACTTGCTCTAAATAAGCGCGGACGCCGGGGTAAAGTTCCAGATAGGCTTTAATGAGTTCGGCGGCCTTCGCCTGGGAGATGCCGAGTTCCGCGGCGACGCGAAAGGCACTGGCGCCGTAAATGACGGCGAAGTTGACCGTTTTGGCCTGGCGGCGCTGGTCGTGTGTGACGGGCTGATCTTCGGGAACCTCGAAGATGCGCCGGGCGGTTTCGGCATGGATGTCTTTGTCCGACGCGAAGGCGTCTACCAACCCAGGGTCTTTGGTAATGTGGGCGAACAGGCGCAGCTCGATCTGTGAATAGTCCGCCGACAGCAGGACGCAGCCTGGAGATGCGATGAACGCCTTGCGAATTTCTCGTCCGACTTCCGTGCGCACGGGGATATTTTGGAGGTTTGGATTACTGGAACTTAACCGCCCGGTGCTGGCGACGGTCTGGTTGAGCGAGGTGTGAACTTTGCCGGTCGCGGGGTTGATCAGCGCGGGCAGAGCGTCGGCGTAGGTGGACTTGAGCTTGGTTAATTCACGCCACTGAATGATCTTCGTGGCGATCTCGTAGCCTTTCGCCGCCAAATCTTCCAGCACTTCCGCGCCGGTCGAGTAGCCGGTCTTGGTTTTCTTGCCCGCCGGGAGTTTCAGTTTGTCAAACAGCACTTCTTGGAGTTGCTTGGTCGAGCCAATAGAAAACGATTCGCCATTGGCGAGAACGTACACCTGGGCTTCGAGCGCCTTGACCTGTGCGCCAAGCGTTTGACTGACCTGCTGCAACAACTTAGCATCAAGGCTGACACCGGCCATTTCCATGCAGGCCAACACAGGGGCCAGCGGGATTTCGATGCCGTCAAACAACGCCGTCAAACCGTCGCGGTCCAGTCGGGGACGCAGAGCGCCTTCCAGGGCATGGACGGCGCGGGCCGCGTCCATTGTCGCGGACGGCAGATCGTCCGGGTCGGCGACGAGTTCCAGGCCGACGGTGTCGGCGGCAAGGTCGGCGAGTGGATAGCCGCTACGCCCGGCGTTGAGAAGATACGCGGCCAGCAGCGCGTCAAACGTGACGCCGCGCAGTTGGATATTGTTGCGGGCGAGAACGCCGGTGACAAACTTCAGGTCATACACGGACTTCTTCAGCGCCGCGTCTTCCAGATAGGGTTTGAGTTTCTCTGTCCAGTCGGCCCAGGCGGCGTAGTAAACCGCATCGGGCAGGGCGAAGGCCAGGCCGTGCAGCGTC
>CAZZVX010000031.1:0-20645 GCA_964657535.1 Armatimonadota bacterium | reverse complement strand
TGGGCGACCAGCGCACCTACGCCTACCCCATCGTCATCCGCGCCGTCACCAGCGAAGACGCCATGACCGCCGACTGGGCGCGCCTGCCCTACGACGTGCTGGACCGTATCTCCAACCGCATCGTCAACGAAGTTCCCGGCATCAACCGTGTCGTCTTGGACATCACCAGCAAGCCCCCCGCCACCATTGAATGGGAGTAAAACGCGCACTGAGACGGTAAAGAATGAGAATGCGGAAGGCAGCCGAATAGGATTACGCAAAAATCTACGTCATGGCGGCGCAGGCACACAATTCCGTTGCGCTCGTTTCCAGCATCAAGTGCGTCGTCTTGGACTTCACTAGCAAGTCACCAGTCGCCACCAAATGGGAATGAATAATGCAGGACACAAACGACGTTCTCCGAGTGCCATTAAATCGCGAGAAATTCCGAAGCTATCGTAACATGAATGCCGTCATGGCTGCTTTGGGTGTTGGGGGTATCTTACTGGTACTGTCATTCTTTGCCCCTGTGTTTACGCGCACGAAAGACCTTAATTCTTTGCTTCCTGCTGTTTTCATGGGCATATGCGTCGTTCTAATGATAGGACTGCCGATTCTACCCGCATGGCAATTGGCTTGTTGTCAAACCAAGGTTCTGAAAAATGACTTACCTGCATTAGTTGTAGATCAAGAGGGTATTCAGGATAATGCTTCCAACTACACGTTCGGGCGCATTACATGGACAGAGATCGAAAGTATAACTGCAACGAGTCGCTACGCACCGCGCATTAAAGAAGCATTCCCAGGTGTAGCCATTGTCCTGAAAGATAGGAACTCTCTGTTGCAGAAGAAATCGAAGATGGTCGCCATGTGGATGCAGTCGGACGACGAAATTATGAAGAAGCGTCAGGTGTTTATTCCTCAAGGGAGACTTCGCCTTCCTGTTGACGAAGTAGTAAAATTTGCTAGTGAATTTCTTGGTCAGCGTCAATCGTATAAGTGAAATTTGCTAAAACGAACTGCCGTCAGGCCACAACAGGAACCGATGATTACGAGAACACCAAAATTGAATACTGCCGCCAAATATCTTGCCGTTGCGGTGGTGGCTGCTGGGTTGTCAGCGAGCGGGAAAGCCCTGCACGCGCAGTCCACCCCGTCTATCACGACGGCTGACAGCCGGCCACTCGTCACCGTGGGCAGTCAGACTATCAGCCGGGGCGAGTATTACGCTGACCTGGAGAGTCTTGTGGGCAAGCAAGTCCTGAATAAACTCGTCTACACGGCGCTGATCCGGCAGGCGGCGACCAAAGCCAATCTCATGCCCACCGACGCCGACGTGGACGCCCGAATCACGGACCTGCAGCGCCGCTCGCCCCAGGTCGCGGCCCAGGCGCAAGACCCCGTGATAGGCCCCGCCTTCCGCGAAGACCTGAAAACAGACCTCGCGCTGGAAAACCTGCGCATACAGGGCGTCACCGTCTCCGACGCCGAAACGAAAGTCTTCTACGCCATCAATCGCGCTCTGTTCACCCTTCCCGCCCAGGCGCAGACGACGATGGTCCTCAGCCAGACTGCCGGCGATGCTCACTCGGCGCTGCTGGATCTCAAAGAAGGGATGGAGCCTGCCGTGATCGCGGAAAAGCCGGGCCTGCGCGTTGCCGGCGTCAACGGCTTTAATGTCAACATGGACGCCCTGCCGCCCGCCGTCCGGCAGCAGATCAGTCAGACCGTTCTTGTGATGAGGCCGGGCCAGATCAAGACGCTGCCCATTCCCAATCCGCCGCAGACGCCCTTCTTTCTCACGTTCAAGGTCAAGAGCGCCGTCCCGGCGAGCCTGCCGCCCTTGTCGCAGATCAAAGACCAGGTGGTGCGCGCGGCCAAACTGCAAAAGGCCGTCACGCCCCAGCAGGAACTGACAACGCTTTACGCCGCGAACCCGCCGACGTTCAGCGATCCGCGCTATCAGGCGTTCTTCGGGGCCGCCGGGAGCAGCCACCCATAGAAGAAATTTGCAAAAACGAACTGGGCCTCGACCACGCAAGCCTCGGCGCTTACGCAACGGAGAACATTCCGGGGCTGGTCTTCGTCACGGTGAGCGGGGCACACCTGTACGGCTTCCCGTCCCCCGACAGCGATGTGGACCTGCGCGGGACGTTTGCAGCGCCGCTGAGGCAAGTCCTTTCGCTGGACAAGCCGAAAGAAACGCGGGAGCCAAAAGGTATCGTCGGCGGTGTGGAAGTAGAACTGGTCGGCCATGAGATTGAGAAATACCTGCGCCTGCTTGTCAAGCCCAATGGCTACGTGCTGGAGCAGATATTCTCGCCGCTGATTGTGCTGACCTCGCCCGCGCACGACGAACTCAAGTCGCTCGCACAGGCGGGGCTCAGCAAAAAACTCTATCATCACTATGCTGGGTTCGCGCAGGGGGAATGGCGGGACTTTCAAAGACCCGGCATCGGTAAGACCGTCAAGCGGCTTCTGTACCTCTACCGGGTCCTAATGACAGGGATCGTGCTGCTGAAAGAGGGCGTGGTCGAGGGGAACTTAGGACGTCTGAATGAACGCTTTCGATTTGACCTGGAACCTCTGGTCGCCATGAAGGTGCGCGAACTGGCCGAATTCGAGGGCGACGCCGACGCACACGCCGCCAACATCGCTACGCTGTTCGAGCGACTGCCGCAGGCGCGGGACTCGTCGCCTCTGCCCGAAGATGTACCGAACCGTGCCGCGCTCAGCGACTTTCTCGTGCGCACACGCCTCTCAACCGAGAACTGACCTTCGCCCCTCTCGTTTTTGGACGGGTCGGGGGTGGGGGTGCAATTTTCATAAAGGATACTTTTATGGCTTCTGTGAAGATGGAATTCGAAGACGATGTGGCCGAAGTGCTGATCACCGAAGAACAGTTGGCCGAACGGGTTGCGGAACTGGGCGCGCAGATTTCTCGCGACTATGCCGGGAAAGAGCTGATGCTGGTCGGCATCCTGAAAGGGGCCAGCCAGTTCATGGCCGACCTGGTCCGGCAAATCACGCTGCCCATCTCTTACGATTTCGTCGCCGTCTCGTCCTACGGCGCGGACACCAAATCATCGGGCGTCGTCCGCATCCTCAAAGACCTGGACGAGAGCGTGGAAAGCAAGCACGTCCTCGTCGTCGAAGACATCGTGGACACCGGCCTGACCCTGCGCCTGTCCTACCTGCTGGAAAACCTGCGCTCGCGCCGCGCGGCGTCCGTCAAGGTCTGTACCCTGCTCGACAAGCCCTCACGCCGCCGTGTTGATCTGCCCGTAGATTACCGGGGCTTCGAGGTCCAGGACCAGTTCGTCGTCGGATACGGGATGGACCACGCCGGGAAGTACCGGAATCTGCCCTACATCGGGCTGCTCAAGCCGGAAATCTATGGCGGAGGCTGACGCGAAGAAAATAGGTGTTCAAAAAGACCGAAATCGTGGTATAATGGCCCTGAAGGATTTCACAGGTCGTGCGGTACCGGCCTGCTGCTGCCTCGATTGCGGCAACGATCCCTCTTCTCGGCACCATCCCCGGTCAGAAACCGTTCGACCAGCACGTTTGGTCATTCTCTTGGTACTCATTTCTTGATTCTTTCTGGCGGTACGAACTTTTCACTTCTCGGAACCGACCGCTCCAAATCTTCCGCGCGGTTTTCTGAACGACACACCAATATCCAACTGTTTGAGGTCAATGCGAACGACGATGGCAAATGATGAGATTGAGAGCGGTCAAACCCGCTCGGAAGACGAGGGCGCGGTCGCGACTCAGGACGAGACTCCCCGCCCCGACGCCGTGCGGCGTGAGAATCGCCCGCCCCCCAACACGGTCCGCGCCCGCAACGGCGCCCGTGACGGGGCCGCCCGTGAGGCCGCACCGGCGGCCCCTCCCCAGGAGGCCGTGAGAGTCGCGCCCCCGCCTGCCCCCGAAGGTGCGCCTGTGCCGACGGAATCGGGGCAGGGAGACGCGCAAGGGACGCTGATCAAGGCCGGCGTCCTGGAGATACTCCCGGACGGATGGGGGTTCCTGCGCAGCAACAACTTCGATCCGGGTGCGCAGGACATTTACGTCGCACAAGCCCAGATCAAGCGATTCGGCCTGAAGACCGGCGACACGGTCACGGGCCAGGTCCGCCCGCCCAAAGACACCGAGCGTTTCTACGGCCTGCTGCGCGTTGAGAGCGTCAACGGCGTCTCGCCCGAACAGGCCAAGGCCCGCCCGAACTTCGACGAACTGGTTCCCATCTATCCCACCGACCGGCTGATCCTTGAGACCGAGCCGAAGAATCTCACGGCCCGAGTCATTGACCTGATTGCGCCCATCGGCAAGGGGCAGCGCGCGATCATCGTCGCCCCGCCCAAGGCCGGCAAGACCACCATCCTGAAGTCCATCGCCAATTCCATCTCGACCAACCACCCGGACATCATCCTGATGGTGCTGCTCATTGACGAGCGGCCCGAAGAAGTCACCGACATCCGTCGCTCGGTCAACGGCGAGGTCGTCTCGTCCACCTTCGATGAACTTCCCGAAAACCATATGCGGGTCGCGGACATGGTGCTGGAGAAGGCCAAGCGTCTGGTCGAGTCGGGCCAGGACGTGGTAATTCTGCTGGACAGCCTCACTCGCCTGTCCCGCGCGTCCAACCTGACGGTCACGCCGTCCGGGCGTACCCTGCAGGGCGGCCTTGACCCGGCGGCCATCTATAGGCCGAAACGATTCTTCGGCACCGCCCGTAATATCGAAGGGGGCGGCAGTCTGACCATCATCGCGACGGCCCTGGTCGAGACCGGGTCGCGCATGGACGACATCATCTTCGAGGAGTTCAAAGGCACCGGTAACTCCGAACTCAAGCTGGACCGCGAGATCGCCAACCGGCGCATCTTCCCAGCCATCAATGTCAAGGAGTCGAGTACGCGGAAAGAGGAACTCCTTTACGATGAGGAGAGCCTGAAGACCGTCTACCAACTGCACCGAGTCCTGGCGGGCCTGGACACGGTGCCGGCGACGGAACTGCTGATTGACCGCCTCAACAACAGCCGCAGCAACAAAGAGTTCCTCAAGACCGTCAGCAAGACGGGACGGCGGGAAGACTGACAAGACGACGAGACACAACCAACCACGACACACAGGGAACGAGGTGACAGAGTGGCAAGCGACTTCGATAAATTGTTCGGCGATGACTGGCCCCCCCATGATTCGGAATCCGAGGGCGGCCCGGCCTCGCTGCGCGGTCGGGGCGACGACGGCGGAGAGAAGGACTCGCGCGACGGCGGCTCCTTCGGCCCGCTGCTCCCGTTCCCCGGTGGTGAGGAGTTCTTCGGGGGCGAAGGCCGCCCGAAAGACTACACCACTGAGAACGAGAACCGGACGCCGCGCGCCCTGAACGAAAAAGAAGTCAAGGTCATGGGCGTCTATATGCACCAGGAGCAGAAGATGCCCGCCCAGCACTTCGTCCTCCTGCGCGACAACAAAGGCCGCCGCGCCCCGATCTGGGTCGGCCAGTTCGAGGCCTGGGCCATCTCGTTTGCGCTGGAAGGCGACGCCCCGGAACGCCCGATGACGCACGACCTGTTCAAGATCATCCTCGACCGGCTCGGCGCGACCGTGGAGCGTGTCATCATTGACGACCTCTGGAACGAGACGTTCTATGCCAAGATCGGCCTGGTCAAGCCCGACGGCGAGACGCTGGAGATCGACTCTCGTCCGTCCGACGCCATCGCGATTGCACTGCGCGCCCACGCCCCGATCTACGTCGCCGAGTTCGTCCTGGAAGCCTCCGCCAAGACCGAATAGCGGTTCAGCGGACTGCCGCACTCATCCCGGACCGCCGTTCGTCATCACGAGCGGCGGTCTTTCCCGTTCACGTCTCCCCGTGATTTTCTCAGTCGGAGTCGCGAGTCCGTGTGGTAGAATCCAGCAACGTGTCTATCCCGCCCCGAACAGTTCGACCACCCACGCCCGATACTGCGGAGCGCGCCCTGCGTGAACTGCGTTCTCTGTGGCTGGTCCCGACCCTCATTCTCGCCATCCTGGTCGCGCTGCTCTTCGCCCTGAACCGTTCCCCGTTCCCGCTGTTCGGTCGAGACGTCTGGATCAGCCTGGCGTTGGTCATCTTTGTCGTGGTCTACGGCTTCGTCCACCGCCGCGCCGCGCTTCTCGCCGATGTCCTCCGCGTCTGGACGGCCGGGGAGCGGGAACGGCTTGGGCGGGACGTGCAGCGCGCCGAGGCGCAGCGCGAGGAACAGCTCTTGGCCGCGACTGCCGCGCGGGATTTCGCCGAGGGGATATTGCAGAACGTCCCGGCCGCCGTGTTCGTGCTGGACACTGGGGATGAGTTTTTGATTCGCAACGCCAATGCGCTCGCCGAGGCGATGCCCGACCCGGACCGCCAGCGTGACGGACTCGCGGGCCGTCGTCTGGGCGACGTCTTCCCCGGCCTCGACGCCTTGCTCGCGGACACTCTGCGCTCCGTGGCGTCGTCCGGGGTCCCCTTGACGCTGACCGACGTTGAGTACGGGGCGCTTGGGCGCGGCGTGACGTATTGGACATTCACACTGACGCCGCAGCGCGACCCGCAGGCCCGGCGCGTCGGTCAGGTAATCGTACTGGCCGTCGAGACCACGGACCGCATCCGGCTGCTGCGGGAGCGGGAACGGCACAGCGACGAACTGGAGCGCTTGGCGAGTGCGGAGCGCCAGCGCGCCCGCGTATCGGAAGCGACTCTGGGCAGCCTCAGCGACGGCGTTGTCCTGTGCAATGCCGCCGGCCAGTTGGTTTCGACCAACAGGGCCGCGCAGACGATCCTCGGCGCGGACGGGGTCCGTCCGGGCGAGTCGGTCGCCGAGTGGGCGTCGCGCATCGGCCTATGCTACCCAAGCGGCCAGCCGGTGCCGCCCGGCGGCGTCCCGCTCGCTCGGACACTCCGTGAAGGCCGCGTGACCTCCCATGAGGAGTTCCTGGTGTCGGCGGGGACGCGCACGGTCGAGATGACGGCGGCGCCGCTGCTCTCGCCGGAAGGCACGCATTGTGTCGGCGCGGTGGCTGTCCTGCGCGACGTGACGGACCTGCGCCGCAGCCGTCTGGAGGAGGCCGCCGCACAGGCGCGCGTTGTCGCCCTGCTGGGGATGAGCCGCCGCCTCAACGCGACCCTCTCCGCCGACCAGATTCATGCCCTTGTGACGGAAGGCGCACTCGCGCTGCTCCCGCCGGAAGCGGGTGAAGCCCGTGCCTTGTTGTACGGACTGGAAGACGAAGGCAGGCGCATCGCCCTGCTGGGCGCCTTCCCCGACCCGCGCCCGAAGCGGCCCCGCACTCGGCGGCAGGCCGCGCGGCCCGACTGGGCGTTCGATGCCCAGTCGCCGTTCTTGTGGCCGCTCTATGTCTCCCGTCAGCCGGTCGTCGGCGGCGATATTGCGGGCGACCCGGTCTTCGCGTCGGAATCTGACCGGCGTCAGCTCACCGGCGGCTTCCCCGACGCGGGTGCGGTGAAGTCCGTCCTCGCCCTGCCCCTTGTCGCCGGCAAGAAGGTCGGCGGGCATCTGGTCGTCACCAGCAGTCGGCCCGACGCTTTTGGAGACGCTCGCCTGCAGGATGCCCTATCCAGCCTGGCGTCGCTGGCGGCTATTGCCCGCGTCAACGCTGCGTTGTACGGCGAGACGCAGCGCAAAGCCGATGAACTCGACGCGCTCTGGTCCGTCGGTCATGCCGTCGTCTCGCGCCTCGACTTGCACGATCTCGCCGACACGCTGACCCAGCGGGTCTGTGCCGTCCTCGGCGCGGAACTCTGCACCCTGTCGCTCTGGGAGAAGGCGCCGACGGGGGAGCGCTCGCTGATCCGTCCGGGAAAACAGGGGGAGGACGCCCGGCTGCCGGTGGAGGCCGTCCGCTCGGCGCGTGGCTGCGACGGCTGTGAGCGGACCACCCTCCGGGCGGCGGAGCACGGAGAACCCGCTGTCTGTCTGGGCGTTGCCAATCCGCCGTTCGGCGAGTGCCGCCTGCGCGCGTTCTCCGGTCAGTCCGGCGCCCACTCCGTCCTGGCCGTGCCTCTCCGGCAGGGCGAAGAAACGCTGGGGGCGCTGACCGTCTATCGCGTCGGGGACGCGCCCTTCACGCCCGACCAGACGAAGTTGCTCGGCACGCTGGCGACTCTCGCCGTCGCCGCCGTGCAGAACGCCCGCGCCTACACCTATGAGCGCCGCATCGCTCAGGCACTGCAGAGGATGATCCTGCCCGCGCAGCCGCCGACGGTGCCGGGCCTGGAGATCGCCGCCCTTTATGCGCCCGCCCGGCAGGATGAGGCGCAGATCGGCGGCGACTACTACGATTTCCTGCCGCTGGGAGACAGCCGTTTGGGCGTCATCATCGGCGACATTACCGGTAAAGGCTTAGCCGCCGCCGTGCAGACGGCGCGGGCCAAAGACACTCTCCGGGCCTTCGCCGCGCTGGGGCTGAGGCCGCAGGAGGTCGTGGCCCGCACCAACACCGTGCTGACGCGCTTCATGACGCCCGACGGCCTGCTCTCGACCCTCTTCTACGGCGTCTGGGACGGCGTCGCCCGGACGCTCACATACGTCAATGCCGGCCACGAGCCGCCGCAGTGGGCTGACCCGGCGGGAACCGTCCGCTCCCTGGAGCCGACCGGCCCGCTCCTGGGACTGTTCGCCGACGCGGACTACAGTGAAGCCCGGCTTCTTCTCGGACCCGGCGCGACCCTGGCGCTCTACACCGACGGCCTCACGGACTGCCGCAGCCCGGCGGGCGGGTTCCTCGGCGCCGAAGGCGTCCGGGACACGCTTCTGCACGTCCACCGCGAGAAGGCAGCCGTCGTCGCCGCCGCGCTGCAAGACGCCGCCCTCGCCTTCAGCGAGAATCAGCCGCTCCGTGACGACATCGCGTTGATCGTCATCAAAGTCGGCGATAACGAAGCGCATCAGGCGTAGACTCAGGGACTCAAACGAGAAGGATGGTCGGGTCGGCGGCCTCTGTCGTGGTGCGAGCGGTCAGAGCCGCCAGCGCCTCGTCCACGAGCGGCGGCGGGCCGAGCAGCAGCGCAAGCGTCTCGCCGGGCTTGGCCGAGATGACGTCGCACAGAACGCCCGCCGGGAGCATCTGAGAGAGCGCCCCGGCGGCCAGATTCGCCCGCACCAGCACGGATTTACGCGCGTGGGCCGCGTCGTCATAACGATACTGCATCACATCGTCCACGGTCGCCGAGCGCGAAAGCACGCGGGCCAGGTAGTCCTTCTTCGCCTCCGAGGCGGCGAACGTCAGCAGGACCGTGCCGAAGGCGGCCCCCGTGTGGCTGCTGTCGTGCGCCGTGAGCGACTCGATAGACACGCCCCGGTCCGCAAACACGGCGGACACCGCCGACAGCACGCCGGGGCGGCTCTTCACTTGCAGGAGAAAGATCCAGCGGTCGGTGTGAGGAATGAGTGCCATCAGGCGTCCGCCTTCCAGTCCGCGAGCTTTCGGGCGATGGCGTCGGCGGACTCGTGCAGGGCCTGTTCTTCCGCCGGCCAGAGCGGGGGCGTCTGGACACGGACGACGCCCTGGTTCGAGAGGATCAATGGCAGACCCATGACTCCCCGCAGGCCGTAGGCGCTCAGGCCGTCCAATGACACCTGCCCCGCGCCGCTGATCTCGCGTCCTTCGACGATCTGGCGCACCATGTCCACGGTGGCGTTCGCCGTCGCCATGACCGTTTTTGCGCCGGATAGGTGCGTGAGTTCGGGCCGCAGCAGCACGCGCACATCGGCGGGCATGGCCTCGATCCGGTCAAAGGCCTGGACGATGTCTGTGGTCAGCAGCGAATGGATGGACCGACGCGCGGCGGCGACCTGCGCCTGAAAGTGGGCATAGTCGCCGCCGGTGCGCAGGCGCTCGACGGCGGCGGTCGTCTCGTCGGCAGTAAGGCCGTACACGCGGACGCTGCTCCAAAGCGGGACGAGGCTGTTGCCGTGTTCCCCGGCGACGTAGCCCGACACGAGCTGGCGCGGGACGCCGAGATCGGCGGCGACTTCGCGCCGGAAGCGCAGGCTGTCCGAGTAGGCCCCCATGCCGATGACCCGCCGCGCCCCCATCCGCTCGGCGAAGACGGCCACGCCGAGTTCGACGGGGTTCGTGACGATCAGCGCGACTTCCTGCCCCTGCCCGTACTTCGCCAGCGAATCGGCATAGGCCTCAAAGACGGGCCGATTGGCGTAGGCGACGTCGTCGCGCGACATCGTCCCGGACGGCCCCGCGCCCGGCGTGACGCCGGCGGCCATGACCACCAGATCGCCCACCACGTCTTCGGGCGACAGTGCAATATCGAGCTGCGGCGCCGTCTCTGCGTAGGCGTCCATCAGGTCCGAGCGCAGGCCGAACAATGCGCTGGCCGACGCGCTGCCGCCCCGCCCGACGAGCTGCAGGCGCTCCGCCGGGCGCAAAACGCGGCCCGCCACGATCTGGGCCACGATCTCGCGCCCAATCGCACCCGCCGCCCCGATCACGCTGATATCCACCCGCTCTCCCGTCTAAGCCCACGCGGCGCGGGCGGCGTCGAGCGCCTGCTCGATGTCAGAGCGTGAGATGTCGCGGTGGGTGATCGCGCGCAGTCGTTCCGGCGACCCACTCATGCGGACGCCTTTGTCCGCGAGGCACTGCCGAGCCTCCGCTGCCGTCATGCCGTCCACGGTGAAAAACAGCAGGTTACTGTGAACCCGTGTGAGGTCAATGCGGACATTCGGTATCTCCGCGAGACCGTGCGCCAGAATCTGCGCGTTCCGGTGGTCTTCGGCGAGCTGCGCGAGGTTGTTCTCCAGCGCGTAAACGCCTGCCGCCGCTAAGATGCCCGACTGCCGCATCGCCCCGCCCAGAATCTGTTTGGACCGCCAGGCGGCGGCGATGAACTCTTTCGGCCCCGCCAGGATCGCCCCGACCGGACAGCCCAGCCCTTTCGAGAGGCAGAGCGTCACGCTGTCGAACGGCGCGACGACCTCCGCCACGGGCCGTC
Organism: Armatimonadota bacterium; assembly: GCA_964657535.1. Taxonomy (GTDB): domain Bacteria; phylum Armatimonadota; class Armatimonadia; order Armatimonadales; family Capsulimonadaceae; genus CAZZVX01. The sequence continues at coordinate 9,667 of CAZZVX010000031.1, read as the reverse complement.
CGAGCGCGGCGGCGGCGTTCATCACCCGCGCCCCGTCCAAGTGCAGCTTCAGCCCGTGACGCCGCGCCGCCTGCGCGACATCGGCGGTCTCGGCCTGTGTCCAGACGGCCCCGCCGCCGTCGTTGTGCGTGTTCTCCACGCAGACAAGCCGGGTGGGGGGCAGGTGCGGGTCGTCGGGCGCAATCGCGGCTTCCACCTGCGCGCCCGAAAAGACGCCGCTCTCGCTCGCGATCAAGTGGGGGACCGCCCCGGCGATGGCGGCGTACCCGCCCGCCTCCCAGCGCACGATGTGAGAGCGCGCATGGGCGATAAACTCCTCGCCAGGCCGCAAATGTGTCCGCAGCGCGGCCATGTTGCACATGGTCGCCGACGGCATGAACAGCGCCGCTTCCTTCCCCAGCATCTCGGCGGCGAGCGCCTGCAAACGGTTCGTCGTCGGGTCCTCGCGCTTCTGCTCGTCCCCGACGGGCGCCTCCGCCATCGCCCGCCGCATCCCCTCCGAGGGCTTTGTCGCCGTGTCACTGGACAGATCAATCATAAGCGTGCTTCTTTCTTGCGGCGCCGCACCCGACGCCACACGCGCCAGGCAACAGCGAGCATGATGACGACCAGGAGAAACGCCAGCGCCGGCGCGAACAGGGCCAGAACAGACAGCGCGAGAGAGACGCCGTCTTCGGCGAGGCTGAGGAACGGGTTCGCTAGTCCCGCCGTGGTCGCGGTGGAGGCCAGCCGTGTGCCGCCCTTGACGACGTGGACGCCGCCCGCCAGCGGAGCGCCCAGCACCAGGCCCAGCACGCCCGCCGTCACCGGGTCGAAGTGCGCCTGCGTGCTCGCCACGGCCAGCGCGCCCGCCAGCGGGCGGATGACCGTCTGTACGGCGTCCAGCGCGTGGTCTATGAGCGGCACTTTGTCGGCCAGCACCTCGGTCACCGCCGCGACACTCAGCACGATCAGAGCCGTGTCCGAGTGCAGCCACGCGAACTGCCCGTTGAGCGGGACGACGTGGTACCGCGCCGCAATGCACAGCGCCAGCAGCGGCAGGAACGCCCGCAGCCCTGTCGCCGAGGCCAGCGACAGGCCGAGCAGCAGCGGCATCAAGGGGAACGTCATCGGCGTCTTTCCAGGAACGCTTCCGCCGCCGCGCGATACTCCCACAGGTCATCAGTGAGCAATCCGCGCCAGCCTTCCCGCGTCGTCGTGATCGCCTCCACAAATGATTGGAATAGCGACTCCAGCCCCGTCGGCGCTTTGGCGATCTCCGCCGCCCCGACGTTCTCGGCGACCTGCTCCGCCGTCTGCATCGAAACTAAGACGCCGTCTATGAGTTCGTTCTGCAAAATCCAGTACAGGTGCGCCTGCCCCGCCGTGATGCCGTAAAAGTTCTTGGTCAGGTTGCGATAACGCCAGGTGTTCGGGAACCGTACGAACGGGACGCCGCCGAACCACGCGAACGGCTGAACAGCCAGCACGCCGACGTTCTGCGCCCGGCACACCGGAAACAGCCGCTGCGCCGCGCGCTGGTCGGCATAATTATACCGCGCCAGCGCGATTTCAATCGGCAGTCGCTGATTTTCGATGGCGTCGGCCAGTGCGTCGTAGTCCCCGTAACACGTCGCCCCGATGTGCCGGACGTGTCCCGCCGCCTGCGCGTCGGCCAATGCCGCCCGCGCTCCGTCCACCCGCGCGGGCGTGTGCGTCTCACGCCGGAAGTCGTACAGCAGGAACAGGTCAATCGCGTCTACGCCCAGCAGTTCCAGTTTTCGCGCAATCGCCGCCGTGATCGCCTGCGCCGCGCCCTCGGCGGTGTCCGGGCAGCGGTCGAGCGCGTCCCCGTCTGTCGTGCTGACACTCACCCGGTCACGGAGGCCCAGCCGTTGCAGCGACGCCCCCAGCGAGGCCGCCTCCCGCTCGTGGGCCGCATGGAACAGCGTGACGCCCGCCTCCACCGCCCGCCCGACCACCGCCGCCCGCACCTCCGGCGATGTTTGATAAATATCGCTGTCCGCCGAGACCTGCCCCGGCTCCCGCCGATACGGCCTCTCCCCGTACCCCACAACCCCGACCGACAGGCCGCTTTTCCCCAGCGTAATCTGCTTCATCGTTGATTAACTTGCCTGGCGTCTGCTTCGTGTGCCTCGCAGTTCCGACAGACGTATGGAAGTGTGCCGCCCTTGCAGCGCCGTCCGCAATAGACACAGCGGAACTTCATATAGCCTGGGATACGGTAGCGAGACCAGGCCACCTCCTCCGATGGCTGATAAGCGTCCACCTGTGGCATATGCTCGTAGATGAAATCATAGTCACACTCAAGGCCGTCGGCTGTACGGACACGCTCAATATAATCCCATTCGTTGCAGTCATTGTAGACACTGACCTGCCAGCCATTGCTGGCGGCGTAGTCCACTGGCCCCGCATAAACGTCCTGCGGCTCCTGAAGCGGAGTGAGTGTCACTTCCCCTGCCTCCACGGAATGCAGAAACGCCATGATTTCAGCCTCTGTGATTTCATTTGGGATGTTGAGCCTACTTTCCCAGTGCCGCCGTCAACAGGTCTAACTCTCGTGTGGGGAAGGGGGTGCCCCATCGCGCCTCAAAATCGGCGGCTGGAAGCCGACCTTGCAACTCACGCAACGCTCGCCAGAACGGCAGACAGACCTCGTCAAAACTACCTGTCACGGACATCTCCACTTGGCCCTGCTTGTACACACTACGCTCTGAACCGTGGAACCACACCACATCCAGACGAATATTGTCTGTCTCGCGGCAGAACTGCATCTCGTACTCTGATGGCTCACACATCCACGCGACAGCAGCTTGGCCTGGTCCGCTTCTGATTCGAAGCAGAGCGTCAACGAGTTGGTAAAAACTGTCATAGATGTATGTCGCACTGATAGCAACAGACTCGGTACCAGAGGTGAGCGTGAGCCAGACTGTACCTATGTTGGGTTCCTCAAACGTGATCTTGAGTTTGCTCATAGACAGACACCGGATTTTTTCATGCCTCTATTCCCCGTCGTCCGCCGTGTTTCCTTCCGAAGAAAGGCACGATGCCTACTCGCCGCCTATGAGACTGCTACTAACTTCCTACTAAATTGCTACTGGCGGCCTACTGATGAAATACTGCTGACATACTGCCCGCCTACTGATTCAGCGTCATGGCGTCGCCACGCGAGAGGCCGAAATGCGTCTGCGCGCTGCCGTTGCGGACGGCGAGTTCCAGATGGCTGCTGCTGCCGAACAGTGCGAGCGGCTGACCCAGGCCAACGTCGCTGTAGGACGTGAGCGGGCCGGGGACATACTGCCCACAGACATCAATGGAGACGGGGCCGGTGCGCCAGGCGTCGTACACGTCTTCGGTCAGGTCGGTGAAGACGTTGCCGTACACATCACTGTGCAGGACATGACACGTCAGCGCGCGCTCCGAGACAGCGGGCCGGGACAGCGGGAACGTCTTCAATGTCTCAATCGGCGACCCCAATGTCGTCAGCGGGACACCCAGAGACAGGTGGGCGGCGACCGGCGCGAAGATGTCTCTGCCGTGGAACGTCCGGCTGACACGGGGCAGGTGGAACGCTGGATTGTCCAGCGTCACGGCCTGTTTCAATGTGTTCTCGGCCAGGACATAGGACAACAGGCCGTTGTCGGGACACACATAGAAGAACTCCCCGATGTGCGCCGCAATGGGGCGACGCCCGCTGCCGACGCCGGGGTCCACGATGTTCAAATGCACCGTGTTTGTGGGAAAGTAACGGTAGGCCGTCTTCAGCGCGAACGCTCCGGCCCCGATGTCCTGGCGCGGGACGTGATGTGTCAAATCCACAACGTCCACGTCCGGCGCGATGGACTTGATGACACCCTTCAGGACGCCCACAAACGTGTCCTGCGTGCCGAAGTCCGTCAGCAGTGTTATCAATGTCACGGCAGACTCTTTCGCCCCGCTTGACTTCTGTAGGCGCGGGGTGTTAAGATGATGGGAACAAACATGGCGAAATCACCCTACAATATTACCCCGGATGCGACGTTCGCCGATGCGGCGGACACGGCCATCCGGGTGCAGCTCCAGGAGATGCTCGACAACCTGCACGGCACGCGGGCCGGCGACGACATCGAGGCGCTCCACGATATGCGCGTCGCGTCCCGGCGTCTGCGCGCCGCCCTCAGCGTCTTCGCGGACGTGTACCCGCCGAAGAAGTTCGGCACATTGGAAAAGGAAGTCGCCCGCGTCACCGACGCCCTCGGCGCGGTCCGCGACGGCGACGTGCAGATCGAGTTCATGGAGAAGACGCGCGACACCGTCCCCGAAAGCCAGCGCGTCGGCCTCGATGCCCTCATTGACCACCTCAAAAAGAACCGGGACGCCGAGCGCGTCCATCTGGTCAAAGCGCTGAACTTGTTGGAGAAGAGCCGCTTCCAGAAGGACTTCGAGGCCATGCTCGACGGCGTGCAGGGGGGGCAGGCGCATGGCTAAGGCCCTCCCATTACAGGCCGTCAACCCCGGCGGCTCGCTCGCCGACAACGCCCCCGTCATGCTGCTCACCCGGCTGGAAGAACTGTACCGCTGGGCGCCCTTCATCGCCGACCCCGGCAAAGTGAACGAACTCCACGCCATGCGGATCGCCGCCAAGCGCCTGCGCTACACGATGGAGATCTTCATGCCGGTCTTCCAGAACCCCGCCCAGGCCAAAGAGTTCGATGCCGTCTACGACCGGGTGAAGTCTATTCAAGAACAGATCGGCGAGATTCACGACGCCGACGTGCGCGGGCCGCTCGTGCAGGCGTTCATGGAAGCGCATTGCGTGAAGCGGCCTGAGATCGAGGTCGGCCTGCAGGCGCTGGTCCGGGCGCAGCACGACGAGCGCGCCCGCCGCTACCGCGCCTTTATCGTGTACTGGAACAAACTGCAGAAGCAGGGCTTCAGGCGGCGCTTTTTGCTCCTGTTCGCGCCCTTCGACGCGCCTGTTGAGGAGGAGATACCCACTGATGAAAAAAACGCCTAAGTCTCACAAGCGCAACGGTCACGGGCCGCCGGCCCTGCCCGCCGATCTGTCCCCCGCCGTCATTCAGGCCGTCTTCGAAGATGCGGTCATGGAGGCCGCCGCCGACATCGCCGCCCTGTCCGCCACGCTCGAAGCCGCCGCCCTCCCTGAGCCGGGGGCCGTGATCGCGACGATCATCCCAGAGACGCCCGAAGAGCGAGAGATGCTGGACATTCTCTCTGTGCCGTACCTGGGTCCCGCGCGTGTCCGCGCCCTGGCCGATGCCGGCATCCTCACTGTGGACGATCTGCGCGCCGCGACGGCGGACCGCATCGGCGGCGTCAAAGGGGTAGGTTTGCGCAACGCCGCCCGCATCAAAGAATGGCTGGCGTCCCGGCCCGCCGCCCCGGAGCCGGGCCTGCCGCCCGCCCCGCCGCCGATCTTCGAGACAGAATCCGTCAGTTACGACCCGGCGCTGGCCGGGATCAATCAGACGATCTCCGACGAACTCAGCGAAGTGGACCAGGCGGTGACCCGACTGCGCGAGCGGCTCGGCGCGAAGGGGCAGTCCAAGAAACTCGCGCGGCAGTTCGACAAGATCGAGACCGTCCTCTCGGAGCTGGCCGAAGGGCCGGACACGCTGCCGGCCAGGCAATTGGACGAGGCCGTGACGCTGCTGCACAAGATCGCCGATCTGCTATGCTGCGCAGCGGAAGAAAAAAGGCTGTCGCCGAAGAAACTCGACGATCTCTCCGACGCCCTGCGGCTGGGCCGCAAAGCCCTGCAGAACGCCGTGGGAGACTAAACGCCCCTGTGCAGTACGGCGTGTTCAGCGACATTCACGGGAACTTGGCGGCGCTTCAGTCTGTCTGGGACGCGCTGACGGCGGCGGGCCTGACCGACGGCCGGCCCGTTCTTAATGCCGGCGACAACGTCGGCTACGGCGACGCCCCCGAAGAGTGCGTCGCCTTCCTGCGCGCCCACCCGGAGGTCGTGACGGTGCAAGGCAACTACGATAAGAACGTGGCTCATTTCCCCGAAAAAGAAGCCGAATACCGCAAGAAATGGGCGAGGGCGCGGCCCGAAAAGTACGAAGCGCTGCGCCGCGACAGCGCCGAAATCTCTGAAGTAACCCGCGACTGGCTGCTGGCCTTGCCTAAAGAAAGCCACATTGACCTGGACGGCGTTCGGCTGCTGCTGACGCACTACGCGCCCGGCAGCAAAGAAGGCCTGGGCCACTGGACATCGGACGCCCGCCTCCGTGAACTCGCCGCACAGACCGACGCGCAGGTGGTGATCTGCGGCCACACGCACAGCCCGTTCGTCCGCCGCGCCGCCGACACGCTGTTCGTCAATCCGGGGACGCTGGGCCGGTCCTGGTTCGGCGGGCCGTCTTACGCCATTCTTACACTCGCTCCCGACGCCTTGCCCGCCGCGCAGATTCGACAGGTGAAATCATGACACGTCTGGCCGCCATTGACATCGGCACGAACTCCATCAAAGTGACCGTCGCGGACGCCGACGCGCAGGGGCGTCTCTCGGTCGTCTCCGAAGAATCGGACATCACGCGCCTGGGAGAAGGCGTGGACAAATCCAAGCGGCTGAACGAAGGCTCCGTCAGTCGCACGCTGGACGCCCTGACGCGGTTCGCCGAATCGGCCCGTTCGCAAGGAGCGGCGACGGTGCTGGCCGCCGGGACGAGCGCCCTGCGGGACGCCGAAAACGGCCCGGACTTCCTCGCCCAAGCGAAGCAGCGTGCGGGCGTGGACATCGAGATCATCACGGGGGACCGGGAAGCGCAGCTCGCCTACAGCACCGTCCGTTCCGACTCCAGCCTTCATATCCCCTCAGACGTGTCGCTGCTGGTCTTCGACATCGGCGGCGGCAGCACAGAAATGATGCTGGGGGACGCGCACGGGGTGGAGCGTCACAAGAGTCTCAACATCGGCGCGCTGCGCCTGACCGAGCGTTTCCTGCACACGGACCCGCCCACGAAAGACGAACTCAAACAGGCGTCCGACCTCGCCGATGAACTGCTCGGCACGTTCCCGGCCCCCGAAGATGTCCCCTTCGTCGCGGGCATCGGGGGGACGGCGGTCAACATCGCCGCCGTGACACGCGGCGACGCTTCCTCCGACTCGGACGCCATCCACGGCACGACGCTTGCAGCGTCCGATGTCGGGGCGGCGCTGGAACGCTTCCAGAGCGTCCCGCTCGCCGAGCGCCGCCAAATCCCCGGACTGGAGCCGAAACGCGCCGAAGTCATCACCGCCGGCGCCCTGATTCTGGACCGCCTGCTGGCCCACTTCCGCGCCGACCATCTGGTTGTCAGCGTGCGCGGCCTGCGCTACGGCCTGCTCGCCGACCACGCCCGCCGAAGCCAATAAACACTCACCCGATGCGCGTCTCCGGCGGCAGCGGCTCGCTGCCCCAGAGCGGGCCGCCGCCGAGTTCGCGCCGCCAACTGTCCCGCCATTTGTGGATGTCCACCGGCCCCAGCGGCGTCATCGGCTGGCGCTCGGCTTTGGGCGGAAAAACGGGGAACGGCGCGTGCGGCTCGCTCTGATACCAGTACGCGACCGTCGCCAAATCCAGCGTCAGGCTGTTCGCGTGGCCGTGTTCGATGGACGCCCGCAGGGACGCCTCGAAATACACCGGGTCTTCCAGATGAAAGCGATAGCAGTGCGTCCGCCCTAGAAACCCCGTCTCGCCGTTGACCCGCGCGTAGCCGAAGTACGGGTGCGCGTACAGTTCTTTGGGACACCACGACGAGTTGAAGTAATCTTCCGTCCCCGTGCCGTGCAGCGAGCCGGGCCAGGGTTCGCCGTCAATGAGGAACATATCGTCGCCCTCGCCGTACCAGAGCGGGCTGGGGGAGTCCACGAAATAGTTGACGCCGACATACTGCCCGCGCCCCTGCGCGTGGACAAAGACGTGGTTGCGCGCGTCCGACGGATTGACGGGCTGGACGCCCAGCGTCTCCCACTCGTTTTCCCGGTCTCCCTGCCCGGCCTCCGGTCCCGGTCGCTGCCGGTTCCACCAGGCGTGAAACCGCCCGATATCTTCGCCGATGCCGCCCGCGTGTTCTTCGTAATCCACGTAGTAGTAGAAGTGCGCAATCGCTTGATCGGACTGGTTCTCGATCTCGATGCGTGCGCTTTGTCCATACGGCATTGGGAAGTAGCAGTTGAGCGCGTTCCCCCCGGCGGGCGCGGCGGCCAGCGGCAGCGACGCCCACAGGTACCGCTCGCCCCAGCCCTGCCCGAAGAAGTCGCCCAGCGGCGCTTCCACGCTCGGTTCGCTTTCGCCGTCCCAGAACATCCGCAGGACGGCGTTGCGCCGTATCATCGGGTCGGGGCTGCCCAGCGTGATCCAGATGTGCTTGACGACGCCCGCGCCGTCCATCGCCGCCAGCGTCTTCGTTTCCCCGGCCTCGATGCGCACAAAGTCATTGTTGCCGCCCGTGCGGTCATACGACGACACGCGCTTGGTGCGGACGCCGGGCCGGAGAAGGGGCAGGTTGGAAAGGGGACTGAACATAGTATAAAGACAAGTATCAACTGGCGTCGGCTGAAGCGCGGTGTAGGGCCGATGCCTTCATTACCGGATGCATCACTAATGGCCCAGCCGTTAATGAGTAAACCAATGCATAAATAGAGAAACACCGAGAAAAACAAACAACAAAATGACAGCCACACGCGCCCGTGGCTTCGCAACGCTCATAGGAAGCTTTTTTAAGCTACGAAGGTAAAACCCAGTACCAAACACAGCTGCTACATGCGCAAACTGTGTGAGATGCCAAATAACAAATGGACTAAGCAAAATCCCACATCCTAACGAAAACAAGTATCCAACTTACGATAGAGGATCTACGATGCCGTTATTTGCGGTACAACACCCGTTGCAGCCGCGTGGCGTCGCCGGGGGCCGCTCGCCGCAGCCGCCTGCGCACGAAACTGAACTCTGTTCGTTGTACCGTCAGAAGCAGTTGGCCGGTCAAGCGGTGCAAGCGGTAATCCTGCGGCATAACGGTCAAGTTCACCTGCGACAAACGGAGCGACAAGCGAGTGCAGTCTGGCGTCGGCTGCAGCGCGGGTCGGGCCGCTCCCGGTGCCGCCTCAGTTGGCCTCAAGCGTCTTGCATGGCAGACACCAACCGGGCAACAACAGCGGGGCTTGGCTGTTCGAGTTCCTTAATCTTCGACAGCATCACCGCGCGGTCTGGGTCGTGCGTGGCCGTGACGATCTTCGGCACCACCAGTCTGAGCCACCCCTCCATCAGCACGGACTTACCAGGGACATCCGACGCGAACGGCGGGCTAGTAAAGCTCTTCTCCATCGCCTCGCGCACCCTGGACTGCATACGCCCCAGGTCAGCGTCGTGGCAACCATCTGCATAGACAGCCACCAACTCTACCACCTTAGCCAGCAAGGTAGGAAACACGGCGGCAAGTCTTTCTCGATCCATTGCTCAGTGCCTCAACTAGCGTTATTGAGCGGCCCAACAAGCATTATGCCTCGCGGCGCGAGCCTCAAATGTTCAACCGTTACTGACCACTGGACAGGCACGGACGCCTTTTGGCGTTATTATACCTTGCGTTTTGGTCTTCGGAATCGCAGGCTTGGGCTTGGGGACTGTGATTCCCAGGCGCAGGATCGCGATCCCCCAGTGCTGGATGACGTTTTCCATGCG
>CAZZVX010000030.1:0-21143 GCA_964657535.1 Armatimonadota bacterium | reverse complement strand
AGATCACCCGCGAAGCCCGCGCCAACGCCGAACAACTGATGCGCGATGTCGAAGCCCAGGTCAACAAGATGAGCCTGTCGGCGGAAGCCAGCGCCAAGCAGACGGTCGGTGAGTCTCGCCTGAAGGCCGAGCAGATGCTCGCCGACGCCCACCAGCAGTCACAGAAAATGATCAGTCAGAGCGAACTCGTCCGCCTTGCCACCGCCCAGGCGCACGAGATCGTCGCCGCCGCCGAGCGGGAAGCCCACGAAATGCTCGCCGCGTCCGAGCGTGAAGCCCGCGACCTCCGCTACGGCGCGGATGAGTACGCCTACGATGTCATGCGGGAACTGGAAGGCAGCGTGGGCGAACTGATGACCACCATCCAGCGCGGGCGCCAGAAACTAGACCAGCGGGTCACCGGGCAGCCGGCGGTCGCTCCCACGAACGGCGCACAGCCGCAGAACGGGCGCAACGGGGCCGAACTCGCCGGCGCGCGGGCATAAACTGTCCCGATTCCTGCGCAATTTTCAGCCAAAATGGGGTAAGATACATTTCTGCGCCTGTATTGGCGCAGAAGCGCATCTTTTATCATCACGCAGGAGGTATGTATATGCTGCGTTTTGATCTGACGGAACTCATTCGAACGCCCGGTATGCGGCAGGTCTACGAGATCAACGAGCCGCCGTATGCCGACGAGGATGTGGAATACGTCTCGCCGATCACCGGGCGTGTCACGGCGACCAACACCGGCAATCTGCTGCTCGTGCGCGGCCCGCTGCGCACGACGATCTCGCAGGACTGCAGCCGGTGTTTGGAACCCGTCCGTGTCCCGCTCGAAATAGACCTGGAAGAGGAATTCGACCTGAAGGTCATCGAAGACCCGGCCTATCACGACAAGGACTTGGAGATCGTTGAAGACGAGATCGGCGGCGTGTTCGACGGCAAAGTGATGCAGTTGGACGTGCTGATTCGGCAGGCGGCTTTGCTGGCCGCGCCGCTGCAGCCGCTCTGTCGTGAGGACTGTCGCGGCATCCCCGTGAAGACGTCGGAGCAATCCGGGGACGCCGACTTTCAGAACTCGCCGTTCCAAGACTTGTCGAAATTGCTCAACGATTAAGAACTTCGGCCCGCCTCCCTGGCAGGAGCGCCGGGCGCGATCACACTCAAGGAGACCGAACGACCATGCCATTGCCGAAGCGACGCCATTCCAACCAGCGGACCCGCAAGCGCCGCACCCACTACAAACTCACGCCGCCGACGCTGGCGCGTACCAATGTCTGCCCTATCGCCTCGCAGCGGGGCGGCTGTCCCGTCTTCCAGTACCGCCTGGACCATCACGCCTGCCCGGAGTGCGGGTTCTACAACGGCAAGCAGGCCGTGACCATCAAAGAAAAAGCCGACACGGAAGAGTAGGTAGTCTCTGCAATGCCGATGACAATCGCCGTTGATGCCATGGGCGGCGACTTTGCTCCGCAGGAAGTGGTCAAGGGCGCCGTTGCCGTCGCTCAGGAAGACTCGACGACCGAGATCATTCTCGTCGGCGATGAACCCGCTGTCAGAGCCGAACTGATCGGTCTCGGTTGCACCCCGCCCAATGTCCGTGTCCGTCACGCCGAAGAAACCATCGGCATGGACGAGCATCCGGCGCAGGCGATGCGCCGGAAACGCCGCTCGTCACTCGTCCTGTGCGGCCTGATGGTCAAAACGGGTGAGGCCGACGCCACGTTCAGCGCCGGGAACACCGGGGCGGCCATGGCGATTGCCACGTTCGACATCGGGCGCGTCCCCGGCGTCGAGCGCCCCGCTATCGCGACCACGCTGCCGACCCTCAAAGGCCGTGCCCTGCTGCTCGACGCCGGGGCGAATGTGGACTGCTCGCCGCAGAATTTGCTGCAGTTCGCCCTGCTCGGCGTCGTCTACGCCGAAAAAGTGCTGAAACGAACTCAGCCGACCGTCGGACTGCTCAACATCGGCGGCGAAGCGGGCAAAGGCAACGAGTTGACCAAAGCGGCCTACTCACTGCTCCAAAACAGCGGGCTGAACTTCCGGGGCAACGTCGAGGGCAAGGACGTCTTCGAGGGCGCCGTAGATGTAGTCGTCTGTGACGGTTTCGCCGGCAACGTCCTGCTCAAAAGTGGCGAAGGGGTCGCGGAGCTGATCGTCTCCATCCTGCAGCGCGAGATTCAGGCGGACCCGGACATCGCGGAGTCTCTGGAAGTCTTCGCGCCCATCTTCAAGCGTCTGATGCAGCGGATAGATTATTCCGAGACCGGCGGCGCTCCTCTGCTGGGCATTGATGGCGTCTCGTTCATCGGGCATGGCCGCTCCCACGCCAAAGCCGTCGCCAACGGCATCCGTGCCGCCGGCGCGGCGGCGTCCAGCGGCTACGTGGCCGCCATTCGTGGGGCGCTTTCGTCGCTTGAGGCCGCCGAATGACCGCAGGCACCCTTCGACGCGCGGGCATCCTCGGCGTCGGCTCCTACGTCCCTTCGCAGGTCGTCACCAACGACGATCTCGCCCAGCGCATAGACACTTCCGACGAGTGGATTCGCTCCCGCACCGGCATCCGTGCCCGACGAATCGCCGCGCCGGATGAGGCGACTTCCGATCTGGCCGCCGCCGCCGGGCAGCGCGCCCTGGCCGATGCCGGTCTGCAGCCCAGCGACCTCGATCTGATCGTCGTCGCGACCTCGACGCCGGACTATCCCGGCTCTTTCCCGTCCACTGCCGCCGTGGTTCAGGAAAGTTTGGGCGCGAAGCGGGCCGCCGCGTTCGACCTGGGCGCGGTCTGCGCCGGGTTCGCGTATGCCCTGCACGTCGTCGCCAATTTAGTCAGCGCCGGGGCTTATCGTCACGTCCTGGTGGTCGGCGCGGAGACCTTTTCGCGCATTCTCGATTGGGAAGACCGGAACACCGCTGTGCTGTTCGGGGACGGTGCGGGGGCGGCAATCGTCGGCGAAGTATCTGAGGGCGGTTATCTCGGCGGCGTGCTGGGCGCGGACGGCTCCGGCGGCCCCTTGCTGCAAGTCGCGGCCGGCGGCTCACGGACACCCCTCAGCCCGGCCTGTCTGGAGTCGCGCCGGAACACGATCTCTCAGAACGGCAAGGAAGTCTACAAGTTCGCCGTGCAGATCATGGGCGAAGCCGCAGCGCAGGCCGTCGAGTCCGTCGGCCATCGAACGACCGACGTGGACTTATTCATCCCGCACCAGGCCAATATCCGCATCATCCAGAAGGCCGCCGAGCGGATGGGGCTGCCGATGGAGAAAGTCTTCGTCAACCTTGACCGCTACGGCAACACGTCGGCGGCGTCCATTCCCCTCGCGCTGGACGAGGCGGTGAAGGCGGGCCGTGTCCAGCCGGGCCATCTCGTCGTCCTCGTCGGTTTCGGCGCGGGCCTCACCTGGGGCGCGAACGTCCTCCGATGGAGCGAGAAAAACTAAACAATGGCGAAACTCGCGTATCTGTTTCCGGGGCAGGGGTCACAGTCCGTCGGCATGGGCCGCGACCTCTGCGCGCACTCTCCGGCGGCCCTGAAAGTCTTTGACGACGCGGACGGTCTACTCGGCGCGAAGATCAGCACCGTCTGTTTCTATGGCCCGGAAGACACCCTGCGCCAGACGGTCTACACGCAGCCGGCCCTGTTCGTGACCTCCGTCGCGGCCCTGCGCGCTCTGGAAGAAGCCGGGGCACCGAAGCCGGAAGCCGTCGCCGGCCATTCCGTCGGTGAGTACGCCGCCCTGGTCGCCGCCGGGGCGCTGTCATTGGAGACGGGCCTGCACCTGGTCGAGCGGCGCGCGCAGGAGATGCACCGGGCGGCGATCACCACGCCCGGCGCGATGGCCGCCGTGCTGGGCCTGTCCGCGACAGACGTGGTCGCCGCCTGCCGGGAGGCCGAAGCAGACGGGGCGGGCGCAGTGCAGGTCGCCAACTTCAACGGTGGCGGTCAGGTCGTGATCTCCGGCACCGTCGCCGGTGTCGAGAAAGCCAGTGAAATTGCTAAAACGAACGGCGCGAAGCGGGTCGTTGCTCTCAACGTTTCCGGGGCGTTCCACTCGTCGCTGATGAGCGGCGCGGCGCACTCGATGGCCGCTGTGCTGGCCGCCACGACGGTCAGAGACGCATCACTGCCCGTCGTTGCCAATCTGACCGCCGACTATGAGACAGAGGCGGCGGACATCAAAGCCAACCTGGCCGCTCAGATTGATAATCCCGTGCGGTGGGAAGAAAGCATCGGACGGCTGGCCGCCGACGGGTTCGATACGTTTATCGAGGTCGGCTCCGGGACGGTACTGTCCGGCTTGATGAAGCGCGTCGCGCCCTCGGCTGTTGTTTACAACGTCGGCGATATGGCCGGCTTGCAGGGCGTCCTTTCCGCGCTTGGGACATGAATCCATTGACTATGCTTCTGCAGGATAAAAACGCGATTGTGACGGGCATCAGCAAGACCGGCGGCGGCATCGGGCGAGCGATTGCCCTGGCGCTCGCCGATGCAGGCGCCAATGTCGCGCTGGCCGGGCATTCCTCGCGCGCAGGCGCGGACACGGTCGCCGAAGAGATTCGCGCCAAAGGCCGCCAGGCGCTCCCGTTCCAGTGCGACGTGTCCGATGCGGCGCAGGTGGAAAAATTCATTTCCGAAGTCTTGACAACCTGGAAGACTTTGGATATAGTAGTGAACAACGCCGGAACCACCCGTGATGCGCTCACTGTCCGCATGAGCGAGCAGGACTGGGACACCGTCATGAACGGTAATCTGAAAGGCACGTTCCTGATGACCCGCGCGGCGCTCAAGCCGATGATCAAGCAGCGCGGCGGCAAGATCGTCAACATCACCTCGGTGATGGGCCTGATCGCCAACCCCGGCCAGGCGAACTACTCGGCGTCCAAGGCGGGCATCATCGGCTTCACCCGTACCGTCGCCAAGGAAGTCGGCAGCCGGAACATTCAGGTCAACGCCGTCGCGCCGGGGTTCGTTGAAACGGCCCTGACCGAGACGCTGAGCGAAGATTTGAAAAAAACGATTATCAAAGACATCCCCGCGGGTCGGCTGGGGACGCCTGAAGATGTGGCGGGCGTCGTCGCGTTTCTGTGTTCGCGGGCGGCGGATTACATCACCGGACAGACGATTACCGTGGATGGCGGAATGATCATCTGACCGAAAGCAGTTATTCTTTCTCTGGATTTCAAGGAGGTATTGAGGACATGTCAACGTTTGATCGCGTGAAAAAAGTGGTCGTGGAGCAGCTCGATGTGGCGGAGGATGAAGTCACCCCGCAGGCGTCCTTCGTGGACGATTTAGGGGCCGACTCGCTCGATGTGGTGGAACTGGTGATGGGCCTCGAAGAAGAGTTCGATGTCGAAATCCCCGATGAGGATGCCGAAAAGATCACGACGGTTCAGGAAGCCGTGGACTATATAGACGCGAAGGCGAAATAGCCATTCGCTCTCACAAAGCCCGCCCGCCTCTGGCGGCGGGCTTTCTGTTTCTCACCATCAACGACGAAGGATGAAAATGACACAGCAGCGACGAGTCGTGATTACGGGCCTGGGCGCGATTACCCCTATCGGGATCGGCGCGGAGACTTTCTGGAAAGGCCTGCTCGCCGGGTGCAGCGGCGTCGCTCCCGTGACGGACTTTGACTGCTCCGCCATCGCCACCCGGATCGCCGCCCCCGTCAAAGGGTTCGACCCGGATCAGTACATTGACCGCAAAGAGTCCAAGCGCATGGACCGCTTCGTCCAGTTCGCCGTCGCCGCCGCCAAGATGGCCGTGGAAGACGCCCAGTTGGACATCACCGACGACAACCGCGAGCGGGTCGGCGTCTTCGTCGGCAGCGGCATCGGCGGCCTGGCGACTTTGGAGGAGCAGCACGCCAAGATGCTGGAAGGCGGCATGGGCCGCGTCAGCCCCTTCTTTATCCCCATGATGATCGCCAACATGGGGACCGGTGATGTGGCCCGTCTTCTCGGCGCGCAGGGGCCGAGCGAGACCCCCGTGACCGCCTGCGCGACATCCAGCAACTCCATTGGGGACGCCTTTTCCGTCATCGTGCGCGGCGATGCCGATGTGATCGTCGCGGGCGGCTCCGAAGCGGCCATCACCCGGATGTCTATGGCCGGCTTCTCCAATATGCGCGCCATGACCCGCCGCAACGACGACCCCGAACACGCCTCCCGCCCCTTCGACACGGGCCGAGACGGCTTCATTCTCGGCGAAGGCTGCGGCATCGTCATCCTGGAAGAGTTGGAATTCGCCCGTGCGCGCGGCGCCCGCATCTACGCCGAAATCATCGGCTACGGCCTGAGCAACGACGCCTACGACAAGGTCCACCCCGCCCCCGGCGGCGCGGGTGCGGCCCGCGCCATGAAGATGGCCCTGCACAACGCCAGGATTGACCTCACTGCCGTCGGCTACATCAACGCCCACGGCACCAGCACCCCCGCCGGCGACGTGCTGGAAATCAAGGCCATCAAGACCATCTTCGGCCCGCACGCCTACCAACTCGCCGTTTCGTCCACCAAGTCCATGACCGGCCATCTCTTGGGCGCGGCGGGGGCCATTGAAGCCATCGCCACCGCCAAAGCCCTGCAAACCGGCATCCTGCCGCCTACCATGAACCTGGTTGACCCCGACCCCGAATGCGACCTGGACCTGGTCCCGAACAAGCCCCGCGAGCAGCAGGTGGACGTCGCCCTGTCCAACTCCTTCGGCTTCGGCGGCCACAACGCCACATTGGTACTCAAGCGGTGGACAGGTGACTAAGAGAGGTGACGCGAAAGCAAAATAACTTCCTCACGGATGGGCATGACACGTCATGCCCCTACCTGCGCGTTATGAAGCCGTGTAGGGGCTTGGCGGATCAAGCCCGTTACTAACCTGCATGTAGTATAATGGTTCACATTGCTGTCGAGTGGGTTCACGCTCTGCCGGATGAGCCAGTTCACCTGTATTACGAACTTGACGCGGAGCGGTATGAACACCGCAAGGTGGAAGAGTACCAAGATGGAAGCCTGAACGCCGCCGACGCTACGCACGGACAGGGTTCTACGTTTCTCGCCTGGGAACCGCACCCGCCTTTTGCTGATACTCAGGCAGACTCACAATTTCGCTTGCGTCAAACCACTCAACAGGCATTTGAAAAGGTATGGGAACGGGCCAGACAAGCCCGCCTGCAACCAACCGCTTAACTTGGATGAAGTTGCTCGCTATGTCTCTGCCGCTGACAATCTGCATTCAAGCTATCGGCGTTCGCTGGCACAAAGCCGAGCGCAGCGGGCGGGAGGCGGTTCGCCGAAATCAAGTTTCAGAAGCGCTGAAAATGCCGTCATTTGAGGCGCTCCCGGATTTACCTTCATACGTGAAGCAGGAGGCCCGTTTTACTGCGGGAAATGGATTTGCGGCACCTGTTCGCAATGACGTAGAAGTTACGGCCCATGAGCCGGTGAAACTTGACGGCCTCTTTCTTGCTATTGCTGGTGACACCCTAAATGTGTATTATCAATGGGATTGGAAGCAAGGCGCACCGGCTCGCTCTTCATATAAACATGAGGCGTTTTGCGTTTCCATCGGCGAATGGGGCCGTGTGCGCTACAACGGGCGGTTGACGGATTATGACAATGGCACTTGGTGGTACGAGAAGTGGGTCTACAACATCGGCCTGTTTCAGTCACCGCCGCTGAACGTCTTTCTGATGACAGAACCGCAGCACATCTATTCTCAAATGGGGCATCTATTTTGAACGAAGTCTCTCCTCTGCAAGCGACGGCGGCGCGGATCAATACGGGGACGGAAAACCCGGAAACCTCCCGCGCCTTGGTTGTGTTTAATTCTACGGATGAAGCCCAAAGCGGCGTGGTCGTGTATGAGGCCAGCATGACCTGGCCCACAAATCATCTTGTGCCGTTTATCGCCGTCTCCGAATTGGACGGCGCGACGGTTGCCTCGGACGTGCCGGACATGGCCGAAGGCCCAGACCCCAAAGGCCGGGAAGACCACCGCCTGCTGGCGTTCCAACTCCGGTTTGCCGTGCAGGACGTTCCCGCGAACGGCTGGCGCACCTACATCGCGTCCCTGGCCGACGAACTGTTCCCGCCCGACCCGGAAGGCCTGGACGTGGAGACGGCCAACCTTGACGTGATCGAGACCACTCGGCACGGCGGCGACCTGCCGCCCATCGGAACATTTTAAGGGCGTTCCGGCGTCATTCATGGTAGAATAACCCTGATGTTTCTGCAGACGATTATTCAACTGCATATTCTGCTTGCGGCCACCCCTGCGCTCGCCGGCTGGACGGTACTGATGCCCTCGGCGCAGTCCCTGCCCGCGCACGTCTACTACCTCGTGTCCCAGAACGCGGCAGAGGAAAAGCCGTCCGCGTCTTCCGCGCCCGTTCGGGTCATTTTCGTTCGCCGTCCGGCGCTTGGCTGCCCGGCGGAATCCCTTGCGCCTGCAAAGACAACCCAAGTCGCCTCGTTTGCCCGGCCCGCCCGCCGGACGCCGCTGAACTCATTCCACTCACACCCGCACACTGTCCGCGCTCCCTAGCCCCACGCACACGGATTGAACGTAACTCTTTGTGACGCCGCCCCAAATCATGGCGGCAGGATTTCTTGTGCGAAAGGCAATTTCTCATGCAATTTCTTAAAAACCTCTTTGACGGCAACGAGCGCGACATCCAGAAGTACCGCAAGATTGTGGACCAGGTCAACGCGCTGGAGCCGAAGATTAAACAACTGACCGACGAACAACTGCGGGGCAAGACCGAAGAATTCAAGACCCGCGTGGCCGAGGCGATGGCCGCCGAGTGCGAGCGGCGCGGCAAGGAATGGGAAGAACTCAGCAAGGACGACAAGCGTGCCGTCACCGACGCCGCCCTCGATCCACTATTGGTGGAAGCCTTTGCCGTCGTCCGCGAAGCCGCCGCCCGCGCCCTCAAGATGCGGCCCTTTGACGTGCAGCTCATCGGCGGCATGGTGCTTCACGACGGGCGCATTGCCGAGATGAAGACCGGCGAAGGCAAAACGCTCACGGCGACTCTGCCCCTGTACCTCAATGCGCTGACGGGTAAAGGCGTACATCTCATCACCGTCAACGACTACCTGAGTAAAGTCGGCGCGGTGGCGATGGGGCCGCTGTACCACTTTTTGGGCCTCAGCGTCGGCATCATCCAGGGCCAGAGTCCCGAAACGGGCGATGTCGGCGGCACGTACATCTTTGACCCCGAATACCGCCATCCCGATCCGCGCTACGACTTCGCCCGGCCAGCCAACTCGCGCCGCGAAGCCTACAACTGCGACATCACCTATGGCACCAACAACGAGTACGGCTTTGACTACCTGCGCGACAACCTCGCTGTGCCGGGCCAGGAACTCAATCAGCCCGAACTGATCTTCGCCATCGTGGACGAAGTCGACTCGATTCTGATTGACGAAGCCCGGACGCCGCTGATCATCTCCGGCCAGACCGAGCAGACCTCCGATCTGTACGTCAAGATGGACCGCATCGTCCGCCAGCTCAAAGACGAGCGCGACTATAAGATCGAGGAAAAGCAGAAAACGGCGGTTTTCACCGACGACGGCCAGCGGCGCGTCGAACTCGCGCTGGGCATCCAGAACCTGTCCGACTCCGAAAACCTGGCGCAGATGCAGCACGCCAACGCCGCCCTGCGCGCCCATGCCGTCTACAAGCGCGACATTGACTATCTGGTAAAGAAGAACGAGGAAGGCAAGGAAGAGGTCGTCATCATTGACGAGTTCACCGGGCGCCTCATGTTCGGGCGGCGCTGGGGCGACGGTCTGCACCAGGCCGTGGAAGCCAAAGAAGGCGTCAAAATCGAGAACGAGAACCAGACCCTGGCGACCATCACCTTCCAGAACCTGTTCCGCTTGTACCCGAAACTCGGCGGCATGACCGGCACGGCCAAGACCGAGGAAGATGAATTCCGCAAAATCTACGCCCTAGACGTCGTCGTCGTCCCGACCAACAAGCCCATGATTCGTGTGGACCACCCGGACGTGATCTTCAAGAGCGAGGAGGCCAAACTTCGCGGAATCTCTCGCGAAATTTTGAGCGTTTACACGAAGCTGCAGCCGATACTTGTCGGGACCCGTTCTGTGGAGATGTCCGAGCGCGTGTCCGACCGCCTGCGGTTCGACCGGCTGGAACTGCTCGGCTTCGTGGACCTGCTGCGCGATAAACTCGAAAGCGCCAAAGGCCTGGACAAAGCCAAATACGCCGAATGGAGCGCCCTGCTCAACCAGAAACTGCCGACTCTGACGACGGGTAAACTCGTGGACATCGCGCGTCACTTCGATATGCCGACCTCCATGAAGGACCCGCGCAACATGGACGCTCTCGCCAAACTGTTGGAGATCGCGCCCGCCAACCGGCCCTTGCTGGAAGAAGCCCTGACGCACGGCATCCCGCACAACATCCTGAACGCCAAGTCGCACGAAAAAGAAGCGCGCATCATCTCCGAAGCGGGCCGCAAGGGGACCGTCACCATCGCCACCAACATGGCCGGGCGCGGTGTAGACATTCTGCTCGGCGGCAGCCTCGTCCATGACGAAGGCGAGTCGGGTGACCCGGACGCCTACGAGTACCGGCGCGGCGGCAAGCCCATCATCGGTCTCACGCCCGTGGGCGAGAAAGGCAGCGCCCAGCACCAGGCCGACGCCGACGAAGTCCGCAAACTCGGCGGCCTGTTCATCATCGGCAGCGAGCGCCACGAATCGCGCCGCATTGACAACCAGCTGCGGGGCCGCGCCGGACGCCAGGGCGATCCGGGGGCCTCCCGCTTCTTCGTCTCGCTCGAAGATGAACTCTGGCGCTTGTTCGGCGACAAGGCCAATTCGCCGATGCTGGCGAGTTGGGCTGAAGATCAGGCGATTGACGCCCGGATGCTCTCCCCGATGGTGGCGCGGGCGCAGAAAAAAGTGGAAATGCACCACTTCGACGCCCGCAAAAACGTCCTCGACTACGACGACGTGATGAACGTCCAGCGCGAAAACATCTACGGCGAGCGTCGGCGAATCATGCAGGGCGCGGACCTGCGCCAGACAGTCGTCGGCTACCTGATCGACTCGGTGCAGGGCGACATCAACCGATACGCCCCGGACAGCGTCTCCCCCGAAGAATGGGACCTGACGGGCCTGTACGACGCCCTCAGCCAGACCTTCCCGCTGGCCTCCTACGCCAAGCCCGAAGAACTGCAAGGCAAAAGCCGCGACCAGCTTACCGAGTTCGTTTCGGAACTGGCCGAACAGTCCTATGCGGACAAGGAGCGACACTTCGCCCAGGTGCTCGGCGAGGAGCAGGGCCTGGAAGAGATGCGCAACTTCGAGCGTCGCGTCACCCTGCAGGCGCTGGACCGCCACTGGATGGAACACCTGTCCAGCATGGACTACCTGCGCGAAGGCATAGGCTGGCGCGGCTACGCGGGGATTGACCCCAAAGTGCTGTACAAAAAAGAAGCCTACGATATGTTCCAGCAGATGCTGGCGTCCGTGCAGGAAGAAGTCGTCCAGATCATGTCGCACATCCAGATCAGCCTGGAGCCGCAGCCCGCGCAGCCCCTCGGCGCGATGTTGCTGCAAGGCGCGGACGAGGACGGCATGGGCGGCCCCGGCCCCGTCGAGGTTGACACCCTGACCCGCGCCGACCGCCGCCGCGTCACCAAAGGCAAAGCCAAAAGCCGCCGCTAGACCACAAGGACGGGGCATGAGAGATCATGCCCCGTCCTTGCTCACTTCTCCTCAATCCGCAGCCCGTCGCTGTCCAGAACGACGGACAGAACATTCACCTTTAACAACCCGCACAGGCACAATTTCCGTCGGCAAATACGAACGCGCTGTCCATCCCAGACCCGCACAGGCACATCTCCGTCGGGCGTCAGCCTCACGCACCCGGCATCCATCTTCAGGCCCAGCGACATTCCCACCGTCCAGCCAAGTTGTGCGACTAAAGAACTCGGCACGGCGAACGCCCCGTCGCGGCGCGGCTTATGCCGTCTGCCGCTGTGGCTTGCGCGTGGCCTGGGAGGGCGCGTCGGACGCGGCAAAATGGACACCGGCCCTGCGGGAACACTGTCGGAGAGGTCGCGTGCGGCGTCCGCCGGGACGCGCGGCAGGGAAGTCTGATGGCGGGCTGTATAGTCGCGTTCTTTTGCGCCGTCGTGCAGGTAAAGGAAGGCCTGGGCTTTCCTCGCGCCACCGTCGGTGGCGACATCAATCAAGCGCCGGTCATAGTCATAGAAATCCATCGCGCCCGTGCCGTAGATGTCGCGGACTATCTCGGCGACTTCGCCGTGCGTCACGGCATAGCGGTCTGATTTCAGCGCATTGGATATGTCTAGGGCTGTGAAACTGGCCTGGGATCGCAGCCGTTCCGCAACGGCCTGCTCCACAAGCGAGACAATTTGGGTGTTCATCGTCGGCGTTCCCTTTCCCGTTCGGCCTCGATCAGCGCGTGGATGTCGTAGCCCCAGACCGTCATGCCGGTGATGCACGAATCTGTGATGATGACATCGGACAGGTTGATGTCTCGGAACATAGCCCCTTGAAGGTTCACGTTGCTGAACGCGGCCTGTTCCAGATTCACGTCATCGAAGACGGCCTGCGCCATATCGGCGACGCGGAACTCCGTCCTCGGCAGGCTGGCATTGATAAAAACTGTGTCGCTCAAAATTTCCTCCCGGCGTCTTACGCCTGTTCGATCTCGGCGATGTAGCGCAGCGTACATTGCGCCGTGTTGTAGATGATAAACTCGTTGTGTACCAGCGACGGCCCTTTGCAGCCCTGGACGCTGTGGTGGCCGTCGGGCGCTTCCTCGCGGTACTTGGGGCCGCTCTCCTTGTGGATGCGCCCCAGCGCGACATCGGCCAGGAACAGATAGCCCGACGCCCGGCGGTTGTTGGCCCACATCAGCGAATACTGGGCGCTTTTGGTGCTTTGGTCGGCGAAATAGATGCCCTTGCCGAACATATAACCCGTCACGGGGGCGTTTTTCGGGGCGATCAGCAGGCCGCGCGAAAGGATGCCCACCATGTTGCTGTTCTTGGTGCCGTGAAACAGTTCCTGGACGTTGCCGACGGCCTGCCCTGTTTGCTCGTAGCGCGAACGCTCGTCCGGCAGGCAGACGCTGAAGATGCGGTTGACCTTGACGCCGAAGCAGTGCCGCTGCGACTGCGTTTTGAGAATCTTCTGCGCAATGCGCCCGAAGTCGCGGCTCGCCGAGTCAATCACTTCCAGACGCGCGCCCAGGGCGCGGTACTTGCGGTCCACCTCGGCTTCCAGGTCTTTTTGGACGTGGTACACGTCGCGCATGAGCTGGAGCAGTTCTTCCTCTTTGTCGGCCTTTTCCACGGAGTTGATGGCGACATCGTTGATGTCCGTCCAGCGGCCCAGGCGATGGGGGATGAGCGAGTAGTATTGGCTGGTCAGCGACACCACCATGTCCTGATGATCCCGAACAATGGCAAAACGGATGGCGCGCAAGGCGTCCGCGCCGCGCTCGATCTGCGTCTTGCTCAGGCTGCCGAGCGGCGTCTCGATCCGCCGGACTAATTCGGCTTTGGACTCGTCGTAAATGTGTTCGATAAAGCGGGCGATTTCAGGACGCAGCGCCGTTCCCTTGACGCCGCGCTTTTCCTGAAACGTCTGCTCCGTCGTGACGCGCAGGGCGTCGCTGCCGACCGTCGCTTTTTCCACGTCTACGGCGACGTAGCCTTTGCGGGGGCTTGTCTTTTCGCGCAGGATGCGGTCATACTCCGTCCTGACGGCGTCCAAACAATCCGCGTAGCGGGCTTCTTTCATGCCTTCCGCGCCGACGCGGCCATAGTTGGTGAACAGACGGTACTTGCCGTTGGCCTCATGCAGTTCCAGCACGTAAAACTTGTTGTTGTTCGCGCTGAGGTCGGTGCGACTGAGAACGGCGGACTGGAGAACGCGGTAGCGGTCGGGGAAGGCGGGCAAAGCGTCGCTCGCCATGTTCAAGGCTTTCATCAGGTCAAATCCCTCCACACAAAGTCAAAACTCACAAGCCCCGCGCACGGGGCGCGTTTGCGTTGTCACACTCACTATACCGCAGGGAAAACAAGAAGAGGCGGGTGGAGAGGGGTGAGGAAACATGACTTTCATATTTTCTCATCTCGTGAGAAAACTTGACAAAAGGCCCCTGCGTTCTGTATAATAGAACCGCACTCCCCCGCCGACGTGGCTCAGTGGTAGAGCAGCTGTTTCGTAAACAGCAGGTCCCCGGTTCGAATCCGGGCGTCGGCTTACTTTTCCCCTTCTGGCTCTCATGAGTTCCCTCCACCGTAAATCCGAACGTCCGGGAATGCCGTTCGGAACGGCCTGTCATCGTCTGCGCAAAATCGTACTGTTTCGGCAACTTGAGAAACACGGTCCAGTCGCCGAAAGATCGGCCCGGAAGGAACAACTTGGTGTCATATGTGTCGGCAGCTTCTACTAGCCATTGAGTTTGCCCTAAACCGCACTCAATGGAGTGGTCTACAGAACCCATGCAAAAATTGTCGCGCCATCGTGTGCTGATTCCCTTTTGCCTCTTGACATTCTCTGTCTGCCTGCGGTAAACTGTTCGGCACAACTGAAATCAACTGCGTTGACGAGGACAATACGAGGGTGTCGTGACTTTCAGAGAGCCGCCGGGTGGTGCGAGGCGGCAGTCAGACACTTTCATTCTCACCTCCGAGCAGGCTGCCTGAACCCGCTGACGTGTTCAGCGTCACTAAGGCAGCCCGGTTCGCGCCCGTGATCGCGCTCCAAGTGCGTCGTGCGTTCTTAAAAACGTCGCGGCGAACAAGGGTGGTACCGCGTGACGCTTCTGAAGCCTCTCGTCCCTTGCCGGTGGACGAGGGGCTTTTTGGCATTTTTGTTTGCACTTCTTTTCGGCGAATGGGAAGGACGGACCGCATGAAAATCACAGGCAGTCGGGCATTGTTGGAGTGTCTTAAGCGCGAAGGCGTGGACACCATCTTCGGGTATCCGGGCGGGGCAGTCATCCCTATCTATGACATGATCTACCAGTTCCCGGACATCAAGCACATTTTGGTGCGCCACGAGCAGGGAGCAGGACACATGGCCGAAGGCTACGCCCTCGCCACCGGCAAGGTCGGCGTCTGCCTCGCCACCTCCGGGCCGGGCGCGACCAACCTCGTCACGCCCATCACCGATGCCATGATGGACTCCGTCCCGCTTGTCGCCATCACCGGCCAGGTCAAAACGGCGGCTATAGGCACGGACGCCTTCCAGGAAGCCGACATCACCGGCATCACCATGCCCATCACCAAGCACAACTGGCTGGTCAAAGATGTCACCAAGTTGCCCGAAATCCTGGCCGAAGCCTTCCACGTCGCCCGCTCAGGCCGCCCCGGCCCCGTCTTGGTGGACATCCCCGTAGACGTGTCCCGCGCCGAGTTTGAGTACACGCCTGTCGGCGAAGTAGACATTCCCTCCTACAAGCCGACCACCAAAGGCCACATCGGCCAAATCAAGCGCGCCGCCGAACTGATGGCGCACGCCAAAAAGCCCATTCTCTACGTCGGCGGCGGCACCATCGCGTCGGGCGCGTCGGACGAACTGCGCGAACTCGCCCTGCGCATGAACATTCCCGTCACGACCACGCTCAAAGGCTTGGGCGCGTTCCCGGAAACGCACCCGCTTTCGCTGGGAATGCTCGGTATGCACGGCACGGCCTACGCCAACTACGCCATCCACGAATGTGATTTGCTGATTGCCGTTGGCGCGCGCTTCGACGACCGCGTCACCGGCAAGGCCGACGAGTGGGTGCAGCAGGCCAAGATCATCCACATTGACGTGGACCCCGCCGAGATCGGCAAAGTCCTGACCGCCGATGTGCCGATTGTCGGCGACGTGAAAGCCATCCTGACCGAGCTGCTCAAGATCGTCAAACCCGCCAAGTTCGCCGAGTGGAACGCGCAGGTCCAGAAACTCAAGCAGGACTTTCCGCTGCACTACCCGCAGGACGGCGTCCTGCACGGCCAGTACGTCATTGAACAGATCGGCGCGGTTTCCAACCATGAAGCCATCGTCGTCACCGATGTCGGCCAGCATCAGATGTGGGCCGCCCAGTTCTTCAAATGCCAACGTCCGCAGCAGTTCATCACGTCCGGCGGCCTCGGAACCATGGGCTTCGGCCTGCCCGCCGCCATCGGCGCGCAGTTCGGACGCCCCGACACGCCCGTCTTCTGCGTCTCCGGCGACGGCTCCATCCAGATGTGCATCCAGGAGTTGATGGTGGCGACTATCTACAAGCTGCCCATCAAAATCTGCATCCTGAACAACCAGTACCTGGGCATGGTGCGCCAGTGGCAGGAACTGTTCTGGGACTCGAAATACTCCAACGTGGATTTGGAAGCCTCGCCCGACTTCCTGAAACTCGCTGAAGCCTACGGCGCGCACGGCATCCGCTGCTCCAACCCGATGATGGTCACGGCCGCCCTGGAAGAAGCCATGAGCATTACGGACCGCCCGACCGTGCTGGACTTCCGCATCTCCAAAGAGGAAAACGTCTTCCCGATGATCCCCTCCGGTGGCACGATTGCTCAGATGGTCGTCCAGCGCCCGCCCGATATGGTCCCGCTTGACAGCTACATGGCCTCCGAGACCTATATGCCTGATGACGAGACTCGCCCCGCCACCGAAGAAGAAAAAGACAAGCGCGAACCGGTCCCTGTCGCGCAGAAGTAGTCATGGATTATCTTGCCCTTTACGACATCGAGGAACACTTATTCGATGTGGTAAGCCGTCGCTTCCAAGCAGACGGCTCCTTGACGGCGCATGACTTTTTCTGTATCCTTATATGGAAAGCGAACCGGGCGAAATCCACTATCGCCCAGAGATTGCTGAAGAAGGGCTATTCGACTCTGGACGCTGCAGTTTATGATTTGACAGTAGGCTTATCGCGACTGACAACGCCGAAGGAAAGACTGCGTTTTCTTTGGGAGGGAAACAGATCGGGATTATATGTGCCGATGGCTTCTGCCATCCTAACAGTACTATATCCTGACGACTTTACCGTTTACGACACCCGCGTGTGCGGCGTCTTGGGTGACTACCACAATCTGACGAGTATTACCGTCTTTGAGAACCTCTGGCCGCGCTACCAGGAGTTCAAAGCGAGAGTAGAGCAAACTGCACCAACGGCACTGACTCCCAGAGATAAGGATCGGTATCTCTGGGGTAAGGCATTCCACGAGCAGTTGGTCGCCGACATCAGTCAAGGCTTTTCCAAGACAACTGAGGAGTAATATCATGCTGACTATTAAAGGCCACTACAAAGACGGCGTCGTATACCCTGCTGAAGCCCCGGAAATTCGTGAAGAACAGGATGTGATGATTATCTTTCCGAGCAACGAGAAGACACTGGCTGAGGTACGGGAAACGGATTATGATGCGCTGACAAAATTGATTGAGGAATGTCAAATGGAGACAGGCATTTCTGATCTCGCGTATCAACATGATCACTATCTGTACGGAACGCCGAAGCGACCCGAATGAACACAGCATTTGTAGACACCGCCGGGTGGATCGGCTTGTTTAATGCAAACGACAGTCTGCATACTCGCGCTCAAGCCGTCTATCAATCACTGGTACAACGCAGGACACGTTTGATTACGACAGAGTTTGTTCTTCTTGAAGTCGCAGATGCACTTAGCATCCCCGCACTCCGCGCAAGCACCATTACCGTCATCAATAACCTGCGTCACGGCAGCGTTGAAATCACGCCTGTCAGCGAAGAATTGTTGGCGAAGGGATGGGCGATCTACAGCCAGCGGCTCGACAAAGAGTGGGGCCTGACCGACTGTACCAGTTTCGTCGTCATGCAGGAGCGACAGATTTACCAGGCGTTCACGTCTGACCATCATTTTGCACAGGCCGGGTTTACCTGCCTGCTTTAAGGAGCGACGACGCGATTGAATCAGCAGCATACCATCACTGTCCTCGTGGACAACAAACCGGGCGTCCTGTCCCGCGTTTCGGGATTGTTTTCCCGGCGCGGCTACAACATCGAGTCCCTGGCCGTCTCCATCACTCAGGACCCCGCGATCTCGCGCATGACGCTTGTCGTCAACGGCGACGAGCAGGAAGTGGAGCAGATCACCAAGCAGCTGCACAAACTGATTGACGTCAGCAAGGTGCAGGACTACATCAACATCCCGATTGTCGCCCGCGAGTTGGCCCTCATCAAAGTCAACGCCGAGGTGCAGCACCGGACGGCGCTTCTTCAACTCGTGGAAGTCTTCCGGGGCCGCGTGATTGATATGTCCGAAAAAACCTTCGTCATTGAACTGACCGGCGGCGGCGACAAGATAGACGCCTTTGAGAAACTCCTGGAACCCTATGGGATTCGCGAACTCGTCCGCACGGGACGCATTGCCATGGCGCGCGGCCTGCGCGGGATTTAACTCTCCTCCCCTTGCGAAGGGGAGGCCGGGAGGGGTTCTTGAAAGAGCTGATTGACCCGCACCAGGCCCAACTGCTCATGCTCGGCGTCCTTGTCGCCGCGCCGCTCGTCGGCCTTGCTTGGGGCTTCTTTGTCAAGCGCATCCTGCGTGGCCTGCTCCTCGGCTTGGCCGTCGGCGCGGGCAACTTCGCGCTTTGGACCGTCTACAACGCCATCACGGATCGCCTGGGTCTGGACACCGTCAAAAACCTGCTCGTGAATCTCGGCCTGTTTATCGGCCTGGGCATCATCATTGGGATTGTTGTCGGGCTGACAGGTCGCAAAGGCCATCCAAACGAAAAGGGATAAAGCGTAGCGGTGGCGACTTGGCAGGAAATCGGAATTGACAACTTTCGCGCGGCCCGCGATCTGTATGACACAGGCCGGTATCGCAGCGCCACAAGCCGGTTCTACTATGCCGCGTTTTCGGTACTGACACATGAACTCATCCGGCGTGGAGCAGGCCCCGATTTTCGGGACGGCAGAGCCACCTCCGGCCATGCACAGCTCGCGCGTCTTGTGGAAACCTACTTTATGCACCTGAGCGCAGAAAGGAAAAACAATCTTGTTTCTCACATCACGAGTCTGTACGGCGATAGAATCGCCGCTGATTACTCCTTGCTGCGTGTAGACAAGCGAGGAGCGCGTGACTCGTTCACGACGACAAAAAAGATTTTTGACTACCTGGAGGTACGGCTATGAGCGAAACGGAAGCGTTGAATGTGATTGAAACCTATGTCAACCGGCATCAGCCCCGTGATTACCAATTGCACGTTTCGCGTTTGGGCGTCCAGCATGATGGGGACTGGTGGTACGTCGTGGTCACGCCCGAACCGCAAGATATCCGCGCGCGCGATTACCGCGACCTGATGGAGCAAGTGGAAGACGAACTAAAAAAAGAGGAGCAGATGAAGGTGCTGCTCGTTCCGGCTTTGCCGGGGGATTAGGAGACACAGAAACCATGCCAGTGAAGGTGTATTACGACAACGACGCGGATTTGGCCGTGCTGAACGGCAAAAAGATCGCCGTCATCGGCTACGGCTCTCAGGGACACGCCCACGCGCTCAACCTGCACGACAGCGGCCTGGATGTACGCGTGGGCCTGCGCCCCGGCTCCAAGCGCTGGAGCGAGGCCGAAGAAGCCGGGCTGCTGGTCAAAAGCGTGGAAGATGCCAGCAAAGAAGCCGACATCATCATGATCCTCATCAACGATGAGTTCCAGGGCGATGTCTTCAAGCAGAGCATCGCGCCGAACTTGGAGCGCGGCAACGCCATAGCATTCGGCCATGGCTTTAACATTCACTTCGGCCAGATCGTCCCGCCCGACGGCGTGGATGCGTTCATGGTCGCACCGAAGGGGCCGGGGCATCTCGTTCGGCGTCAGTATCAGGAAGGCAAAGGCGTCCCGTGCCTGATCGCCATCGCGCAGGACGCAACGGGGCAGGCCAAGCAGCTCGCCCTCGCCTGGGCCAAGGGCATCGGCGGCTCCCGCGCGGGCGTGCTAGAAACCACCTTCAAAGAAGAAACCGAGACCGACCTGTTCGGCGAGCAGGCCGTGCTGTGCGGCGGCGCAACGTCGCTGGTCAAAGCCGGTTTTGAGACATTGGTGAAGGCCGGCTATCAGCCGGAAATCGCCTACTTTGAGTGCCTCCATGAACTCAAACTCATCGTGGACTTGATGTACGAAGCGGGCATCGCCGGGATGCGCTACTCCATCTCGGACACCGCGCAGTTCGGCGATATGACGCGCGGCCCGCGCATCATCACCGATGAAACGAAAGCCGAAATGGGCCGTATCTTAAAAGAGATTCAAACGGGCCAGTTCGCCAAAGAGTGGATTCTGGAAAACAAAGCCAATCGTCCGCAGTTCAATGCACTTGCGGCGCAGGACGCCAATTCGCAGATTGAGCAGGTCGGACGCCAACTGCGCGGCCTGATGTCCTGGGTCAAAAAGTCCGATGTCGTCACGGCGGTCCAGGAGCAGGAAGCCGAGGACGTCGTCGTTCGCCAGATTGAGATCTAGGCGAAGTTTAAGAGAGGTAGGCAATGATGGCCACCAATGTCGTGCAAATCTTTGATACGACCCTCCGGGACGGCGAGCAGTCGCCCGGCGCGTCGCTCAACGTGGACGAGAAGATCGAGATCGCCCGTCAGTTGGAACGGCTGGGGGTGGACATCATCGAGGCGGGTTTCCCCATCTCCAGCCCCGGCGACTTCGAGGCCGTCCGACGCATCGCGGCGGCAGTCGGCGACGGCGTCACCGTCTGCGGCCTGACCCGCGCCGTCCCCAAAGACATTGACGTGGCCTGGGACGCCCTCAAAGGCGCGAAGCGTCCGCGCATTCACACGGGCCTGGGCGTCAGCGAAAGCCACTTGAAGTACAAGCTCAAGAAGACCCGCGACGAGGCGTTGGAGATCGGCGTCCGCGCCGTCAAGCACGCCCGCAGTCTCGGCTGCCCGGACATTGAATACTTCACCGAAGACAGCGGGCGGGCCGACCCTGAGTATCTCTATCGGGTGATTGAAGCCGTCATCAAGGCGGGGGCCACCGTCATCAACGTCCCCGACACGACCGGCTATATGTCGCCCGAAGAGTACGGGGCGCTGTTTGCGGGCATCCTCAACCACGTCCCCGGCAGCGAGAACGTCACGCTTTCGGCGCACTGCCACAACGACC
>CAZZVX010000029.1:0-21230 GCA_964657535.1 Armatimonadota bacterium | reverse complement strand
GGGCCGATGCGGCGGGCGAGGCGGTCGCCGGCGCGGGCGTGGAGGGCGACGCCCCAGACGGCGGCTTGCTCGGCGGTGGCGCCGCGCGCGAGGAGGCCGGTGATGATGCCCGCGAGGGTGTCGCCGGAGCCGGAGACGGCGAGGCCGATGTTGCCGGCGCGGTTGACGTAGAGGCGGCCTTCGGGGGTGGCGACGAAGGTCTGGACGCCTTTGTGGGCGACGACGGCGCGCAGGGTGCGGGCGGCGTGGAGGGCGACGCCGGGGGCGTCGGCGGTGACATCGTCTTCGGGCAGGTGCATCATCAGGGACATTTCCAGCGAGTGCGGGGTGAGGACGACGTTGCCGTGAAGCCCGTGCAGGACGGTCGGGTCTTCGGAGGGGCAGGCGAGCGCGGCGGCGTCCAGGACGGCGGCGGTGTCGGTGAGGCGCGCGAGGAGGGGGCGCAGGAGCTGGACGACGGCGGGTTCGTCGGTCATGCCGGGTCCGAAGAGGACGGCCTGGGCTTTGGCGGCGAGTTCGGCGATTTGGCCTTCGGCGGCGGGGTCGGTGCCGCCGGAGGGGAGTTCGGGCAGGCCGATGACGCGGGCTTCGGGGACGGTGACGGACATGAGGGGGGCGACGCTCTGGCTGGTGGCGATCTGCAGTTTGCCCGCGCCCGCCCGGAGTGCGCCGTTGCCGGCGAGGACGACGGCCCCGGCGAGGTCGGGGGCGCCGCCGACGACCAGCACCTGGCCGCGCTGCTGCTTGCCGCCGTCTTTGGCTTGGGGCAGGGGCATGGCGCGGAGGACCTGGGGGGTGATGAGGATGGGTTTGTGTTTCACGGGTGTTCCAATTCAGCCCGGCAGAGGCCCGGCGACTGAAGTCGCGGCAACAAGAGCACGAAGTCCGCCTGCGCGGACCAGGAGGGTGTCCGCAAGGGCGGACAGGCTTGACGCGGTTGTTATTGCATGGTTATTTGGCTCCGGCGGGTATGTCGGCGCTGGTGGTGACGGTTTCGCCGGCGTCGGTGACGGGGGCGACGTGGTTGAAGAGGCGCAGGGTCATTTTGCCGTGTTTGCCGAGGGCGGGGTCGTACTCGTAGGACGTGACGGCGCAGTTGGCGATCTGTTCGGCGCGGTCTATGGCGAGGATCTGGTCTTCGGTCATGCGCTCCATCAGGTAGCGGAAGCAGAGGACGACGACTTGATGGGAGACGATCAGGACGCGCTCGCGCCGCCCTTCGCGGGTGAGAGTGTCTACGACGCTGCGCAGGCGCAGGATGACGTCGCACCAGCTTTCGCCGCCGGGGGGCCGGTGGTAGAACTTACCCAATAGTCGCCGGAACTCGGCCTGGTCGGGGTATTTTTCGGCGATGCCGATGGGGGTGAGGCGGTCCAGTATGCCGAACTCCTTTTCGCGCAGGCGCTCGTCTACGGCCCAGGCGAGGGAGTCGGGGTCAATACCCGCCGATTGGACGGCGAGGCGGGCGGTCTGCTGGGCGCGGACGTAGGGGGACGTGAGGACAACGGTCGGCTGCCGGTCGGGGGGCAGTTCGCCGAACCACTGGCCGACGGCCTGGGCCTGGCGCTCGCCTAAATCGGAGAGAGGCACGTCGGCGTCGCGGTGGGCGATGTCAATGACGGCCTGGCCTGCGGCTTCGGCGGCGTCGCGGGCGACGTTGCCTGCGCTCTGTCCGTGCCGGACGATCCAGAGCGTGTCGGGCCATTTTTGCTGTTCGTTCACGGGGATAACTTTCTCCTGGTGGGGCGAGTCTACCCGCGCTGCGGCGTGTGGGAAACACGGAAACGCACTTTCAGATGGCCCACCACCTTGTTCACTCGTTCCTCGTTCACGGGGTCCTCCCGAAGCGGGAGGATTCGGAGTGTGACTACGGCGTTGGGAGGATTTGGGGTGTGGCGTTTTCCTGCATGGTGTCTAAGAACAGGGCCAGCACGGGGGAAGGGTCGTCTTTGCGATAGACAACGGAGAGGTCGGTGGTGGGGGCGAGGCCTGTGAGGGGGCAGTAGACGACGCCGCGCCGCTGGACATTCTGGACGGAGGCGGGGACGAGGCAGACGCCCATGCCGGCGGCGACCAGGCTGAGGGCGGTCTGCATTTCGCGCACCTCCTGGGCGACGAGGGGAGAAAAGCCTGCGGCTTCACAGACGGCCTTGACCAGATCGGCGTAACTGGGCTTGGGGTCGGGCGGGAACGCGATGAACGGCTCGGCGGCGAGTTCGGGGAGCGCAACGGCGGGCATGGCGGCGAGGGCATGGTGTTCGGGGACGGCGAGCAAGAATGGCTCGTGGGTGATGGGTTTGGCGACCCATTCAGGCGCTTCAATGGCGGGGCGGGCGAAGCCGACGTGGATGGTTTTCTCGCGCAGGGCGTTGGACTGTTCGGCGGCGTTTTGTTCGGAAAGCAGGAGTTCAATGTCGGGGTATTGCTCGCGGAAGCGGCGCAGGACGCGGGGGAGAAAGTCATAGGTCGCGGAGGCGACGAAGCCGATGGCGAGCGTGCCGAGTTCGCCTTTGGCGGCGCGCCGGGCGTCCTGCACGGAGGCTTGGACGCGGGCCAGGATGTGCAGGGCGTCTTGGAGAAAGACCGCGCCCGCCGGGGTCAGTCGGACGCGGCGGCTGGTGCGCTCAAACAGGGCCACGCCCAGTTCGCGTTCCAACTGCTGTATCTGCTGACTGAGCGGGGGCTGCGCGATGAACAATCGTTCGGCGGCGCGGCCAAAATGCAGTTCTTCCGCGACGGCGACGAAGTAGCGCAGGTGACGGATTTCCATGCAGTCATATCTCCTGTGTATCGTTTACCCCGAAAAGATATATTGGACACACGCGCACATTCGGGCTATAATAAAGAAAAGCGCAAGGAGACAAAGCCAATGCCGAAAACGATGTTTGAGAAGATTTGGGACGCGCACGTTGTCCGCGAGGAAGCCGGACAGCCCGCGCTGCTGTATATTGACCTGCACCTGGTCCATGAAGTGACTTCGCCGCAGGCATTTGAAGGGCTGCGTTTGACGGGGCGCACCGTCCGCCGCCCGGATTTAACAGTGGCGACGATGGATCATAACGTGCCAACGACGGATCGGTCACTGCCGATTGTGGACCAGATCTCCAAAAAGCAGATGCAGACGCTGTCCGATAACTGCCGCGAATTTGGCGTGACGCTGTACGACCTCAATTCCAGCCGTCAGGGCATTGTTCACGTCATCGGGCCGGAGCTGGGATTGACGCAGCCGGGCATGACGATTGTGTGCGGCGACAGCCACACCAGCACGCACGGGGCGTTTGGCGCTTTGGCGTTCGGCATCGGGACGAGCGAAGTGGAACACGTTCTGGCGACGCAGACGCTGCCGCAGGACCGTCCCAAGACGATGGAAATCCGTGTCAATGGGAAACTCGGAACGGGCGTCACGGCCAAAGACGTGATCTTGGCGATCATCGGCAAAATCGGCACGGCAGGCGCGACGGGCTACGTCGTTGAGTATACGGGTGATGTCATCAACTCACTGTCCATGGAAGGCCGGATGACGGTCTGCAACATGAGCATTGAGGCAGGCGCGCGGGCCGGGCTGATCGCCCCCGATGCGAAGACGTTCGCGTATGTGCAGGGCAAGCCGTTCGCGCCGCAGGGCGCGGCATGGGACGAAGCGCTGGCCGCGTGGCAGTCGCTGCCGACGGACCCCGGCGCGACGTATGACACGCTGGTTGAGTTGAATGGCGATGAGATCGCGCCCTATGTCTCCTGGGGAACCAGCCCCGGCATGGTCGTCCCCATCACGAGCGCCGTCCCCTCCCCCGACGACTTCACCAGCGAATCCGACCGCCGCGCCGCCGAGCGGGCATTGGAGTACATGGGCCTGGAGCCGCGCAAGCGCATACAAGACATCGCGCTGGACACGGTCTTTATAGGGTCGTGTACGAACGGGCGCATTGAAGACCTCCGCGCCGCCGCCGGTATCCTGAAAGGGCATCATGTGCGGGAAGGGCTGCGCGCGCTGGCCGTTCCCGGCTCGGAGCAGGTCAAGCGGCAGGCCGAGGCCGAAGGGTTGGACGTGGTGTTCAAGGACGCCGGGTTTGAGTGGCGCGAGGCAGGCTGCTCCATGTGCCTGGGCATGAACCCGGACATTTTGCAGCCGGGCGAGCGGTGCGCGTCCACCTCCAACCGCAACTTTGAGGGCCGTCAGGGCAAGGGCGGTCGCACACACTTGGTCAGCCCCCAAATGGCCGCCGCCGCCGCCATTGCCGGGCATTTGGTAGACGTGCGCGAGGTGACAGGGTAACGAGGAGACGAAGTCATGCAGGCGGAACTTCAGCAGGAAATGGTTGGCGGGGAACCCTATGAATATGTCCCTCTGGGCCGTTACGTTGTGCGCGCCGTCGGCGTGTGCGGCGGACGCCCAACGTTCAAATACACGCGCATTGAAGTGGCAGGAACGCTAGGCCGTCTTGCGTGCGGCGAGAGCGTGGAGAACATTGTCGCCGGCTATGAAGGACGTGTTCCGCGCGAAGCGGTGCAGGAAGCCGCCGATATTGTTACGCGCAGTTTTCTGACGAGTCTGCCCGAACTTGTCACGGTGTAAAGTCTCATGATTGTTCTGGACGAACAGTTGCTGGGACGCGGCATTGAGAGTGCCATCTCCCGTTGGTATCCAGGCGCGGTGCGTTTCATTACAGATTTGCGACCTGGAACGGTTATCAAAGATGAGGCAATTCCGGTACTGCTGGAGCGGGCGCAGGAGCCGACATTCGTGACGATCAACGAGGCGGACTTCTGGCAGAAGGTCGCCATCACAAACAGGTTTTGTGTTGTCTGTCTGGCCTTGCCGGATTCGCGGGCAGCAGAAACTGCAACCTTCATGCAACGGTTACTGCGTCGCGCGGAGTATCGCACAAAAGCGTAGCGCATGGGCTATGTCTTTCGCATTACGGCTTTCAGCGCAAGTTATTAGAGATCGGCGAACAAAGCGATTCATCCCATTGAGAATTGGCAGCCCAGCGGATAAAGAAATTTATGACCAACGTATCAACCTCAGCCAAAGAGCAATTTGACCGGCAGGCGGCACACTACAACGGGCAGTGGGCGACCTGGTCGGACGAGACCTTGCAGCGAATGCTGGAACTGGCCGCGCCGCAGCCGAGTTGGGACGTGCTGGACGTGGCGACGGGAACGGGGTTCACGGCGCTGGCGTTCGCGCCGCGCGTGGCCCATGTCGTCGGTGCAGACGTGTCGCCGGGGATGCTGGCGCAGGCCGCCAAGCGCGCGCAGGAGCAGGGCATCGCCAACGTCGCCTGGCAGGAAGCGCCCGCCGAGACGCTGCCGTTTGGCGACGGCGCGTTTGACCTGGTGACGGTGCGGATTGCGCCGCATCATTTTACAGATGTACGGGCGTTCCTGGCGGAAGTCCGTCGGGTGCTGACGCCGAGCGGCGTGTTTGTCCTGGGCGACACGACGGTTCCTGACGGCGACGCCGAAACTGCCGCGTGGCAGAACGACGTGGAAAAAGTGCGCGACTCGTCTCATAATGCGAACTTGCCGCCGGAAACGTGGCGCGCGCTTGCTGCCGAAGCGGGCTTCACGGTCACGGATTTAGAATCATTGTCGGGGGCCATCCAACTCGCGCTGACGCCCTGGCTGGAAACGGCAGGCGCGACGGGCGAGCGAGCCGAACGTGTCCGGCAGATGTTCCGGGACGCGCCGCCTGCCGCCCGGCGCGCATTTCAAATCACCGCAGACGCCGAGGGCGAAACACACTTCGCCTGGCAGCGAGTCATCTTGCGCACGGTTCGCTCGTAAGGAAACAAAGCGTTGGCACTGTAGGAGGAAAACACCATGATACCGCTGCACCAAATACAGATTCCCGTTCCATGCCACGAGGATTGGAACGCTATGAGCGGCACGGAGCAGGCCCGTTTCTGCCCCAAGTGCCAGAAGACGGTGAATGACCTGTCGCAAATGACGAAGGCCGATGCGCAGGATTTGCTTGATCAAACGGGGATGCGTGTCTGCGTTCGACTGACGCGCCTGGCGGACGGCAGAGTGATGACAAGCGAGATGATGCTGACACATAGGATCTCAAAACAGCCATCAATGCATATGCGTAAAGCATGGCATCTTGTAGGCCGTGCCAAACACCGAAGTTCCCAAAATAGAAATGTGCGTGTCGGTCACTGCATTCCGCCGGTTATAGGCCAGATGCTTTCACCAAGAGTTTACCCACACCCACCCGAAGCGCCTGTAGGACAGCCACTTCAAGCACCACAAGAGACGCCCTTACAGAAACAGACTACGAACAGGAGCAAATAACTTGGACGCATTTACAAAATTGACGGGGCTGGCGGCCCCGCTGGACAGGGTGAACGTGGACACCGACCAGATCATTCCGAAGCAGTTTCTCAAGCGCATTGAGCGCACGGGGTTTGGGGAGTTTTTGTTTTTTGACTGGCGCTACGAAGGCGACGGCAAAACGCCGAACCCGGAGTTTGAACTCAACGCGCCGCAATATCAGGGAGCGAAGATCTTGATTGCGGGCAAGAACTTCGGGTGCGGGTCGTCACGGGAACACGCGCCCTGGGCGCTGAACCAGTACGGCTTCCGGGCGATTATCGCGCCGTCGTATGCGGACATCTTCTACAACAACTGCTTCAAGAATGGGATGCTGCCGCTCACGCTGCCCGAAGAAACAGTCAATGAATTGCTGGCACGGGCGAAAGCGCCGGGCTATCGGATGACGGTGGATTTGGAGACGCAGACGGTATCTGATGAAGAGGGCTTTTCCGCGCACTTCGACGTGGACTCGTTCCGGCGGCATCTGCTGCTGAACGGGCTGGACGACATCGGGCTGACATTGCAGCACGAGGCGGACATTGCGGCGTATGAGGCGAAGCGCCCTGCCTGGAAGCAGAGCGCGGCGGCAGCCTAGACGCGAGACGGCCCGGCAGGTCCAACCTGCCGGGCCGTAATCTTGTCACATCTTGGGTATGGATTTAGTGCCGGCGCTGGCCGATTTCGTGTATTTGGCAGGGTCCTTATCAAACATCGGCTTGCAGGAGGAGCAGCAGAAATAATAGGTCTTACCCTTGTAGGTGCTATGGCCGACGGCATCTTTGACGGAGGCGATGGTCTCGCCCGTGACGGGGCAGACAAGCGCGGCGGGCTTGGCTTTTTTAGCCGGGGACGCGGCGGGCGCGGCGAAGGCGGGAATGCCGATCAGCAGCAGGGCCGACGCGGCGTAGAATGTTTTCAGCATAGGTGCAGGCTCCTTGACTTTCTGCCTGTATTATACTACACTATCACGGCGTTTTGAGACGCAAACTGTGCTGGGAGGGATTCACTGTGGAACGGACGTTTTTGATGGTCAAGCCCGACGGGGTGCAGCGGCGGTTGGTCGGGGAGATCATTCGGCGCTTTGAGAATAAAGGCTTCACGCTGGCGGCATTGAGGCTGCTGACGCCGACGCGCGAGATGGCCGAGGCGCACTATGCGGTGCATCGCGGCAAGCCGTTTTTTGAGGGCGTGGTGGACTTTATCAGCAGTGGCCCTGTGGTCGCAATGGTCTGGGAAGGAGACGATGTGGTGGCCCTGTCGCGCAAGATGATGGGCGCGACCAAGCCCGCCGACTCCCTGCCCGGTACGCTTCGAGGCGATTACGCCAACACCATTGAACAGAATTTAATTCACGGCTCCGACTCGCCGGAAAACGCGGAGCAGGAAATCGGCATCTGGTTTGGCTAGAACGCTGATTATGTAGGAGCGCCGAAGGCAAGCCTTCGGCGCTTTTTTAGCGTTCTGCGGCGCCGGCACGGTCGGCGAGGGCGCGGCGGATGGCGGCGAGTTGCGAGTCCAGGTCGGCGTCGGTGAGGGTGCGGTCTTGGGGCTGGAAGGTCAGACGCAGGGCGACGCTTTTTTTGCCGTCGGGAATGCCGGTTCCGGTGTACAGGCTGACGAGGGATACGTCTTGGAGCAGGGCGGGGTCGGCGGCGGCCTGAGTGATGTCGGCGAGCAGGGCGTAGGGCGTGCCGGCGTCGGCGATGACGGCGAGATCGCGGGTGACGGAGGGGAATTTGGGCAGGGCGTGGTAGCGGGGCGTTTGGCCGCCGAGTGATCGCAGGGCGTCGGCGTCCAGTTCAAAGACGGCGACGCGCCCGACGGCGTGGGGGGCGTCCAGGTCGGTCTGGAGGGTATCGGGGTCTACTTCGGCGACGTAGCCGACGGTCTTGCCCGCAACGGCGACGGCGGCGCAGCGGCCCGGATGCATTCCCTGCCGATGTTCGGGGGCGAAGGTGACGGCGGGCAGGCGCAGGCCGTCGAGCAGGCTTTGGACGATGCCTTTGGCGGTGAAGAAGTCAACAGGCGGCGGGTTCGGCTCGTTCCAAGCGCGGGCGGTGGCGGTGCCGGTGAGGACGGCGGCGACGTGGCGCGTCTCGTTGTAAGTCCCCTGCCCTGCGCCAAGTGTGAAGGTCTTGCCGATCTCAAACAGGCGAACATCGGGGCGGCGGCGCTTGAGGTTGCGGACGAGGGATTCCAAAAGGTTCGGCAGGAGCGCCGTCCGCAGGCCGGACAGTTCGGCGGACAAGGCCTGGCGGATGCGGACGCGCTGGTTCTGTGTCACGTCGTCATCAAGCGGGGACGGGGCAACGAGCGAGTTGGTGAGGGCTTCCTGAAGGCCCAGGCCGGCCAGGAGCGAGCGTACTTGAGACGCGAACAGGCTTTCCGGGGCGTCCACGCCGCCCTGCGGATCGCGGGCCGGGGGCAGGGTTTCTGGCAATGTGTCGTAGCCGACCATGCGGCCCACTTCTTCGATCAGGTCAATCTCGGCGGTCAGGTCGGGGCGGAAAGTGGGGACGACGACTTGCAGCGGTTCGCCCGTCGCATGGACGATCAAGCCCAGGCGCCGCAGGCTGTAGGCGACGGCGTCTTCGGTGAGTTGGGTGCCGAGAATGGCGTTGGCGCGGGACGGGCGCAGGGCGATGGTGCGGGCCTGCGCGGGGCGCGGGTTGAGGTCAATGCGGCCCAGGACGACTTCGCCGCCCGCGAGGTCGGCCAGCAGTTCGGCGGCGCGTTCCAGGGCAATGGGGGCAAGTTCCGGGTCTACGGTTCGCTCAAAGCGATAGGAGGCTTCGGTAGAAAGGCTCAATTGCTTGGAGGTGCGGCGGACGCTGCCGGGGTCAAAGTGCGCCGACTCCAAAAATAAGTGGCGGGTGGTGTCGGAAACTTCGGTGTCGCTGCCGCCCATGACGCCTGCGATGCCGATGGCGCGGTCACGGTCGGCGATGACCAGCATTTCGGGCGACAGTTGGCGCTGCTGACCGTCCAGCGTCGTGAGGGTTTCGCCCGGCTGGGCCGTGCGGACGATGATTTGGCCTTCGGGGAGGGTGTCGTAGTCGTAGGCGTGAAGCGGCTGGCCGAGTTCCAGCATGACGTAGTTGGTGATGTCCACGACGACGTTGAGCGGGCGCATTCCGGCGGCGAGCAGGCGGCGCTGCATCCAGTCCGGCGAGGGCTTCAGGGTGACGTTGCGGATGACTTTGCCGGTGAAGCGGGGGCAGAGCGCGGGCGCGTCCACGCGGACGCCTGCCCAGCGGCGTGCGTCATCGTTCTCGTCAGGCAGCGGCGGCGGGTTCCACTTCAGGGGCAGATCTAACGCGGCGGCGGCTTCGCGGGCGGAGCCGACAACGGACATCCAATCGCCCCGGTTGGGCGTGACTTTGGTGTGGAAGACGGGGCCATTGTCCGACGGCATCGTTTCCTCGACTTCCAGCCCGGCCATCGTCAGCCGTTCAGCGAGTTCGTCATCGGACAGCGGCGTGTCCACGTATTCGCGGAGCCATTCGACAGGGAGTTTCATAGGGCTAAAACTGCCGCAAGAAGCGCAGGTCGTTCTCAAAAAGCAGGCGGATGTCGTCAATGCCGAACTTGGACATGGTGATACGGTCCACGCCCAGCCCCCAGGCGAAGCCGGTATAGCGTTCGGTGTCAATGCCCATCGCGCTGAGAATGTTTGGGTGGACCATGCCGGCGCCGCCGAGTTCCAGCCAGCGGTCGTTCCAGCGGATAGCGACTTCGACGCCTGGTTCCACGAAGGGAAAGAAGTCGGGGCGGAAGCGGACTTCCACATCGCCGAACAGGAGGCGGGCCAGGTGCGCGAACGTGCCTTTAAGGTCGGCCAGCGTCAGGCCTTCGTCCACGGCCAGCAGATCCACCTGATGGAAGGTGTGCAGGTGCGTGGCGTCTACGGCCTCGTAGCGGTAGCAGCGGCCTAGAGTGGCGGCGCGGATGGGCGGCTTGCGTGTCTCCATGACGTGCGCCTGGAATGCGGTCGTCTGGGTGCGGAGCAAATGGCGGTCGTCAATGTAGAACGACATCTGCTCGTCGAACGCCGGGTGGTCGGGCGGGTAGTTCAGCGTCTCGAAGTTGTAATAGTAGTCTTCGATGTCTGGGTACTCGGCGAACGAGTAGCCCATGGAAATCAGTGCGGCCTTGACATCGGCCATAGTCTGAGTCAGGGGGTGCAGGACGCCGGGCAGGCGGGGCGTGCCGGGCAGGGTGACATCAACCGCGTCAGCGGCGAGACGCGCGGCGCGTTCGCCGGAAGCGAGCGCGGCCTTTCTCTCGGCCAGCGCCGCCGTGAGAACGTCTTTGCGCGCGTTGACGCTTTGCCCAAAGACGGGCTTTTCATCAGGCGGCAGCGTACCCACAAGGCGCAAGAGGCCGGTCAGACGGCCCTTGCGCCCCAGATACTCGACCTCGACCGCGTCCACGTCCGCCGTCGTCTTCGACTGCTGCAAAGCCCCGTCCGCTTCGGCGGCGACCTGCTCCAACTGTTGCTGCGGCGTCATCGCGTGTGTCAGGCGACCGCGATGCCCGAAGTCGGGGCGGGCGTCGTGATGTTGAGCGAGGCGACGAGGGCGTTGAACGCGGCGTTGTCGCTGATCGCCATTTCGCTGAGGACTTTGCGGTCCAGGTCAATGCCGCCAGCGGCCAGCGCGGCGATGAAGCGGCTGTACTGGACGCCCTGGGCGCGGCAGGCGGCGTTGATGCGGGCAATCCACAGTTTGCGGAACTCACGCTTTTTGACGCGGCGGTCGCGGAAGGCGTAGTTGCCGGACTTCATCACGGCTTCGTTGGCGCTCTTGAAGAGGCGGGATTTGCCGCCCCAGTAGCCGGATGCTTCTTTCAGAATCTTGTGGTGGCGCTTGTGCTTCATCACACCACGCTTGACACGAGCCATTGTTTGGTTCCCTTCAATCTTTCAGCCCGGAAGCCCTCTATCCACCTTCGGCACCTTTCCCCTATCGGAATGGGAAAAAGACCAGTGGCAAGGGCAATGGGCCAGTTCGTTTTAGCAAATTTGTGTTACGGCAGAGCTGCACTTATTCAGCGATGCCGTTGGGGAGCAGACGCTTGATCGATTTGCGCTTGCCCTTGTAGAGTTCGGACTCGCGGCCCAGGCGACGCAGTTCTCCGGGTCCCTTGTGGATGTTCAGGTGATTCAGGTATGAGTGGTTGTGAATCAACTTGCCGGTCCCGGTGATCTTGAACCGCTTGGCGGCGGTCTTACGTGTCTTGATTTTAGGCATCTCTTTGTCCTTCGGTTTCTGAGTAACTGTTCACACGGCAACGAACCCGGAGCGTGGCTGACGCGCCGGGTTCGTCAACACTGTCATCGCAATTCGCGGCTCAGGCGGGCGGCGGGGCCGGCGCGTCCGGGCGCGGCGGCGCGGGCTTGGCCGGGGCAGGCTTCGGCTCGGCGGGCTTGCCGGGATGCGGGCCGGCGGCGCTCTTGGTCGGGCTAAGGATCATGGTCATCATGCGCCCTTCCATCGCCGGAGGCTTCTCCACTTGCGCCACTTCGGACGTCATCTGGATGACCCGGTCTAATTGCTGACGACCGAACTCTGGGTGCGTGATGTTGCGCCCGATGAAGCGGTAGGTGACTTTGACCTTGTCGCCGTCTTCCAAAAATTTGATGGCGTTTTTGACCTTCACGAGAAGGTCATGCTCACCGATCTGGCCGGAGCGGGGATCAATCTGAATGGCCTTCAGTTCGCTCTGCTTGTGCTTTTTGGCGGCATCTTTCTCTTTTTTGGCCTGATCGTACTTGTACTTGCCGTAGTCCATGATCCGGCAGACAGGCGGTTGCGCCTGCGGGGCAACTTCGATCAGGTCAATACCGCGTTCACGTGCCATGGCAATGGCGTCGCGCGGGGTCATGATGCCGAGCTGCGCCCCGTCTTCGTCAATGACGCGGATTTCGCGGTGGCGGATCCGCTCGTTCATGTTGACCCGTGGCTCGCGCGGGTCTCTGCGA
Organism: Armatimonadota bacterium; assembly: GCA_964657535.1. Taxonomy (GTDB): domain Bacteria; phylum Armatimonadota; class Armatimonadia; order Armatimonadales; family Capsulimonadaceae; genus CAZZVX01. Next base: position 8,929 of record CAZZVX010000029.1, on the reverse strand, counting down.
AAATCTCTGTTGTTTATGGGTACGTGTTTTCCTTACCCGGACACAATGGGCCGGTACTGCGATAGGCAATATAAATCCCGTTTAGTATAGCAGAAGAGGCCGTTCCCTGTCAAGCATTAGGACGCGGTTTCTTGCCGAAGTTGTTCGATGAACGAGTCGAGCGGCACGGCGCCCTGGTCGCCCGCGCTGCGCTTGCGGACGGAGACGCTGCCGGCGGCGGCGTCGCGGTCGCCGACAACCAGCATATAGGGAATCTTCTGCGTCTCGGCCTCGGCGATCTTCTTGCCGACCTTTTCGTTGCGCGCGTCTACCTCGACGCGGAAGCTGGCCTCGCGCAGTCTCGCTGCAACGCTTTCGGCATACTCCTTGTGCCGGTCGGCGATAGGCAGTAGCAGAACCTGTACCGGAGCGAGCCAGGCCGGAAATGCGCCCGCGTAGTGTTCGATCAGGAACGAGACCATGCGCTCCATGGTGCTGATGACGCCGCGATGGATCATCACCGGGCGGTGTGTGCCGCCGTCCTCGCCGATGTATTCCAACTCAAACTGGTTCGGCAAATGCCGGTCTACCTGAACCGTCGAAACGGTCTCCTCTTTGCCCAGCACGTTGCGGAGCTGAATATCAATCTTGGGGCCATAGAACGCGGCCTCGCCGACGCCTTCATAGTAGGGCAGGCCGAGGTCGGCGAAGACTTCACGCAGTTCACCTTCGGCTTTTTCCCACAATGCCGGGTTCGGGACGTACTTTTCCGTGTTGTGAGGGTCGTGCAGGCTGAGTCGGTAGCTGTAGTCCGTGATGCCGAGCTTGCGGTAGGCGCGCTCGACGAGCAGAATGCACTGTTTGACTTCTTCCTTGACTTGGTCTTCGGTGCAGAAGACGTGGGCATCGTTGAGGGTCATGGCGCGGACGCGGGACAGGCCGGACAACTCACCGGACTTCTCGTAGCGGTACATGGTTCCCAGTTCGGCAAGACGCACCGGCAGATCACGATAAGAATGGAGTTCGTTTTTGTAAATTTGGATATGGTGCGGGCAATTCATGGGCCGCAGGACGAACTCCTCGTTCTCGATCTTCATCACAGGGAACATTCCGTCTTTGTAATGCTCCCAATGACCGGACTGTTTATAGAGGTCCACTTTGGCAAGCTGGGGCGTGTAGACGTGTTCGTAGCCGCTTGCCAGTTCGACATCCGTGATGTACCGCTCCAGGATGCGGCGAATGGTCGCGCCTTTGGGCAGCCAGAGCGGCAGGCCGGGGCCGACGACGCTGGAGTTGGCGAACAGGCCGAGCTGCTTGCCCAGCACTTTATGGTCACGCTTTTTGGCTTCTTCCAGCCGGACGTAGTAGGCGTCGAGTTCTTCCTGGGTGTCAAAGAGGACGCCGTAGATGCGCTGCAACTGGGCGCGTTTCTCGTCGCCGCGCCAGTACGCGCCCGCCGTATGATCTAATTTAAAGACGCCAATCTGCCCTGTGGATGCGACGTGCGGCCCCCGGCACAGGTCGGTGAAGTCGCCCTGCGTGTAGAAAGAAATCGTTTCGCCTTCGGGCAGGTCGTGAATGAGTTCCACTTTGTAGGGCTGGTCGCGCTCGGCCTCGTAGGCCAGGGCGTCTTCGCGGGGCCGCTCGGAGCGGGTCAGCGGGAGGTCGGCCTTGCGGATGCGCTGCATCCGGGCCTCGATGTCGGTCAAGTCATCGGGGGTCAGCGAGCGGGGCAGGTCGAAGTCATAGTAAAAGCCGTCTTCAATCGGCGGGCCGATGGCAAGTTTGGCATTTGGAAACACTTCCAAAACGGCTTGCGCCATGACATGGGCCGCCGTGTGCCGCCGCTTCCAAATCTCGCTCGGTTCCTGCTGGGGTTGGTCTTGATAAGCTGCCACGTTGCATCATCTCCACACAAAAGAGTGCGGTATTATAGCCGAACGGCGGGAAGGTTGTCAAATCGGAAATGCGAAGGGGCAGGAAGGGCATGACGTGTCATGCCCCTACGGCGGTCCCCGGATGCCGAATAAGCCCTGCCTGTCGGCAGGGTATTTCATTCAACAGGCGACAATATCACTTGGCCGCACGATTTGCGACCACTCAGTAGAAGGCAATCACGTCGTCATCACTGAAGGCGTTCTTGGCGAAATTGAACATGACGGCGACAAAGACAATGTTGCCCTTCATGTAGCCGCGTGCGGAGTCAATCCGATCAGACTCGCGCAGTTCGGCCTTAGCCCCTGCTTCCAACCATTTGTATCATCCGGCAGAACCAGTTCCCAGCCAGTGTGCGGGCAAATGCCGTTTTGCCGTGTCCACTGCTCTATCAGATCGTCAATGGTCAGGCCTGTTTCTTTAAGACGACTCGCCTTTTGATACCGGCAGCGATAGCGTATACTTTTCATGTACCAGCGGAATGGAGTCACGCTATCCCTCCGGTTGCCGGCGATAAGGGTCTGCGGATGGCCTGTATGCGCATACACCGAATTGTCGCGGTTCTTGCCCAGGCATTGGAGACTACAATAAAATTTGCGGCCAAGTTTCTGAGAACGTGTTACTTCCGTATCACGTCGCTCAAAAGCCTGGCCGCATCCTGCACATTGCACAGAAACAGTAGACATCTGTATGGAGGCGGAGAGAATCGAACTCTCGTCCCAAGTAGCGAAAACCAAAGACACTACAAGCGTAGTCTGCGTTTTAGTCTAACGCCTTTGTCTCCCGCAGACGGGATGCACGGGCGCGAGATATTCTTTGATGTCCCGGCGCGTCGAATATCAGAGCCGCGTCGGTGATCCCTGCTGTTTTAACGCCCGCGTTCTTCCCCGACAAGGCGCGAGGAAGGCGGACGTGTCGCGCTTAAAGCAGCGACTGTTTCTGGCTAACGGTTAGGTTAGGCAGCCAGCGCGTAAGAGCGCTGGGTCGTGAACTTGGTGTTCGCGTTTGTTTTTTTGCCGCTTTTAACGAGGCCAGCGGCGCCTCGGCTTGCGTCTCGGGCGCTCAATCTCTCGGTCGAAACCTATCGCCCCCAGTGATGTCATTATAACCGATTTTGATCGGTTTTTGTTCCTGAGCGACGTGCGGGTTTTACGCGGGCTGTCGGTCGCGGGTGGGGCGGCCTTCGGCTTGCCCGCCGTTCGCGCCGGCCTGGGCGGATTTGAGCGCGGCGCCGGTCAGGACTTCGCCGACGGCGACCGAGCGGCGGACATCCATCAGGCGGGCGCGGACGATCTGGCCGGGGAACTTCGCGCCGTTCGCCAAGTCAATCTGGAACGTGCGCTGCGGCAGCAGGTGCGCGGTCGCCCAGGGGGCGCGGTCGCCCTGCGGGTCATCGCGGTGAACGTAGCATTCGACGATCTGCCCCCGGCGCGGCGGCGGGAAGTTCTGCTCGATCTTCTGGACCGTGCTCGGCTCGATCTCGTACTTCTCGACGTGGTGCCAGGATTGGACGGCCCGGACATAGACCGACCGGCGCACTTCCCGCTCCAACTGCTCGATGTCTTCCCCCTGCGGGCCGATCAGATGGGCGGCAACGCTGGGATGGGCGGCGATCACGAACGCTTCGGCATTGCTGGTGGAGGCCAGTCGGAGCAGTTCGCGCTCGACGGCAAGCGACACGGTTTCGGCGGACTGGACGCGGCCCAGACCCAGGCAGTAGGGGCAGATGTCGGTCATCGCCGTGTCCACGGTCTCGCCCGTGCGCTTGCGGGTCATCTCGATCAGGCCGAGCGGCGAGATGCTGGAAATCTTGGTGCGCGAGCGGTCGTCCTTGAGCGCCTTGACGAAGGCGTCCATGACGGCCTTCTTGTCGCGCGTGTTGTCCATGTCAATGAAGTCGAGGATGACCATGCCGCCCAGGTCGCGCAGGCGAAGCTGCCGGGCGATCTCTTCGGTCGCTTCGAGATTGGTCTTGAAGATTGTGTCGGACAGGCCGGTCGTCCCCGTGAACTTGCCGCTGTTGACGTCAATCGAGACGAGCGCCTCGGTCTGGTCAATGATCAAGGAGCCGCCGGACTTGAGCGGCACCTTGCGCCGCAGGAGTCGGTCAATGTCTTCTTCGATCTTGAAATGCTCGAAGATCGGCTTTTCGCCGTCGTAGAGTTCAATACGGTCCTGCAGATCGGGGGACAGGCGGGCGATGATCTCATGGGCGCGGCGGTAGTCGCTCGGCGAGTCAATAATGAGGCGGCTGACATCGGAGCCGAAGGCATCGCGGAGAATCTTGTAGACCAGGCCCATGTCCTGATGGATCAAGGCCGGGGCGCGCGTCGTTTTAGCCTTTTCGATGACGCCGCGCCAGGTCTCCGTGAGCATCAAGTAGTCCTGAGTCAGTTCGGCGGCGCTGCGGCCCTCGGATTCGGTGCGGACGATGACACCGAAGCCCGGCTCGCGGAACTTCTGGACGATCTTTTTGAGCCGGTCGCGCTCTTTGCCCTCTTCAATCTTGCGCGAAACGCCGAGATTATTGGCTTCCGGCATCAGGACCAGAAAACGGCCCGGCAGGGAGACGCGGGTGGAGACGCGCGAGCCTTTGGTGCCGCGCGGGCCTTTGACGACCTGGACCAGCAGTTGGTCGCCGCGCGAGACTAAATCTTTGATGTGCAGGTCGCGCCGGTCACGGCGGCGCCCGCCGTCTTCGTCTTCTTCCGGGAGGATGTCGGCGACATACAGGAACGCATTGCGCTCCAGGCCGATCTCGACGAACGCGGCGTCCATGCCCTGCAGGACGTTGTCCACGCGGGCCTTGTAAAGGTTGCCGACGACTCGCTGTTCACGCTCCACATGCAGCTCCACGAGCTGCTTCTCGTCGAGCACCGCAATGCGTGTCTCGCGGTGATCAACGTTGACGAGGATTTCCTTCATTCTGTTGTTCTTTCAAAGGGTCAATGGCCCGTCAGCCGCCGCCACAGTTGCCGGAACCGGCTGTGTGGGGCGGACTGCGCTGCCGGAGCGGGCTGCGACAATGGCAGTGTCTCCGCATCCGGCGTCAGGCCTTCGACCACGAACGGGATCTCGCCGGGCTTCAGGTAGCCTATTTTGCGCGACTCGGCGACGATGCCGCCCGTGGTCTTGAGGTAGGCGATCCGGCGCTGCAGGTCTTGATTCTGCGCGTCCAGATCATTGATCTGCTGCCTCGTCTCGGCGAGCTGCCGGGACTGCAGACTGGCTTCGCGGTAAGGACGAATGGCTTTGGCGACCAGGCCGACGGCGGCCAGCGCCATGACCAGGACGGCGAGGCCGAGCAAGGTCAGCCGCGCCCACAAGGTCAGGATGCGCGGGGGACGGCGGCCGGACCGGCGGCGCGCGGCGCGCGAGGGGATCTCGTCGGTGGTTCGGTCATTCCGGCTGGAACGGGTGCGGTCGCGTTCGATGGCCCTATCCTCCAAAATCATTCCGGCTTCAGCGGCTGGCCGACACGGTGGATTTTGATAAAGTTGGTGCTTCCCGGCAGCCCCACGGGGACGCCGCCGGTGATGACCACGATGTCGTCGGTCTTGACCAGGCCGGTCTTGTCGGCGGCGTCCAAACACGCCTGCATCATGCTGTCCGAGTCGGCGGCGATGTCCACCATCACGGGGTAGACCCCCCAAAACAGCGCCAGTCTTTGATACGTCTCGGCGAGATTGGTCGCCGCCACAATCGGCGCTTTGGGCCGGTAGCGGGAGACGTAGCGCGCCGTCCGGCCGGACGCGGTGGCGGTCAGGATGGCCGCGCCGTTCAGGGCCTGCGCGATGTCGCAGGTGGACTGCCCGATGGAGCGCGTGATGGACGGCCCTTCGCCTTCCTGGAGTCTCTCGTCGTCGCGCCGCTTCTTTTCTTCCAGAATCTTGCCGTAGTCCAGCGCGGCTTCCGTGTGCTGCGCGACCTTCCCCATCATCCGCACGGCGTCGAACGGGTACGCGCCGACGGCAGTCTCGCCGGACAGCATCACGGCGTCCGTGCCGTCGTAGATGGCGTTCGCCACGTCCGTGACTTCGGCGCGGGTCGGGCGCGGGTTGCGGATCATGGAGTCGAGCATCTGGGTCGCGGTGATGACGGGCTTGCCGGCGGCGTTCGCCCGCGCGATCAGCATCTTCTGGATGACGGGGACTTCGTCAATGGGGACTTCCACGCCGAGATCGCCCCGCGCGACCATGATGCCGTCCACGGCGTCCAGAATCTCGCCGATGTTGTGAATCGCTTCGTGCTTTTCGATCTTGGCGATGATGGGAATCTTGGCACGGGCGGCCTCGCAGACGCCGCGCAGCACGGCGATGTCGCGGGCCGAGCGCACGAACGAGGCGGCAACCCAGTCCACTTTCTGGCTGATGCCGAACTTCAGGTCTTCCAAGTCTTTGTCCGTGACGGCGGCGATAGGCAGCGAAACGCCGGGAACGTTGACGCCCTTGTGCGACGACAGCAGGCCGCCGACGATGACCTCGCAGATCAACGCATCGGACTTTTTGGACGCGACGCGCAGTTCAATCAGCCCGTCGTCGAGCATCAGATGCGTGTTCGTGCGGACGGTCTCGATGATCTCAGGGACAGGAAGGTTGATCTCGTGTTCGTCGCCGGGAACGTCGCGCAGTGTCAGCGTGATGGTCGCGCCGGGGTGAAGCAGAACGCCTTCGCCCGCGATCTTGCCGACGCGCACTTTCGGGCCGGACAGGTCCTGGAGAATGGCAATGGGGCGTCCGAGTTCGCGGGAGACGGCGCGCAGGTGGGCGACGGTCTCGGCGTGTTCGTCGTGGGAGCCGTGCGAGAAGTTGAGGCGGGCGACGTCCATCCCAGCCGCAGCCAGTTGGCGCAAAGCCTCCGGGCTGCGGGTGACCGGACCGATAGTGCAGACGATTTTTGTGCGGCGCATGGGCGCGATTTTTTCGTAGAACGGTCGTGACGCGCTACCGGGCATCGGATGCCGTGTGCGGCGCGTCGAAAGTGTTGGAAGCCGAGGCTCCTGACGTTATTATAACCGCAATTTCGGTTTTCGTCAAATGTCCCCTGTGTAGGTCGGCCCACCACCTTGTTCACTCGTTCCTCGCTCACAGGGTCCTCCCGAAGCGGGAGGATTCGGAATGTTGCGATTGCTCTGCGTGTTTGACAAAGGGCGGGGGCGTGGCGTACAATAGGCTCATGGCCTCAACATTCCCCTGCCCCATCAGCGAACTGCATATTGAGCACACGGTCATCTGCGGCCAGGCGTTCCGGTGGAAGCAGGACAGGGAGGGCTGGTGGTCTTGCCTGCTGCCCGTCACCGGCGGCAGGCCGGAGCGCCCGCAGCACACGCTGGTGCGGCTGTGGCAGGACCGGGAGACGGTGTTCTACGAGACGCTGCCGCGCCGCAACGACCTGGCGTTCGTGCGGGACTATTTCCGCCTGGACATCAACCTTTCGGCGCTGGCGCGCGAGTTCGGGGCGGCGGACCCGCACATCGGGCCGTCGCTGGCGGACTTTCCGGGACTGCGCGTCGTGCGTCAGGACCCGGAGGAGTGCCTGTTCTCGTTCCTGTGTACGCCCGCCGCGCCGCTGTACCGGATCCGGCAGGGGATCACGTCGCTGTGCCGGGCGTATGGGGACCCGTTCCCCAGCGGCCCGGTCGCGGGGGTGATGCACTACGGCTTCCCGCCCGCGCACCGCCTCGCCGAAGCGTCCGTGCCGCAGATGGAGAAGTTCGGACTGGGATTTCGGGCCAAGCGCATCAAGGAGACGGCGCGGCAGGTCATGGCGCTTGGCGGCGCTCCGTGGCTGGTCGGGCTGCGGCAGGCGTCCTACGCCGACGCGAAGGCGGCCCTGATGACACTGCCCGGCGTCGGCGAGAAGATCGCCGACTGCGTGTGTCTGTTCTCTCTCGACAAGGACGAGGCCATTCCCGTAGACACGCACATCCGACAGATCGCCAACAAACGCTACCTGACCGGCCCGGAGGACTGGACGCCGCCGGCGACTGCCAAAGGCGCGCTTACGAAGGCGTCGTACCAGAAGATCGGCGACCTGCTCCGCGCCCGGTTCGGCCCGATGGCGGGATGGGCGCAGCAGTATCTTTTCTTCGGCGATCTTTATCAAAAGGGCGCCTGGGAAACGTACACGGCACAGACGCGCTACGAAAGTGAGCCGACTCGTCCCCTGAAGAAGTGACGCGCCGTTGCGAGTTTCAGCGCAAGCTTTTTTGGTCGGACGTGACCAGGTCTAGATTCTGCTTGGCGACGGTCAAAGTCGGGTCGAGCTGCACGGCCTTACGGAACTCGTCCGCCGCCTGCGTCTCCTGCCCCTCATCGTAATAGACGAGGCCCAGATTGTTGTGCGCCTTGGCATCGTTCGGGTCCAGACGGATGGCGTCGGAGCATTCCGTGGCGGCTTCCGGGTAGCGCTTCTCGCGGCGATAAACGAGGCCTAGGTTGTTGTGCATCTTGGCGTCGTTGGGGTTGAGTTTGATGGCCGTCTGATACTCCGCGATGGCCTCGTCCAGTTTGCGCTCATCGTACAGTGCCAGACCCAGGTTGTTGTGGGCGATGGCAAGATTGGGGTCGAGCGCAATCGCTTTGCGGTATTCGGCGATGGCCGGCTCGACCTGCCCTTTTTGATACAGATCGTAGCCCTTGTTGTTTTCGTCAATCGCTTGCTGCTTGTGCATGGCCCCGCAGCCGCACAGGCTGCAGCAGAGAATCAGGACAGGCATTCCCAGGCATCGCGTTCTCGTCATGGCGTCTCCTCCGGGCCGGGGACACGGCCCCGATGTTGGGCAGAGTATTCGGCGCGTCCCGCCTTTTCTCCTTTATTTGAGTGTCCGCGCCTTTATGCCGACAGAGCAGCCCGGAAACGGACGACTTATCCTCCACCGGCAAAGTCCGCATCGTTCCCTACTCCGTTCCCGCAGTGTTTTCTTTATTCTACGGCCCGAAGATGAGGCCCAGACGAAGAAGACGCCCTGCCTGCGCCCTGCGCCTGCCGCCCCACCTAGCCCCACAGCCGCCCC
>CAZZVX010000028.1:0-21659 GCA_964657535.1 Armatimonadota bacterium | reverse complement strand
GGCGGGCGAAGGCTCGGCATAACAATCGTTGCATCGGACGCCAAACTGCGCTCGTACCTCGCTCCAGCGCGGTTGAGCGGTGCCGTTCGACCGCGCTGACCTAGCCTGGGAGGATACTTGATGGGGATGGGGATACGCCCGGTACTCGACAGTCAGCCCGAGTTCCGCCGGTCAGTCTTTGACAACGGCAAAGAACTGGTTCAGTACGACAAAGCACTTACAGCCATCGCCCACGCGGCAGGAGTGCGCCCGCTGATGGACTTTCTGAGCATCAGTCGTGCGGAGGCCGTTGATGAGATTGGGGAAGATGGCGTTGAGGGGGCCGAGGCCGGGGCGCGACTTGAAGGCGGGCGTTGGACCCGCAATGGCAGTTATCTCTGGTCGGTCGAGCCGGAGTGGTTCTCCCCTGCCGAGGGCTTGAGGACTATACAGGCCCTTCGGGAGCGTGTGGAAACCGAGCCGACACTGTTGGGGCGAGGTGTCCAAGACGAGGAAGATGCCGAGGGCGTCATCACGGCCTTGCAGGACATAGAGGAACTGCTGACCGACGCCGAGCGCAAGCAGCGGCGCTTCCACATGGCGGTTGCATAGCGCGGTCGAACAAGCGTTGCAGCCGACGCCAAACTGCGCTCCTCGTGCCTCGTCGCTCCGTTCGGCGCGGCTGAACTTGGCCGTTCGACCGCACTGCATACGCTAAACGTCAGACAAAGCTGAGGAACAGCAGGACCGATGGAGCCAGCCGATTACAAGTTCCTCACCAGAACGGTCGAGGACGGCCTTTACAAGCGATACGAGCGGGAGGGCATCGGAAATCTGTCCGGGCCGGAACGGGTGGTGCTGTTAGCCTGGTGGACACGCTATCCCGTCGGTAACGGAGGTTTCCCTTACTTCTATCAGGGGAACCTCGACATCGCCCAGGTAGCCGATGCCTTCCAAGAACTAGGCTTTAGCGATGCCGCCTAGGCGTGCCGCCAGTCCACGACGTTCTTCCCGGCAGGCGTTTTGGCCGGTGGGGGCGACAAGATTGCGTCCTGGATGGAACAACTCTACGAGGACGCGGGAGAGGACGAGGACGAGGTCCAGGATAGGGTCTCGGACTTCTTCGCACCCTTCAACGACGCAATCTGGGAGCTAGACACCCACGGGGAGTTCGGCTCGGCACTGGTGCGATACATCCGCGCCCACGCAAGAGATTTTGCCCGATCCTTGTGATAGGTGCGGTCGAACAATCGTTGCAGCGGACGCCAGACTGCGCTCCTGCGTCGCTTCGTTCAGCGCGGTCGGGGGATACGAGTTGACAGGTACAGGCCTTGAAAAGCACGACAACGTATAACAGTCGCCCTGCCATGAAGACGTTTGGGGCGGTCACGGGTTTCCTTGCGTACAGTGCCGTCCCGATGTTCGTCTGGTGGCTCACCACCGATAGCGTCCGGGCGGGGCGGCCACTGTGGGAGTACCGGGTGTCGTCATGGCTTGCCCATGCCGGACACGCGGGCTTCTACGGAACCTTCGCTGTCGGGCTGGTCCCCGCCGCACTTCTCGCCCTGGCGGTATGGCGTCCTGCGCGTCAGTTAGCGCACGGCCTTCTCGCGGGGGCCGGGGGCGCCTTCGCGCTATACGTCATAGGCGTCTGCTGGCTTTCGTGGCTGCTTAACACGTAAGCGGCGCAACAAGACACTGCACCTGACGCCCGCCATTCAAATCCTCCGGCTTGGGGAAGGTCCGCAAGGCGACGGCGGCTCGACGGACACGTTCAGCCGCGTTGAGGCCGCAAGCCCATTCGGCGGATCTCTTTCACGGGCAGGTACAGATGCAAAGAATCGTCCTGCAGAGACTTGAAGCCGTAGCGCAGGTAGAAACGCCGTGCATTCTCCCCCAGCGCGTCCACCACGACGGCGAAGGTTCCCAGTTGAGACGACACCTGCTGCACATGGGACAGAGCATCGAACAGCAGGCGCTCACCCAGCCCGCCGCCCTGCCGACGGCTGTCTACGGCAAGCCGCCCCAGCAGCGCGACGGGGACGGGCCGCTCCGACGGAAGACTCTTCTGCGGCACCAGTGCGCGTGTCACTTCGCTCATAGTCAGCGTGTAGTAACCCCAGATGGCCGCGCTGTCCGGCGCTTCGACCGCCACAAATGTGACGCCCAGATCGCGTTCCGCGTCCTGCCGGGCGAAATCGCGCAGGAAACGGTTCAGACTCTCCTCGCCGCAATCAAACCCGGCCCGGTCGTGGGCGCGCGCCAGCGGCTGAATCACCATTCGTAGGCGGCCCCGCTCAGGCGTCCTTCGTTGTAACGCGCCGCCGCCTTTTGGGCCGCTCCAGTCGGCTCATCGTCCGCCTCCAACGCGGCCCGGAATTGCTGCCAGTCACGCTCCGTCAGCGTCAGTTGGTTTTGTCGCTGCAGGACCTCCGAGGCGGCGGCGAGCGACTTGGAAACGACGAACTCGGATAAACTCAGGCCGGACAAGTACGCCGCCCGTTCGATCTTTTCCTTCTGCTCCGCCGCAACACGTAAATCCACGCGGGCGTTTTTCGCCGATGCAGTCGCCATTTATTAAATCCCCTGTCTGATAATACCATAATGTACGGCGATTATACACACAAAACGAAGGAATAGGAAGCCGTCTATCGGGTACAATAAGGGCATGAGCGATGCCCACTTTGACCAGGTACTCTTCGGAGCCGACCCCACCGAGCGGGTCGTCGCCGTGGAAACCAATGACCGCGACGCCACCCTCTTCCTGCGCGAAGGCGACGCCACCCTCACGCGCACCGTCCCCTTTGTCCCCTGGCTCGCGCTGGACAAGGAACGCCACTTCGCCGGGGCCGAAACCACCGAATTGGAAGGCCCCGGCTACCGCTACCTTGTCCAATTCCCCGGCGGCTGGGGGGCGTACCAGAACGCCAAACGGAGTCTGAGGGACGAACACGCCGAGACCATGCAGTACGGCAGCGCCATCAAGCAGTTCATGATCGCCTCCGGCATCACCCTCTTCCAGAAAATGGCCTTCGACGACCTGCGCCGGATGCAGATAGACATCGAGACCACCACGCTCGACCCCGCCCTGCCCGAAGCCTGCATCTTCATGGTCAGCGTCTCCGACAACCGGGGCCTGTCCGACGTTTTGATCGGTGACGAACCCGATATCCTGCGCCAGTTACTCACGCTGGTCGCCACCCGCGACCCCGACGTGATCGAAGGCCACAACCTCTACTCGTTTGATATGCCCTATTTGATGGCCCGGATGTCCGCCCTCGACATCGCCCCGTCATTCGGGCGCGGCGGCGTCACCGCCACGGTCGGGATGCCCCGCAACTGCGCCATCGGCACCAACGCCCGCCAGTTCACCCCCACCTACATCTACGGACGACACATTCTAGACACGCTCTTGCAGACCCAGCGCTTCGACTGGTCGCGCGGCCAGGTGTCCTCCTATGGCCTCAAAGAGTGCGCCCAGACCTACGGCATCGCCCCGCCCGACCGCGTGTATCTGGACCGCAAAGAGATCGTGGACATCTACCGCACCGACCCGGAACGTGTCAAACTCTACGCCGCCCAGGACGCCGAAGAGACCGCCGCCCTCGCCGCCCTCGTCGCCCCGACGGAGTTCTACCAGACCCAGATCGTCCCCGACTCCTACCAGAACGTCGCCGTGACGGGCAACGGCGAGAAGATCAACGCCGTCTTCGTCCGCGAGTACCTGCGCCAGAAGCGCAGCATCGCCCGGCAGAAAGCCTCGCAGCCCTACCCCGGCGGCTACACCGAAGTGCGCGTCACCGGTGTCGTCAAGCCCATCGTCAAGGCCGACGTCGAGAGCCTGTACCCTTCGCTCATGCTGACCCAGAAGATCGCCCCCTCCTCGGACACACTAGGCATCTTCCTGCCCCTGCTGTCCGAACTGACTTCGCGCCGTTTGGAGGCCAAAGGCCGCCTCAAGACCACCCCCAAAGCTTCCCGCGAGTACGCCTACTGGGACGGCCTTCAGAACTCCTTCAAAAGCATCATCAACTCGTTCTACGGCTACATCGGCGGGCCGTTCTACTTCAACGACTACGACGCCGCCCGCCGCGTCACCGAGGCCGGCCAGGAGATCGTCAAAGCCATCGCCGCCGAGTTGGAGACGCAGGGCGCCTTGGTTGTGGAGATTGACACCGACGGCGTCTACTTCAAGCCCCCCGCCGACGTGCGGACCGAGGCCGACGAGCTCGCCTACGTGGACCGCATCGGGGCCACCCTGCCGCCGGGCATCCGTCTCGCCCACGACGGCTCCTACACCGCCATGCTCTCGCTGAAGATGAAGAACTACGTCTTAGTGGAGCCGAACGGCCACAAGATCTTCAAGGGTTCCAGCCTCCGCTCCCGCGCCGACGAGCGCTACGGGCGCAAGTTCCTCACCGACGCCGTCAACCTCCTCTTGGATGAGAACAGCGACCGGCTCTCGCACCTCTACAAAGACCTGCTCGCCCAGATCGAGGACGGCCAGATGCCCGTCGCCGAACTCGCCAAGCGCGAGCGCGTCACCGAGAAACTCCTCTCCTCCGACCTGCGCAAGCGCGCCGCCGACGCCATCAGAGGCGCGGGCATCCGCCAGGGCGAGTTCGTGTCGCTCTACCAGAAGCGCGACAAAACACTGGGACTGCTGCAGGACTACGCCCACGACGAGGACACGGACTACTACGCCACCAAGCTTTACAAGTTCGCCGGGCGTCTGAAAGAGGCCGTCGGCGAGGCCGAGTTCGACACGCTCTTCCCCAAGCCCGTCCCCGACGCCAAGCGCCCCGACCCCACCCAGCAGACTCTGGACCTGTTCGGCTAGGCTCGGCGGCGGCGACCGTGGGTGCGGTAGACGAAGGCCAGGACTTGGGCGACGGCTTCGTAGAGGTCGGGGGAGATGATGTCGCCGATCTCGACGGTGGCGAAGAGGCTGCGGGCGAGCGGCTTGTTCTCGACGATGGGGATTCGGTGTTCGGCGGCGAGTTCCTTGATCTTGCGGGCGATCTCGTCCTGGCCTTTCGCCAGGACTTTGGGGGCGGGCGCGCCGGGTTCGTAGGCGAGCGCGACGGCGTAGTGGGTGGGGTTGGTGATGATGACGTCGGCCTGCGGCACGTCCTGCATCATGCGGCGGCGGGCCATCTCGCGCTGTAAACGCCGGATGCGGGCCTTGATCTGCGGGTCGCCGTCGGACTGCTTCATCTCCTGCTTGATCTCGCTCGCGCTCATCTTCAGGGCTTTTTCGTGCTGGTGCTTCTGCCACGCGAAGTCCGCGATGGCGAGCAGGAAGAGCGTGACCGAGACGCGGATGCCGAGCGTCCACAGCAATGCGCCGACGACGCCGAGGGTGTCGGGCAGGGGCATCCGCATGGTCCGCAGCAGGTCGCCGGAGTCGAGGGCGCCCTTGATGGTGGAGTAGCTGATGCCGCCGACGATGCCCATCTTGACCAGCCCTTTGAGCAGTTCGACCGCGCCCTGCATCGAGAGGATGCGCTTGAAGCCGCTCATCGGGTTCAGGCGCTCGAACTTCGGCGCCAGGCCTTCGGGCGTGATCTGCAGCCCGACCTGCCCGATGTTGACGGCCAGGCCGAGCACCATCGCCAGCGCCATGACGGGCAGGATGAGCTGCCCGGCCCACGACAGGCCCATCTCCTGCCAGCGCGTCACCGTCCCGAACCCGAACGCCTCGTGCATGGGGTTGAAGCCGAAGGCGTGCTTCATGTCCCAGATGAGCGACAGGCCGCCGACGCTCGGCAGCGTGACGTGCAGGACGCAGGTGACGGCCAGCAGCGCGGTGGCCCCGCTGAATTCGGGCGAGCGGGCCACCTGCCCGTGCTTGCGGGCCTCCGCCCGCTTTTTGGGGGTCGCCGGGAACTGTTTGTCGTCGCCTTCGGCCATGAGTTATCGGTGCATCCCGCGCAGCAGCGTGTAAACGTCGTCCGGGGACGACGCGACCAGGTGGCCGACGACGTAGGTGAAGGCGGGCAGGATCGCCAGCACTACGGCCAGGCCGACGATGATCTTGACCGGCATCCCCAGGTAGTAAACCTGCATCTGCGGCAGGGCGCGGTTGAGGAACGCGAACGCGATGTCGGTGATCAGCAGCACGGCGGCCCCCGGCGCGGCGATCTGAAGGCCCGCGACGAGCATCGCGAATGTCAGGTCCGTGAAGGAGTTGAGCGTCGCGCCGCCGAGCGCGAGCTGGCCGACGGGCAGTTTGACGAACGAGCGCTCCAGTGACGCCAATAGTATCCAGTGTCCGTTGGCGATCAGATACAGCACGAGCGCGTACTGGGCTTGAAAATTGGCGATAGGCGAAACGGTCTCGTTGAACTGCGGGTTGAACGTGGCGGCCTGGGTGAAGCCCATCTGATAGTCCAGCACGTCCCCGCCGACGCGCACGGCGGCGAACAGGAGCGAGACGATCAGGCCGATGAGCAGCCCGATCAGCACCTGGCCGATGAGGTTTGCGACCATCGGGTAGAGCGTGGTCGGCACGGCCTGCGACAGCGTCGGACGGACGATGGGCAGCAGGACCAGCGAGAGGATCGCGGACAGGCCGACCTTGACCTGCGGGGGAATCTCGCGGGCGCCGAAGACGGGCGCGCTGACGAAGAGCGCGCTGACGCGGGCGAAGACCTGCAGGAAGGCCCAGAACGAGACGGTCGTGAACGAAAAAAGGTCCATACGTCAGGGTCAGTGGATGACGTGGGGCAGGCTGTTGATCAGACCCGCCGTGAAGCCGACGAGCGTGTGCAGCATCCACGGCCCCATGAAGACCAGGGCGAGGGCGATGATGACGAGTTTCGGCACGAACGTCAGCGTCTGCTCCTGAATGGACGTGACGGCCTGGAAGAGACTGACCACGACGCCGATGATGAGCGACAGGGTCAGGATCGGCAGTATCAGCTGCATCGCCGTGTAGATCGCCCGCCGCGTCAGTTCCAGCGCATCTGTCTCTTGCATGGTGTTTCCTCTGAGGGGTTATTCCACGTTTCGCGCCCAACGCCCAGGGAAATTTGCGGGGGAAGCCCAGGAGGCCCACCACCTTGCTCCGGTCGTTCCTCCCGGCGCAGGGTCCTCCCATAATGGGAGGATTCGGAATGTGAGGGAGGGTGGGCTTCTTGACGCGGGGCCATGAATGCGCTATGATTACGCCATGCCCACCGAAGAACAGCCCGCGTATGATGCGGCCCAGTTCCCGCGCCCGTCCGTGACCGCCGACATCGTCGTTTTCACGGTGCGTGACAAGCGGCTCCAAGTGTTGCTTATCCAGCGCAAAGAGTGGCCTTTCGCGGGGCAGTGGGCGCTGCCGGGCGGCTTTGTCCACCCGGACGAGACGCCGGACGACGCGGCGCGGCGCGAGCTGGCGGAAGAGACAGGCGTGGGCAATGTGTATTTGGAGCAGCTGCGGGTATTTGGGGAACCCAGGCGCGACCCCCGGACGTGGGTGATCACCATCGCTTACACGGCGCTGATCCCCAGCGACACGCTCGTGCTGCGCGCAGACACCGACGCCGCCGACGCCCGCTGGTGGAGTCTGGACAGCCTGCCGCAGCCATTGGCGTTCGACCATGCCCAGATTCTTGACACGGCGGTGAGGGCATTGCGGGAGAAGCTGGAAACCAGCAGTGCCGTCGTCCGGGGCCTGCTGCCGGTGCGGTTCACGCTCTCGCAGATGCAGGAGTTCTACGAAATACTTCTGGGCTTTAGTTTGGACCGGCGCAACTTCCGTAAATGGGTGCTGACGCAGGGCTTGGTGACGGCGACCACTCAGGAAGTGCGCGGCGCGCACCGCCCGGCGCTCCTCTACGAATTCGCCCCCGACGCGCCCGCCAAAGGCGCGTCGTCCTTGCGCAGTCTGCGGCCCTGAAAAATTTATTTCGTGTTTGCGTTATTTTTACGCTTATGTGTGGTATAGTGCGAATGTTAGCGTAACACAGACACTAACAAGGAGGGTACGATGCACGTTGAACTGCTGATTATTGACCCGCAGGTGGACTTCTGCGATCCCGACACGGGCGCCCTGTACGTCCCCGGCGCGGAGCGGGACGTCGCGCGTCTGGCGGCGATGGTCCGCCGGCTCGCGCCCCGACTGGACGACATCCACGTGACGCTCGACTCGCACCATTTCGTGGACATCGCGCACCCGATCTTCTGGCGGGACAGCCGGGGCCAGTCGCCCGCGCCGTTCACGATCATCAGCGCGGCGGATGTGGAGTCGGGGCGCTGGACGACGACTCAGCCGGGGATGCATCGCCGGGCGCTGGATTATGTCAAGGCGCTGGAACAGCACGGGCGCTACGCGCTCTGCGTCTGGCCGCCGCACTGCCTGATCGGCAGCGCGGGCCACGCCGTGATGCCCGAACTCTTCGCGGCGCTGACCGACTGGGAGAAGCGTTTCGCGATGGTGGACTACGTCACCAAAGGCAGCAACATCTACACCGAGCATTATTCGGCGGTGCAGGCCGAAGTCCCCGACCCGTCGGACCCCAGCACGCAGATCAACACGGCGCTGATTCAGACGCTGATGCAGGCCGACCTGATCGCCGTCGCCGGGGAAGCCGGGAGCCACTGCCTCGCCAACACCGTCCGCGACATCGCCAACAACTTCGGCGACGAAAGTTTCGTCAAGAAGCTCGTCCTGCTTTCCGACGCGACCAGCCCCGTCACGGGCTTCGAGGCGTACCAGACCGATTTCGTCCGCGAGATGACCGGGCGCGGGATGCGGCTCTCGACGACGACCGAATTTCTCGCTTAGGAGGAGACGACTATGCCCGTTTTGACTGATATGACGCTCGACCGGCACGCGCTGGCGACGAACCACTACGGCTATTCGGCCACGCGCCTGGACGCTCTGGGGGCGACGGAGTACACGCTGGTCACGGTCGCCGTGGACACCAGCAGCAGCGTCTCGCCGTTCGGGCGGGAGATGACGGAGACACTCAAGCGCATCGTGCAGGCCTGCCGCTACAGCCCGCGCGCCGACTCGCTGATGCTGCGATTGGTAGGCTTTAACGACCAGATGACCGAACTGCACGGCTTCAAACTGCTGCACTGCTGCCACGTGGGCGACTACGACCGCATCCTCAATCTGGGCGGCTCGACGGCGCTCTTCGACGCCGCCGAGAATGCCGTGTCGGCGACGGCGGACTACGCGCGGCATCTGGCGCAGGGCCGCTACGGCGCGAACGCGATCCTGTTCGTCGTCACCGACGGCATGGACAACGCGAGCCGCCTCCCGGCGGACGCCGTGCGTCAGGCCACACTGCGCGCCGTTCAGGAGGAGGCGCTGGAATCATTCGTGTCGGTGCTGGTCGGCGTGAACGTGCAGGACGCCAGCGTTGGCCCGTACCTGCAGCGGTTCGCGAGCGAGGCCGGTCTGACGCAGTACGTCGAACTTGCCCGCGCGGACGCCCCGACGCTGGCGCGTCTGGCGGACTTCGTCTCGCAGAGCATCAGCCTCCAGTCGCAGGCCCTGGGTACCGGCGGCCCATCCCGCTCGCTGACGTTTTAGAAAGCCGCAAGCAATGGAAACCATCAGATTTTATCGGGAGCGGGACGCGCCTTACGGCGTCTTCTCGAACTTCTCCCCGCACAGTTTCACCATAGACGGCCAGCCGTGGCAGACCGTCGAACACTACTTCCAGGCGATGAAGTTTCAGGGAACACCCGGCGAATATGCCGTCCAACTTGCGAAGTCACCGATGGAAGCCAAGACGTTGGGCAATGACCGTTCGCGCCCGCTCCGCCCGGATTGGGACGCCATGAAAGACGACATTATGCGGCTCGGCGTCCGGGCCAAGTTCGAGCAGCACGACGACATCCGAGCCGTTCTACTCGGCACCGAAGACGCTTATCTGATTGAGGACGCCCCTAAAGACTACTACTGGGGCTGCGGCGCGGATGGCAATGGTAAGAATATGCTGGGTCGCATACTCATGGAAGTCCGGGAACAACTGAGGCGGGGTGGCTGAGAATGATGAAACTATCAGTGGAGAATTACCTCGTTCAAAAGAATCGCTGGCCTCAACAGGGGCGGCACATACTCGCCCAGTTCGATGAGGAACGAGTTATCGTGTATCAAGCGTTTCGTCCGGCGATTGGGAAGTTTGCCGTGGAACATGGCTACTTCGGTGGCCCGTTCAGCCTGGCCCGGATGAGTTGGATTAAGACAAACTTCCTCTGGATGATGTATCGCTGCGGTTGGGCGACCAAGCAAGACCAGGAAATGGTCCTTGCCGTTTCCCTCCGTCGGGAGGCGTTTGATCACATTCTTGCTGGTGCCGTACATTCGACCTTTGTGCCGAATGTTTACGGCAACAATTCCGACTGGAAACACGCCTTGAAAACATCCTCCGTCAGATTACAATGGGATCCCGATCATTCCCCGTCCGGCGATAACGTAGAGCGACGTGCTATTCAACTCGGCTTGCGAGACGACACATTGCAGCGTTATTCACGCGAATGGATTCTCAATATTGAGGACATCACGCCTTTCGTTCACGAGCAGTATCAAAACGCGAGAGGGGACCTGTCATCATTAATGACGCCGCGTGAGGGTGTTTACCCTGCCCTCCCGGAGACGGCTACGCGCCTGGGTATCCCGTAAAATCATGAAGACGAAGATGCAGTTGGCTGACGTGAAGAAATCTATCCGGGGATGCCTGCTCGGAACGGCGGTCGGGGATGCGACGGGGCTGGCGTGTGAAGGTTTGTCTCGGCAGCGACAGGCGCGGCTGTTTCCACAGTTGGATGGGCCACGCCTCATTGGACGGCGCGGCATGGTTTCCGATGACACGGAGCATGCTTGCCTGGTGGCGCAGGCGCTGATCGCGTCGGCGGGTGAGCCGGAGTCGTTTCGGCGGCGGCTGGCGCAGGGCCTGCGGCGCTGGCTGCGGGGACTACCCGCCGGGGTCGGCTGGGCGACGCTGCGGGCAACGCTTAAACTCTGTGTCGGCGTCCCGCCGACGGCGAGCGGCGTGTGTTTCGGTGCGGAGCCGGGACGACTGCGGGCGCTGGTGCGGGCGTCCACGCGGATGACGCACACGGACCCGAATGCCGAAGCGGGAGCGCTGGCCGTCGCGGTGGCGGCGTGGGTCGCGGGTCAGGCCGAGAGTGCGCCGTTACTGGCAGAACGATACTTGGAGGCGCTGGGGCAGGCTCTGGGAGTGGACGCGCCGGAGATGACGGCCCTGGCGGAACGGGCCGCAAGGAGCGCGGCGGCAGGCGAAACGACACAGGCATTTGCCGCGTCACTCGGATGTGGTCACGGCGTAGGCGGCTACGTGTATCACACGGTTCCCGTCACGCTGCACGCCTGGTTCCGCCATCCGGCGGACTATCGGGCGGGCATTCTGGAGATCATCCGCTGCGGCGGCGACACGGACACGACGGCGGCGATTTTGGGTGCCATTGTCGGAGCGGCGGTCGGCCCGGAGGGCATTCCGGTGGAATGGCGGGCGGCACTCTGGGAGTGGCCTCGGACAACGGACTGGATGACGCGGCTGGCAGCGCAGCTGACCGAAGTCTACGCCCGTGGAAAGCCGCAGACGCCGCTGGAGTTGCCGTTCCTGCCGCTCCTGGGGCGCAACGTGGCCTTCGCGGTACTCGTCATCGGACACGGGCTGCGGCGGCTGCTACCGCCGTATTAAGCGCGGCGGATAGATTCAAAGAAGAAACAGATGGATGTTTTTGTGCAGGGGAAACAGAAGGTCAGTCTTCACCAAAACGACTTCAAGGGCAAGGGCGGCCAGGGGTCGGTTTATGTGAAGGGCCGGACGGCGTATAAAGTCTACACGGACCCGGCGGCGATGATTCCCATAGCCAAGATCGGCGAGTTGGCGGCGCTGACATCGCCCGCCATCGTCAAGCCAGAAGAGATACTCTTGGACCGGGGCCGGACGCCGGTCGGCTACACGATGCGCGGCGTCCCCGACGCCATTCCGTTGTGCCAGACGCTGACGCGGGCGTTCCGGGACCGCAGCGATCTGACGCCCGACCGGATGCTCGGACTGGTGCGTCGGCTCCAAGAGGGCGTCGCGCACGTCCACGCGCAGGGATTGTTGATTGTGGACCTGAACGAGAACAACTTTCTGGTCGGCAGTCGGTTCGATGAGGTTTATTTCATTGACGTGGACAGCTACCAGACGCCGCACTTCCCGGCGACGGCGCTGATGGAGAGCGTCCGGGACCGCCATGCCAAAGGCTTCTCAACCGAGACGGACTGGTTCTCGTTCGCCATTGTGTCGTTCCAGATGTTTGTCGGAATTCATCCGTACAAGGGCAAGCACCCCACCCTGCCGACACTGGACGACCGGATGCAGGCGAACGTCTCCGTGCTGGATAGCGCCGTCTCGCTCCCGGCGGCCTGCCTGCCGTTCGATGTCATTCCGAGTGTCTACCGCCGATGGTACCGGGCCGTGCTGGACGAAGGCCGTCGCCTGCCGCCTCCGGATCGGATGGATGCGATTGTCATCGCCCCTTCGCCATTGCCTCAGCGCCCGATTTTCGGCGGCAGCGCCTTCCAGATCGAGGAACTTGAGGAATTCGGGGCCGACGTGCGGAACTACGTGCAGGGGCTGGTCGTGACGGCGCAGGGCGTGGTCATCGGCGGCAAGAGTGTCCTGCACCCCGGCGTCCAGATCGGGCGCGTGCCGCAGACCGGCCACGCCGTCGCCGCCTGGGCGGACCGTGGGCGCGTTCGGTTCTTCGACCTGCACCGTGAGGCGGACCTGGTGACGGACATCGCGGGGGAAGACGTCATGGCCGCCGACGGACGGCTGTACGTCAAGAACGGCGAGAGTCTGTTGGAGATCGAGTTCTGGCCGTTGCCGGCAACGACGGTCGTCAAGCCGAAACTGGTCGCCCCCGTGATGGCGCAGGCGACACGGTTGTTTGAGGGCGGCGCGGTCCAGAACGTATTGGGCGCGTATTACGCCGTCCTGCTGCCGTCACGCGGGCGTGCCTATCCCATTCGGCTGCCGGAATTGGACGGCGCGCAGGTTGTCGAGGCCAAATTTCAGCATCGCGTTCTGATGGTCAGCACGGCGAAGAACGGACGGTACGACAAGTTCATCCTGCGCTTTGACGCATCATTCCAGACCTACGATCTGCGCCGGATCGAGGACGTGCCGACTCCGGGCCTGAACTTCGTCGTTCTGGAAAGCGGCGTCTGCCTGCACCTGAACGACCGAGACGAATTGGAAGTCTTCTCCCCGCGCAAGGACGCACCCGAACTCAAAGTGATCGCCGACCCGGCCTTGAAAGGCGACTGCCGGTTGTTTAAGAACGGCACACAGGCCCTTTTCGCCCGTGGCCGCACCCTGTTTAAGTTTTCGATGGGAACGCCATGATTATCACCTCGCTGTTAGACTCAGACCTTTACAAATACACGATGCAGCAAGTCGTGTTCCATCGCTTTCCGCAGGCGGAAGTCGAGTACGCCTTCAAGTGCCGCAGCAACGATGTGGATTTACGGCCATACGCCGACGAGATTCGCGCGGAGATTGACCAGTTCTGCACGCTGACGCTGACCGCCGCCGAACTGGAGTATCTGTGCAGTATCCGCTACCTGTCGTCCAACTATGTCGAGTCGCTGAGTCGCTTTCAGTTGGACCCAGGCCAGGTACGAGTCACGACGGACGGGGAATTCGGGCTGACGGTCGTCGGAAACTGGTATCAGACCATCTTGTTTGAAGTGCCGCTGCTGGCGATCATCAACGAGGTCTATTTCCGGCACACGCACCCCTTCACGCCGGACGTGGAGGCCGAGGGATTGAACCGCTTGGGCGAGAAAGTGCGACTGATGCGCGAAGCGACAGTGCAGCCGTTCAGTCTGATCGAGTTCGGCACGCGCCGCCGCTACAGCCGGGCGTGGCAGCGGCGGGTGATCGAGATTCTCAGCGCCGAAGTCCCCCAGTCGCTCATCGGGACGAGCAACGTGCTGGCGTCCAAAGAACTGGGCCAGAAGCCGTTCGGGACGATGGCGCACGAGTTCTTTCAGGCCTGCCAGGCGTTCGCGCCGCTGCCGGACTCCCAGAAGTTCGCGCTGGAAGCGTGGATGCAGGAGTACCGGGGCGACCTGGGCATCGCGCTCTCGGACGTGGTCGGCATGGAGGCGTTTTTGCGCGACTTCGACCGGCTGTTCTGCAAGGCGTATGACGGCGCGCGCCACGATTCGGGCGACCCGGTTGCGTGGGGCGAGAAGTTGATCGCCCATTACAAGCGTCTGGGCATTGACCCAGCCACCAAATTCGCCGTCTGGAGCGACGGGCTGACGATCCCCAAGGCACTCGATCTGGCGCGGCACTTCGCGGGACGCATCCACACGTCGTTCGGCGTCGGCACGAACCTGACCAACGATCTAGGCTTCGCGCCGTTGCAGATCGTCCTCAAGATGACCCGCTGCAACGGCCGCCCCGTCGCCAAACTCAGCGACAGCCCCGGCAAGGCCATGTCCACCGACACCGTCTTCCTCGACTACCTCCGCCAGACCTTCGACCTGCCCCCCGTCACCCCCGAACCGCACCCGGCAGGCATCTTGGTTCCGAAGCCGAAGGCGGCGCTTTAGCCCACGATACAAACCATGAACAGAGAAAATCGGGCGGCATTAGCCCAAGAAACGCTATCTATCTTGGAGGCAGGCGGGTACCAAAATGACTTCGGCCAGTATGTCTCCCTAGCCACCGACTTGAAGACTGCCGTTCAGTCTTCTGTTCTTTATGGTCCCGTTGATTTCGCTGACGGTGTTACTGTTCCTTCACTGGGCGGAAACACCGAAACTCGAATCGAAGTCACCAGCGAGAGTACGCTGGAAGCAGCACGCCGCCTCACCTTATACGCACCGGGCGGCGATGTGCTGTGTCTAAACTTCGCGTCCGCGAAAAATCCCGGCGGCGGTTTTCTCGGCGGCAGTCAGGCTCAAGAAGAAGCGTTAGCCCGGTCCAGTGGTCTTTATCCCTGCCTTGTACAGATGACGGAGATGTACGACTACAACAGACATCGCTCGAACGGCCTGTACTCGGACTACATGATTTACTCGCCAAATGTACCAGTCTTCCGAGACGAGGCAGGGCAGATGCTGGATGTCCCGTACCGTGTCTCGATGATCAGCGCGCCGGCAGTCAACGCCGGTGCGGTGCGACAGAATACACCCGAACGTGTCACGGAAATCGAGCCAACGATGCGGCAACGTATGTCAAAGTTGCTGTGGGTCGCACATCAACATCAGCATCGCACCCTGATCTTAGGGGCTTGGGGGTGCGGTGTCTTCGGGAATGCACCAACGATGGTCGCTAACTTATTCCATGACTTCATCGGCAGAGGCGGCAAATACGAAGGTGTTTTCGATCATGTCGCATTTGCGATCTATGACAGGAGCGAGGGACAGAAAACCTTGCATGCTTTCTCCGAAACGTTTTCTTTAGGCTTAGCCGCTCACTGAGATGCGCGGTAGGTGGCGACTTGGGTAGGAGTCTCCCACACTGAAACGCTGAGGAGTGTGGCGCGGTCGAAGGTGGCGCGGCGCTTCATCTCGCGGAAGATGTGGGCGGCGATGTTTTCGGCCGAGGGGGACAGGTCGCGGAAGGCGGGCAGGTCGTTGAGGTAGGTGTGGTCGAGGGTGTCGAGGACGGCGTGGAAGACTTTCTTGATGTCGCCGAAGTCCACGAGCATCCCAAAGCGGTCGAGTTCCGTCCCGGCGTAAGTGACCTGGACGCGGTAGTTGTGGCCGTGCAGGGCCTCGCAGGGGCCGTCGTAGTCGAACAGGCGGTGGGCGGCGGCGATAGTCTTTTCAACGCTTATTTCAAACATCGGGTGTCTTTACAGGTTCCGTAGAAAGTGATTCTGGTCGTCCACCAGAATCTGTTTGGGCGTGACGGGTTCGTCGGAGAGGGCGAAGGCGGCGATGATGACGATGTCGCCGGGGTGCGCTTTGTGGGCGCCCGCGCCGTTGATGCGGACCAGGCCGGAGCCGGGTTCGCCCGCGAGGGCGTAGGTCTCGAACCGCTCGCCGTTGGTGACGTTCCAGACGTGGACGAGCTCGCCGGGCCAGAGGTCCACTCGCTCCAGGAGCGACTGGTCAATGGTGATGGAGCCGACGTAGTTGACATCGGCCTCGGTGACGGTGGCGCGGTGTATCTTGCTCTTTAATAATTGGCGCAGGCGCATGGCGGCTATCCTCCAGTGTGGCCCCCACCCCCGGCCCCGTTGCCCCCACCCCCGACCCCTCCCCCAAGAACGGGAGAGGGGTGAGCAGAAGTGCGCCCGGCGGTGAGGGAAGGCGCGGGCCTGGCGCTGGGGGCGCGGCCTTTGGCGCGGCGGCGGGGTGAGTGGGACTGCGCCCTGGGTTCCGGGTCCGGCAGGTCGGGGATCGGCAGGGCGCGGTTCTCGCGGATGCGCCGCCCCATGCCGACCATGCCGCCGAAGAAGATGAGCAATGTACCGATCCAGACCAGGCTGATCATGGGGCGCGTGGTGACTTCCAGTTGGAAGCCTTCCAAGACCGGGCCGCTGGGGCGGATGACGAACGAACCGGCTTCATCGGTCGCCCCAGAGTTGGGGTTGTTCGCGTCGGCGCTGCCGGCGTTCATGCTCTGGAACGCGATCAGCCAGCCGCCGGGCAGGGCGACTTCGGGCGATTCGGGGGCGCCGGGCGTGTCGCGGTGCATGATGGATTCGGGCTTGAGGTGGACCGTCTTGCCCGCGTAGGTCACGTCCAAATCGGCCCAGACGGGAAACGTTTCGGGCATCTGACCGGACATCGCCAGGGCCGCCGCCTGCGGGTCGCGCTCAAATTTGTCGAAGTGGAGGGTGTACGGGCCGAATTTTTTGGTGTCGCCGAGCTTGACCGATTCCACATAGCGACCGCGCGGGTAGAACTGGTCGGGGCCGTCTTTGAGGGCGATGTACAGGTCGCCGCCGGCGTGGTGGACGATGGCCGGGTGGCCGAACAGTTTCTTTTCGCCGCCCTCGACGGGGCGCAGGGCGAAGGGCAGGTGCGCCGTGAACTTCTCCTTGCCGTCGCGCGAGGCGACGTCAAACAGCAAGGCGTTGTTTTTGTCCGTCTGGTAGTCCGAGGTCTGGCCCTTGTAGGTCATCAGGTACTGGCCGTTCAGGACGCTTTGCGGCAGGTTTCTGACCAGCAGCACGTCCGGCTCCTTGCGGACGAACGTGACCAGGCAGACGATGCCGAGCAGCAACGTGGCCGCGCCCAAGTGGGACAGCACGCCGCCAACTGTCCAGGGAGTAGCGGGGCTGGTCTTTGCGGGCAGTGCGCGGCGCAAGAGGAAAAGATTCGAGACGATGGCGAAGACCGACGCCGTGAACAGGATCAACTGCGGGACGAGGCGAGGGCCGCTGAGGCCGGTGCCGAGCCAGTGGGCCAGCACGATGAAGCCGAGCGCGGCGACGACGGACAGGGCGTAGGCGGTGACCAGGCGGCGGTTGTCGGCGACGCCGCGCCCGCGCCAGGCCAGGTGCGGCCCGACGCCGAGGCCGATGGCGACCAGCACGGCGAGCGGGAACATGGCTTTGTTGTGGTAGTCTTCGCTCACGGACGCGCTGTACTTGGCGAGGTGTAGTTTGATGCCCATATCCGTCAGCAGGGGCGCGGACATCCCGACGGCGGCGATCACGGCGCAGAGGGTCAGCAGCACAATAGCGAGCGTGAAGCCGTACTCGCGGGACTTGGCATCGTCCCACACGCTTTCCGTCTTGGGTTCGTTCTTGCCGATCTCCTTGCGCCGCCAGACGAGCAGGCCCAGAGACAGGAGAATGATGCCGAGCAGCGCGCCGAGCAGCAGCGTGTTGGAAATGCCGCCGAGTTCGGAGAACGAGTGGACGCTGAAGTTGGAAAGCGCGCCCGAACGTGTCATAAACGACTCGTACATGGCCCCGATGAACGGCAAGGTGGCGAAGAACAAGGTCGGCTTGGCAAAGCCGCCGCGCGCGCGCTGAATCTGGGCGGCGTGCAGGAAGGCGACCAGGCTGATCCAGGGGATGAACGGGCCGTTCTCGACGGGGTCCCACTCCCAGAAGCCGCCCCAGCCGAGCATCTCGTAGGCCCAGTAGCCGCCCATCATCATCGCCAAGCCCAGTACGGCGAAGCCGAACAAGCCCCAGGGCAGCGCGCGGCGCAGCCAGCCATTTTCCCCCTGTTGAATTTCGGCTCGCCAGAACAGGGCCGAGACGGCGAAGGAGAACGGGACGAGCAGCGACGAGAAGCCGAGAAACACCGTGGGCGGGTGAATGACCATCCAGGGGTTTTCGAGATTGGGATTCAGCCCCAGGCCTTCCGGCGGGGTGACGGGCAGACCGAGATCGTTGGTCGTCATCACGAACGGCGACCGGATGTTGAGCAGGACGGCCAGAAAAATCAGCATCCCGCCATAGATGGGCATGACGCGCCGCTCGGCCTTGCCGGACGTCAGGGCGAGGACGAGGCCCAGGATGGAAATCCAGAAGGCCCAGAGCAGGAAAGACCCTTCCTGGCCGGCCCAGAACGACGGGACCCAGTACAGCGCGGACATGGCGCGGGCGGAGTGCTGGTAGACATACTGCACGTCAAACCTGTGCAGGACCAGCAGCGTGGCGAGCGTCACCGTCGCAGCGAACACGGACAGGGCGGCGACAGCGAATGCCGCGCGTCCTCCCTGCGTCAGCCGATCCGCGAGGGCGACATTGGCCCGCAGCGCGTTCGCGGCCAAGTACAGCCCGACCGAGGCGATGACGGCGATCAACGCGACCCAGAGAATGATGGTTCCAAAAAGTGGCATAGTGTTGTTTCTGACCAGGACGGTATTCGGCTTGCCCGGCGACTTTAGTCGCCGGGCTTGCTTCCTATGACGACCCGTAAGTTCGCTCCGTACTACTGGTGCCTTGATACTTGCTGGGGCATTTGACCAATAGATTGTCGGCCTGGAAGACCTGCTGGCGCGGGTCATACGTCCCCTGGGCAGTGATCTTGGCGGCTTTGCTCATGGCCGAGTCTAAATCTTCCGGCTTCGGGCCGTGGAAGACGACGGGCATAGTCGCGCCTTTGCCGTCGCTCATGGCGAAGCGCAGGGCGTGGGCGTCGGTGTCGTAAAGCATCGTTCCCTGCACGGGAGCGCCCATGATCTGCACGGTCGCGTCGGTGTCCGCTTTGGCCTCGGCAAACGGGACCAGGTTCATCAGCGAACCCTTGAATGTGAATGCGCAGAAGGCCAGCGCGGCGATGATGATGACGAGGCCGATGACGGCTCCGGTGCGGTTTTTCATGGTTTGTTTCAGCAGTTTTCGTTGTCGCGCTGTTCCAGGCGCGCGAGTTCGTCTTGCAGCCGCTTCACTTTGTTGTCCAGCGCCCAGAGGTAGGCCCATACGGCGATCCAGACCAGCAGCGGCACGAGCATCAATGGAAAGAGAGTCGCCAAGATTTTTCCTTTATCGGCTGACGCGCTGGGCGACGGTCGGAGTCGTCGCGCGCCGCAGCGGGCGGCGTTCCAGACGCAGGGCGACGG
Organism: Armatimonadota bacterium; assembly: GCA_964657535.1. Lineage (GTDB taxonomy): Bacteria > Armatimonadota > Armatimonadia > Armatimonadales > Capsulimonadaceae > CAZZVX01. Next base: position 2,166 of record CAZZVX010000028.1, on the reverse strand, counting down.
CTTCCAGGGCGACATGGACACGGAAGGCCCACCCATAGACCAGGCACAGGCCGAGCGTCTGTGTCCAGAAGATCGTTTCGTATTCCGGGCTGAGAGCGCCGCTGGAATTGATGACATTTTTCGGGTGCAGGCTTTGATCGCCCATGTTCGGCAAAATGTAGCTCAGAAACGGCAAGGCCAGCGATGCGAACAGCGCATAGATCGCCCCGATTGTCGCCTGCTTGTGGGGAGCGTCAATGGCGGCGCGCAGGGCGAAGTAGGCCATGTTGATCAGCAGCGCCAGGAACATCCCGGTCTCGCGCGGGTCCCAGCTCCAGTACGCGCCCCACTGGGACTTGGCGAAGATCGCGCCCGTGACGGTCGTCAATATCCAGAAGACCAGTGCGAGGCCGAAGGAGACGCGCGATTTGGCGTCGTCCAGCAGGTCGCGGCGCATCAGATAGCGCACGGCGTACCAGAGGGCGACGCCGGACGCCAGATACCCGGCCATGGCGCAGGGCGTGTGAAAGACGAAAATCCGCGCGAGTTCCGGGTTCAGAAAGCCCTGCGCGGGCGGCAGCCACAGAAAGCCGCCGACGTTGGCGGCGCACAGCAGCAGCAGCAAGGCGATTTTGGTGAACTTAATCATGCCAGACGGTCCCGAAGAGCAGAAACGCGGCGGTCGTCGTCACCACGGCGTAAGCGGCGAGCAGTCCCAGATCGTGAGCGGCGCGGGCCTCATAGAACCCTACGGGGCTGAAGGCCCCCGCCGTTGCCTGCACCGCGATCAAAAGCGCCGGCATCAGCACGGGGAAGGCCACGATAAAGAACAACGCGCTTTTCCCCGACCCGGCCTGTGCGATCAACGCGGCCACGAAGGTCGCCGCCCCGGCCAGTCCCAGGCCGCCCAACCCCAGCGCACCGAGCAGCAGGCCGGAATGCACGACCTGCGGCGGCAGGACGACCAGAAACAACGGAACGCAGACGGCTTCCACGGCCAGCGTCAGGGCGGCGTTGAACAGCCACTTGCCCGCGTAGACCGCCGTCGCCGGGGCCGTTAAGCGCAGCATCGGGGCCGTCCCCGCTTCTTCTTCGCGCACGAACGCCCGCGCCAGGCCGGACAGGGCCGCGAACAGCAGCACGACCCAGAGCAGCGCGGCCTTCACGTCGGACTTAACGAGCGCGCCGTTCAACGCGCTGGACACGGCCACCAAAGTCGTTACGGCGAACAGAAGCACCGCGCCGACGGCGTACCGTGTGCGGAACTCGATCTGCACGTCTTTGTGGAAGACGGCCCACGCACAGCCCACCCAATAGCGCATCAGGCTTCCTGCCCCAGTGCAAGGCGCAGGTCGGCCCAGCGGCCCGCCTCGGCGGGGTCGTTGGTGGCGATCACGGCCAGGCCGCCGGCGGCGCGGTGGGCCGCCAGCAGTTCGTCGGCCAAGCGCGCGCCGTCCGTGTCCAGCGCCAGCGTCGGCTCGTCCCATAGGAGCAGCGACGGGCCGCCCAGCAGCGACGCGGCCAATTTCAGGCGCTGTCGCATTCCCGATGAGTAGGCCCCTGCCCGGTCCGCGCCGCGCGACGGCGGAAGCCCCAATCGGCTCAAAAGCCCCCCGGCCGCGCCCGGCGTCAGGCCGCGCAGTCGTCGAAAAAAGTCTAAGTTCTCGTCCCCGGTCAGTTCGGCGTACAACTGCACGTCGGGCGCGGCATAACCGAATGAGTGCGGGCCGCCGTCCCAGCGCACTGCGCCTGCTTCGGGGCGAGCGAGTCCGGCAATGATCTTGAGCAGCGTGCTTTTGCCCGAACCGTTCGCGCCTGTCACGACTAGCGTTTCGCCCGGTCCGACACGGGCGCAGACGTTCTGGAACAGGACGCGGCGCCCGTAAGCCATCGAGACGTTGTCCAATTCCAGGGCCGGCATTGTCCTCCCATTATACCTGAGCGACCGAGGGAAAACAAGGCGGAAGAGTGTATGTTTGTGAAAAATATCACAGGACAGGGAAAGCCGCCCATTGTCCGATCCGGGCGCGGGTGCTATAATGTCCGGGTGTTGGAATACCCCCTGCAATTATCCGGTGTTTTGCCGATAATACGAATACACGGACGGCGAAGGCAGTCACCATGAAGCCCGGCCTGCTGTGGAAACTGTGCGCGGCGGCGCTGCTGACGCTGCTGGCCGTCGGCGGA
>CAZZVX010000027.1:0-21797 GCA_964657535.1 Armatimonadota bacterium | reverse complement strand
GCGGCAGGATCTGTTAACTGCCCAATTTGGAGATGATCTCGTCTGACATGATCTGCTGTGCTTTCTGCCCGTCAGTGGTCCCGAAGTCATTGACCAATTCCGTCACAAACTGGTTTGTGACGGTAACAGTCACGCCGTTGTCACGCAGCCGAGCAAAAGTGAGTTGGTCCCCGAGTGCCGTCATCGTCCCACAGCCGTCCGCGACCACCATGACTTTGTAACCAAGTTCCAGCGCCCCGATTGCCGCCCAGAACAGGCAGATATCCGTGGTCAGCCCGGCCATAATGACGTTGGGCCGACCCAGACTCTTGACGTGGTCCTGAAGGGCCGGGTCGTTCCAACAATTGAGTTGACCGCCTCGCTTAAAGCGATTGTCGAAGGCATCCTGAGCGACCGTGCGGATATCGTCTACTGTTGGGCCGACATATTCTTCCATTGTCGTGGTCAGGACGAGCGGCATGGCATACGTCTGCGCCATTTTGGCCATGACCCGGCAACTCGCGGTCACCGTCTCTTTCGGCAGGCTCGTCACCCAGTTTAATGTCCCGGTCTGGTGATCTACCAGGATCACCGCACTGTTTTCAATCGTGAATCTCTCCATCAAAGGTGTCTCCTTACGTCATGATGAGCAAATGTCGTCGTGCGTGAACGGAACGCCATGTTTCCGATGCCGTCCACGGTCCTTGCAGAATTAGCCTCTTTCTAGAGCTTATCACTGAGATTTAGTTTATATATAAACTAAATCTATATAAACAATCGGCAGGGACAATATCTTGCCGCAGTGACGCTACTTTTCAATTCCTTCTTCAAACTGGCGAAGCAAGCGGCAGAACGTATTGAGTTCCACCGGCGCGAAGCCGGCCATCACTTCGTACAGCAGAGCGTGGTGTTCGGGTACGACTTCGGAGAACTTTTTTCGACCATTGACAGTCAGGTACAGGCGATTGGCCCGGCGATCCTCCGGGTCCGGGCGGCGCTCAATCCAGGCCACGGCTTCCATGCGGTCTATCACTCCGGTCACGTTGCCTTTTGTCACCAGCAGGCCCGCCGCCAGTTCCTGCTGCGTAATGCCTTCCGTCCGGTGGAGCGTCGCCATTACATCGAACTGGGGTCCGGTCAGACCGTGGCTGCTGAAAACCTGGTGCATCCGATGCACGAACTTCGCGTGCGCCCGCGCCAGCAGTACCCACGTTCGGAGCATATCGCGCCGGGACGGAATGTCCGGCGCGGCGTTCGACTTGGTTGAAGCTTCAGAGTGATCGTTACTCATATCTTTCTATCGCACGTTTAGTTTAAGTATATACTATATTTTGATGTGTTGTCAAGCCTTGTCCAACCACCGTATCGCCAGGCGAGGACAGAACTGTGTGTAATAAGTCTCACGGCCGCGTATGGTACACTACGAGTGTTTACGCTTAGTCCAGTAGGAGATGAATGATGACGATAGTAATGCACCCGCCCGCCGCGATCCTCACTTACGAGGAGTACATGGTGGAGCCGCAAGTGGAAGGGCGATATGACATTGTCGAGGGAGTGCGTATTTTTATGCCGGGAGCAACATTTCGACACCGGCGAGTTTCCAAGAACATCACAAATCTGCTCCCGGCATTTGAAATTAACAGCGGGATTGGCTTAATGGTTGCTGCCCCTTATGATGTTTTGATTCGCCGTCTTCCCCGACTGCAAACCCGGCAGCCCGACGCGCTGTTTATCAGCCACACGCGCCTGGCGCTTGGCGGAGGCATCCCACAAGTCGGCCCCTTGCCGATAGCGCCGGAATTGGTGATTGAAATCATTTCCGACAGCGAGACACAGCGTATTCTTGAGGACAAAATCGCCGACTACGCGGCTATTGGCGTGGACGAATGCTGGGTCATCCGGCCCGAAACGCAAACCATTGAATTCTTGCAGCCGGGGCAGAGCGGCAGCCATGTCATAGAGGTCTTTGACCAGACGGCGCCGTCGCGCGTCTTTCTCAATCTGTCCGTTGCCGTCGCCGACGTATTTCGGGACTAAACGGCGTCCGCCCGCTTGACCGGCGGACGCGCCCTGTGGTACACTAGAGAACAAATGTTTTATCCAAGCGGGCGCGAGTTTGCGGCCCGTTTGTTGCTGTCTAGGGAGTCACCGATGGCCGACTTTATCCGTATCCAGGGCGCGCGGCAGAACAACCTCAAAGATATTTCGCTGGACATCCCCCGCGATAAATTGGTCGTGATTACCGGGCTGTCCGGGTCGGGCAAGTCGTCGCTGGCGTTTGATACTATTTATGCCGAAGGCCAGCGGCGGTATGTGGAGTCGCTGTCGGCGTATGCCCGGCAGTTTTTGGGCCAGATGGACAAGCCCGACGTGGACCATATTGAAGGCCTGTCCCCCGCCGTCTCCATTGACCAGAAATCCACGTCCAAAAACCCGCGCTCCACGGTCGGCACCGTCACGGAGATTTACGACTATCTGCGCCTGCTGTTTGCCCGCGTCGGCATCCCCCATGATCCCATTACGGGCAAGCCATTAACGAAGCAGACCATTGAGCAGATGGTGGACCGGACATTGGAACTGGAAGACGGCGCGCGCATCCAAGTCCTCGCCCCCGTCGTGCGCGGGCGCAAGGGCGAGTACAAAAAAGAGATTGACGAAATCCGCGCCGAAGGATTTGCCCGCGTGCGCATTGACGGCACCGTATACGATCTGTCGTCCGACGAAATCCCGACGCTGGAACGGTACAAGCAGCACACCATTGAGATCGTTGTGGACCGCTTGGTCATCAAGAAGTCAGGTCTGGAGAAGCGCCTGGCCGACTCGTTCGAGACGGCGGTGAAGTGGGGCAAAGGGCAGATCACGGTGGATGTCATCGGCGCGGAGCCGCTGGAGTTCACCGAAAGTTTCGCGGCAACCGACTCCACGTTCAACTTTGAGGAGATCGAGCCGCGCTTGTTCTCGTTCAATAGCCCTTACGGCGCCTGTCCCGAATGTCATGGCCTGGGCATCAAAGTGGAGTTTGACCCCGATCTGGTCATCCCCGACTGGGGCAAAAGCATCGAGACCGGTGCCATCCTGCCCTATATCGCCGTGACCAGCGGCAACACCAACGAATGGGCTTTGGGCCTGTTTCGCGGCGTCGCCGAGCGGTTCGGCTTTCCCAGCGACCGGCCTATTCAAGAGTTGACCGAGGAGCAGCGCAAGGCGCTTTTGTACGGCGTATCGGGGACCGTCACCGTGACGTTCCGCAACAAATGGGGCCGCAACCGGCAGTTCACGTCCGACTACGCGGGCGTCATGGGAATGCTTCAGAAAAAACTCTCTGAGACCGAATCGGACAACATCAAGGAATGGCTGGGGCAGTTCCAGTCCGACAAGCCCTGTCCCAAGTGCAACGGCAAGCGGCTCAAGCCGGAAGCGCTGGCCGTGCTGCTCGGCGGCATCAACATCAGCGACCTGTGCGAAATGAGCATTGAAAAGGCGCACGGCTGGTTTGAAACCCTGCACCTGACCAACCGGCAGCAATTGATTGGCCGCCAGATCGTCAAGGAGATCAAGACCCGCATCGGCTTCCTGCTCAATGTCGGCCTGGGCTATCTGACGCTGGACCGGGCCGCCAAGACCCTGGCCGGCGGCGAAGCCCAGCGTATCCGTTTGGCGAGTCAGATCGGGTCGGGGCTGACCGGCGTTCTGTATATCTTAGATGAACCCTCTATTGGATTGCACCAGCGCGACAACACCAAACTCATTGACACGCTGATGCACCTGCGCGAACTAGGCAACACGATCATCGTCGTGGAGCATGATGAGGAAACCATGGCCGCCGCCGACTGGATCGTGGACATCGGGCCGGGCGCGGGCGAGCATGGCGGCAACATTGTTGCGCAGGGAACGCCCGAAGAAGTCATGGCGAACCCCGACTCGGTGACGGGCCGCTTTCTATCGGGACGGGACAAGATCGCCGTCCCCGCCGAGCGCCGCTCCCCCCAAGGCAAGTCACTGGAGATCGTCAATGCGCGCGGCCACAACCTCAAAAACGTCAGCGTCTGCATTCCGCTGAACTGCTTCGTCTGCGTCACGGGCGTTTCCGGGTCGGGCAAGTCCACACTGATTCAAGAGACGCTCTGGCCTCGCCTGCAATACGCCATCAACAAATCGCGCTCCGTCTGGGAAGCGCACGACGCCGTCACGGGCATTGAGAACATTGACAAGATCGTGGACATTGACCAGAGTCCGATTGGCCGGACGCCGCGCTCCAACCCGGCGACCTACACGGGCGTCTTCGACATGATCCGCGACCTGTTCACCAAGACCGCCGACGCCCGGATGCGCGGCTACAAGGCGGGCCGCTTCTCGTTCAACGTCAAGGGCGGGCGCTGCGAGAACTGCAAAGGCGATGGCATCATCAAGATCGAGATGCAGTTTTTGCCCGATGTTTATGTCCCCTGCGAGATCTGCCACGGCAAGCGCTACAACCGCGAAACGCTGGAAGTCAAATACAAGGGCAAGTCTATCGCCGACGTGCTGGAAATGACCGTCGGCCAGGCCGTGCAGTTCTTTGAAGCCGTCCCCGCCATCACGCGCAAGCTGCGCACCATCCACGATGTCGGCTTGGATTATATCCGCATGGGCCAGCCTGCCACCCAATTAAGCGGCGGCGAAGCCCAGCGCGTCAAACTCGCCACCGAACTTGCCAAGCGCGCGACCGGCAAAACGCTTTACATTCTCGACGAGCCGACCACGGGCCTACACTTCGCCGACATCCAGAAACTATTAGGCGTCCTCCAGCGTCTCGCCGACACCGGCAACACCGTCTTGGTGATTGAACACAATTTAGATGTCATCAAGACCGCCGACTGGGTGATTGACATGGGGCCGGAGGGCGGCGACAAAGGCGGCCTGGTCGTCGCGCAAGGCCCGCCCGAAGAGGTCGCCCTGGTCAAAGAATCCCACACCGGCCGCTACCTCGCCAAAGTCCTGGCCGGCCACAGCCTGATTGCGGGGAAATAACAACCCGTGGGTCATCTTATCCCGATTATTCATTGGCTCGGCACCAAGCCGCTCGCCGTAAGCGTGGCGGCCCAATTGATCGCGCTGGCTATTTCGGTCAAGAAACGGGAGAAGGATCGCGTGCGTGAGCATATCATTCTGATCCTCGCCCTTGTCCTAATCATCGCGAGCCTGATGCTCCGGCCCCCAACGCCGGTCAACATTTTGGCAGACAGCCTGGGCTGCATCGCGGCCTTTCTGCTCCTCGAACCCGCCGTCTTCGGCCTGCGCCGCCTCCGTTCCGACGACAAGTAGCCGCCGTTTCCGCCCCAGGCAGGAGAAACGTCGTCGCATCGCGAATGTCCCCATGACCATTCATTCTTGTAGGGAGCTTGGCTTGGACGGCACACTATTGACTCAGTTGGGGGACAAGGTTGACGAAATCCGGGGGCATCTCGACGCGGCCAAAGCGTCGGGGTGGAGTCTGAACGAGGCAGACACGGAACACAAAGTCATTGACCCTCTGTTGTACGCCCTGGGCTACGGGCCGTTTGACATCCGCAAGCGCGGGCATGACAGTGTTGCCAACAACTTTCCCGACTACACACTCCTACCCCACACGACGCAGCAGTGGTTCTTAGAAGTCAAGAAACTCGACCTCAACTTGCAGGATGGGGAGGCCGCACAGGCCGTCAATTACGCGAACAATCAGGGCGCGGCCTGGGCCGTCCTAACGAATGGGCGCCGGTGGTATATCTACAACGCGCACCTTCCCAAGCCGCTCACCGACAAGAGGGTGTTCCAAATAGACGACCTCTTCGGCGACTCATCGGCGCTGGAAACACTTGCCATGCTGTCGCGGTCTTCGATGCTTGGGAACGGCCTGAGTGAAGCGTGGGCGTTCCAGCAGGTGCAGGGCATTGTCAAGGCGCAGTTGGAAACGCCCCACTCCCCTGTGCGTAAGCGTCTTCGTCAGCTCGCCTCCGACGAGACCGGCGCGGCTGTCTCGGACGCCCTCATCGAGAAAGCCCTGCGCTCGCTTTCCCTTACCCTACCCGCCGTGGCTGCTAAAGATGCCAATCCTATGCCTACCACGACTCGAACGCCGTTGCCCTTCTCTGCTGACACAGAAACAACCACTTGGTATTCTTATGCTGAATTGACGGGATATCCGAGTGTCGCGACCGGCAAAAAGCCGTGCTTGCTTCGGTTTATGGACGGCACAACCCTTCGAATAGCCTCTTGGAAACACGCAGCGTGTGAGGTAACGCAGCGTATCTGCAACGACTATGGGCTGCCACAACTTCCTTTCAATGGGGGTATTCAGGGATTACGCTATTTTATTAATACCACTCCTACTCATGTCACTGGTGAGGAAATGTCTGCCGCATCCATCCAAGTTGCTGGGAAGACGGTCTATATGCATACGAATCGCAGTACGCAGAATTTCGCAAAATGCTTGATCTCACTTTTTCAGGCCGTCGGCGCACCGCAGGACGTTGTGAAGGTCAGCATCGGATAAGCGGCTCACCTCCCACGGAAGCCCTGCGTCACACGAACTTCTGACACCCTCCAGAATCGGCGGTCATGTGGCCTCTTCCCTGGGCTATAATTCCTTATGACACAATGGCCTCCGGCTCCGACGGCTAACCCGTCTCACCCCGACGATGCAGGCTGGGTGCGGCGGCTCTCCGTTCTGCTTGGGCTGGGCTTTTTCGTGACCACGTTCGCCGTGGACCAGACGCTGCTCCTGCCGTTCCGTTAACTGCTCAAAGACCATCTGCATCTGAAGGCGGACGCGATGGCGGGTTTCTTTGCGCTTGCGGGATTTGCGTGGTACTTGAAACCTCTGGCCTGGTCGCCCTGTGCTTCTTTTTGCTGATCCTCGCCGCCCTGCTGCTCCTGGACGATCCGAGACGGCCCAGACCCGCCGCCGACTCCCGACGGGTCGCATTGGACGCCCTCAAATCGCAATGGCAGACACTGCGGCGCACGCGCGCCATGTGGCTCGCGGCGCTGTTCCAATTCTGCTTCTTCGTCGCGCCCGGCTTTCTCAGCCCGCTCTTCTATTACCAGACGGACACGAACCACTTCACCAGCACGTTTATCGGGCTGCTGGGGGTCGCCGGCGGCGCGGCGGGCGTAATCGGTTCGCTCGTCTACGCCAAACTCTGCCGACGCTATTCCATGCGCGTACTCCTGATCGCGGCCATCGCATTCGGCGCGGTCGCACCACTCGGCTACCTCGACTACCACACGCACACCGAGGCCTGGGCGGTAGAAAGTATCTACGGCTTCGCGGTCGGGCTGGCATCGGTGGTGACGTTCGACATGACGGCACGGGCCGCGCCCAAAGGCCCGGAAGCCCTGGCCTACGCCCTGCTGATGAGCGCCGCCAACATCGGCATTCAGCTGTCCGACGTATTCGGCTCGTACATGAACGACAAATGGCACGTCTCGTTCACGCATCTGGTCCCCATCAACGCCATCACGACGCTGTTGACGCTGCTGCTCATCCCCCTGCTGCCCGCCGCGCTGTTAGCGGGACGAGACGGAGACGGGGAAGCGTAATGTCGCTCGTTATGGCGCCGGGCTGACGATAGCCGCCTGTTCCGCCTGCCGCTCCGTGCGCGGATATCCCGGCATGAAGGGCCGCTCAAAGACTCGGTGGAACAGATAGGACAGCAGCAACGCCCCGCCGACGCCCAGCACCAGCACGCCCGCCAGCAGCGCCAGGTTCGTCAGGTGCAGCGGCCCCAGAGCGTCATGGACGATTCCTAGAATGGGCGCATGGACAAGATAAAGGCTGTAGGAAAAGACGCCAAGCCCAACCGCCCCTCGTGACTGCAGCAACCGCAAAACAACCGGCACAGAAGGAGAAGGGCCAGACAAGATGCGTGTGCAGTACACCAGCAGGCACGCCGTGGACAGGCCGAGCAGCGTGTCCATGAAAAATTTGTAGTCCCACCAATGATTGCCCCAGTGACGACCGAATAGAGCATATGACACCAGCAGCGTCGCGGAGAGCGCCCCCCAGGGACAACGTTCGCGCAGCCGGACAATGGCAGGACGCGGGGAAAAGTTGACGAGGGCGGCGGTCATGCCCAGCGTGAACAAGCCGAGGAACCAGGGGCAGGCCATGTTAAAATAAGGCACAAAATAGTAGACGGCGAAGGCAAATCCGTAGGCTAAGAGAAGCACGGTGGAAATCCCAAAACGCCGCCAGATCCAGACCAGGAGCGGGAGCGCAAAATAGATTTGCCACTCCGTCGCCACGCTCCACATCGGATAGTCAATGGCAAAGAACCAGTGCTGGCCCAGGTTGTGGATCAGCAGCAGGTGCGCGATGACCGCATGGGGGGTGGCGAGGGACCCATTCGGCCAGCGCGTACTGGCGGCGTGCCGCAGGCCGGGAAACAGCCCCAAAAGAAGCAGCGACAAAACCAGGGCCGCATAGTACGGCGGCAGAATACGGCGGGCGCGGCGCAGCAAAAACGAACGGACGCGGCCCAGGCTGCCATCGGCGCGGCGCACGACGGGCAGCATCAGGCAGTAACCCGACAAGACAATAAACACGTCTACGGCGCCCTGACCGTAGACGAGCCAGTGCAGCAAGCGCGCCGCCAGACGCGGCAAGGCAGAGCCGTCGCCATTGACGTCAATCTCCATATAGGCATGGTGACAAACGACATAGAGAGCCGCCAGGCCGCGCAGCCCGTCCAGATAATCCAGCCGGACTCGGTCTGTTTTCTCCGAGGGTTGAGTGACAGGCGACTTCGCCACGAGTTATTCGGCCTCCCGGTCCCGTTGGTCTCCCAAGATCGTGTATGTCTCCACCGGCAGCGGCTCGCCGTGTCTTTCCGCAAGGCGCAACGCGGCGGCGACGACCATTTCCGATGTGATTTTCTGCATACACAGCCGGTCGAAGTCGCAGGCGTTGCGCTTCAAGCAGGGCGCGCACGGCAGGGGCGTGTACAAGTTCTCATTGGCCGCGCCATACCCGATCTGATAGGGGTGGACCCGCCCGCCGTAGATGATGACGCTACGGCAGTCCACCGCCCGCGCCAGATGCATCAGCAGGCCTTCGTGTCCGATCAGCAGCAGGGACTGGTTCAGAACAGCCGCCGTCTGGCGCAAAGTCGTTTTGCCGCGCAGATCCAGGACGCCGTCTAAACCGGGGTCGCGCGTGTCGCCGACCTGGACAAAGTCAAAACGGTCTTTGAGCGCGTCTACAACGGCCTGGTAGCGTTCCGGGTACCACTGCTTGTTGCGCATACTGAACCGGGCCGTCAGGCCCGAACTGACGATGGCGACCTGCCGCTTGGCGACACGCCCCTCGGCCTTTTCTTCATCGGTCAGGAACAGATACGGGCGCAAATCAATCTCGCCGGTGAGGCCGACCTGACGGCACATCCGCGCAATCAGCGGGTACGGCGGGACGACCAGGGTATCGGTCTCGTGGACGTGTTCGTAGACATGGATCGGGAACGTGACCCGCCGCCGCATCCGCCGATGGAGTTCCAGCAGGCGCGGGTCGGCAGGCAGAAGTTTCCCCACGTCCGGGTTGTTGGCGTACAGTTCGGGATACGGCGTCAGCATGGTGGCCGGCGGGTGGCCGCGCTTGGCAAGCTCGCGGAACACGGCGCTCATCGTCACTTCGTCGCCGATGCCGCCTTCATAGTAATAAATGTCGCCGGGCCAGCCGTAGCGGGCAATCGCGCCCGCCGTCCACATCGCGTGCCGGATCAGGCGCAGCGGGCGCGGCAGGTGCGCATAAGGAATCTTGAACTTGGTCGGCATCCCCTCCAGCGTGATATGTTCGGGCCGACCCGTTTCGCGCTCCATGTTCTGCACCATCGCATGGCCCAACCCGTAAACGTCGTTTCCGGCGGCGAAAGGCGGCGTGACCGAGAGACCCAGAGGCGACTCCGCGTGGTCATCGTGTTCCGGCGCGTTGACGCCGTTCAGGACTGGAAGGGGCTTACTCATAAACTTGGGTGTTCTCCAGAAGTCGCTTAGGCAGGAATGTCCGGCAGCACGCCGCGCGCGAAAGTCCCTTCCGGCGTCTCGCCGTGGTCAACGACGACGCGGTAACGGTCCACCGGCAGCGGCTCGCCGTGACGCTCCCCCTGCCGCAGCAGTGCCTCCACAACCATCTCAGGCGTGATGCGGCGCAGGCACTCGCGGTCGTAGGGGCAGGTGTTGCTTTTCCAGCAGGGGGAGCAGGGCAACGGCATATACAGGTTCTCGTTGGCCCCGTAGCCGCTTTGATAAGGCGTTTCGCGCCCGCCGTAGATGATGACGCTGCGGCAGTCCACCGCCCGCGCCAGGTGCATCAACAGGCCGATATTGCCGACAAAGGCCAGGGACTGGCTGAGGACGGCAGCGGATTGACGCAGCGAGGTTTTGCCGCGCAGATCCAGCGCACCCGCCAGCGCCGGGTCTTCCGGGCGGCCTAGTTGCACAAAGTCAAAGCGGTCTCCCAGCGCATCCACGACGGCCTGATAGCACTCCGGCGCCCATTGCTTGTTACGCTGCTTGAACATCGCGCTCAGGCCGGAACTCATAATCGCCACCTGACGCCGAGCCACCTGCCCATCCCTCTTTTCTTCGTCCGTGAGGTAAACATAGGGCCGCAGATCCACCGGACCGTCTATATTGCACAGTTCGCACATCCGGGCGATGATCGGGTACGGCGGGCCGTAGAGGCAGTCCTGCTCGCGGATATTCTCGTAAGTGTAGCAGGGGTAAATCGCTTTCTTGCGAAAGAGTTTCGCCAATTGAACCAAGCGCGGGTCTTCCGGCAGAAGTTGCTTGACATCGGGATTGTTCTGAAACAGCTGGGGGTAGGGCGTCATCATGACGACCGGCCCCTGGCCGCGCTTACGCAGCTCCCGGAACACCGCCGTCATCAGCACTTCGTCCCCGATACCGCCGGAGTAGTGGTAGAAGTTTTCGGGCTTCCCCCATTTGCGCAGCGCCTGCGCCGTCCAGGCCGCATGAGAGAACTGCCGCCGAACCCAGGCCCAGTCTTTTGTGGAGGCGCTGCCGCCGAAGTTCATCTGGGCTGGAACGTCCGTGTCCGCCGCCCCGCCGCCCTCTCGCGGAAGAGCCGCGCCGGGCTGCAGGCGAATGGCCTCTTCGTGCGTGACGGGGATCGTCTCGGAATGCGCCCGCTCCCGCGCAGGAAAGTCTTTTGCGCCCCGGTCGGCGGCGTTGTCGCCTGCCGTGTCCGCACCATTGAGGACAGGGAGTGGAGTGATCATGATGGGGTGATGTTCCTCGTTGTCAAAATTTCTCCGAACAGTCCGCGCCGGCAAGCGCCGTCTGCCGTTCTTCCTGCGGCTGCCAGCGCCAGGAGGAGGGAATGCGGACACCGATGTCGCCGCGAATGATGCTCGGCGGAGTCGTCGGCCCCGGCAGAACGTCCACCTGGGCGCAGCCGGGGATGTAATCCACGCCGTTGTAGTCGCCGGAGCGCGCGCCCGCATCCAGCAGGTACTGGCCGGGCTGCAGGAACAACTGCGGGATGCGGACTTCCACGACGCCGTGCTGGCCTTCCCGGAGAGACCGCCGCGCGTCCATCAGATCGCTGTCGGTGGACATCAGGCGCAGCCCGTCCAGGTTGGAGAACCCGAAGCCAAAAGCGACGTCGTCCACAGGGCCATACACCTCGTACTCAATATGGGCCGCCATCGGCTCCCCATGTCGAAGCGGCTCGCCGTCGTTGAATTCAATGCGGCACAAGCGAATCAGTGGCTCCTCCGCGATCCAGTTGGCGCGGCGGCTGTGGCGGACATCCAGCGCGCCTTCCATAGAGTCGGCCGCCGTCTCCATCATGTAGGCATCGGTGACGGTCTTGACTTCGCCCGTCTGACGGATGCGGCCATCCTCCATCCAGATGGCCGTCCCGCACAGGCTGCGCACGGACCCCATGCCGTGGCTGACAAACAGAACCGTGCGCCCCTGGCTCGCCACGTCCTGCATCTTGCCCATGCACTTCTTCTGGAACGCAGCATCCCCGACGGACAGCACTTCGTCCACGATCAAAATCTCCGGGTTCAAGTGCGCGGCGACAGCGAACGCCAATCGCACATACATCCCGGACGAGTAGCGTTTGACGGGCGTGTCCAGAAACTTTTCCACGCCGGAAAAATCCACGATGGCGTCAAACTGCTGCTGTATCTCGCGCCGCGTCATGCCCAAAAACGTGCCGTTCAGATAGACATTCTCCCGGCCCGTCAGGTCGGGATGGAATCCGGTGCCGACTTCCAGCAAACTGCCGACGCGCCCGTACAGATCAATCCGGCCTGAAGTCGGCTCGGTGATGCGGGACAGAATTTTGAGCAGCGTACTCTTGCCCGCCCCGTTACGGCCAATGATTCCGACGACTTCGCCCTGGTGGACATCAAAAGACACATCGCGCAGCGCCCAGAACGATTCCTGCGAGAGACGTTGAAACGGGTTGCGGAGGCGATGCATCAGCGCCTCGGCGGCCCGGTCGTGCGACTGACCGGCCAGACCGAGAACGTAGGATTTTGAGACTTCCTGAACGGAAAGAGCGAGTTGCCCGCGATTATGCTGAGGCGCAGACGGCATAAACGTATTACTCCACGGCGACGAGACGTATCGTTTTACCGCTTTCGCGGCGCGTTTGTTACGGAAACGAGGGAATGTTCAGCGAAAATTGTTGCTCAGGACGACGGCACGGCATCAGTACAAGACACTCCTGACCCTATTATAGCCCAAGAATGCCCAGAACGTCAAAGATTTGCGTGTCAGCGCCTGCAAGAAGCCCACCACCTTGTTCGCTCGTTCCTCGCTCTCAGGGTCCTCCCGAAACGGGAGGATCAGGAAGGTGGCATTTCGCCGCAGGCGAACGAGGACCCCAGCGAAGCGGGGGGGGTGGGTCCGAGGCCGATCAGCGGGCGGGAACACGTTGGAAGATGTAGACGGCGTCGGTTGCCGGGTCATAACGGGTGACAGGGCCGAAGGAATGCCAGGGCAGTTCCGGGCGCTGGGTCTGGTCCCAGTAAACCGGGAGGATTCGGACAAGGCGATAGGAGTAAGCGAGCGTGCGGCCTTGCTCCACATGAGAGCGGGAAAAATAACGCAGCATCTGTAGATTGCCGCGCTGCGCACCGAAGAGGACCAGCCAGTTGGGATAGTTTTCGTCCATAAGCAAGGGCGCGTGCAGGCGACGAACGGCAGTGAGCGGCAGCGGTGTTGCCTTGTCCAGGGTACAGCCGATGCGGACTTTGTCGCCGACGTAAAACATCAGCGGATAGTTCAGGTGCTGCGGGCAGGCCAAAACGACATCGTCCTGCCGGGCGTTCTCGCGCAGAAAAGACGACACTTCGGCATTGGCCGTCGGATACGGATGCGTCAACTCGCTCACATAGGCGGGCAGAAGCCACTGGAACGGATCGTCGCCCGGCGAAAGCGTGGCAATGTTGGTCGTGACCAGCAGCACGAGCAGCGTCCCGGCGACAAGAGGGCTGCGCCGGTGAACAAGCCAAAGAAAAAGGCCGACCAGCCCTGCCAGAAACGGCATGGCCGGAATCAGATAACGCAGATCGGCAAAAGTCTGGGCTGTCGTCGGCTGCGGCGACAGCAGGGCCAATGCGACGGCGTAACCGGCCCCGAACGCGGCCCATTCGCAGGCCTGTCGCGCGAGGGGGTCATGCCGATACCCGCGCGCCAGCAGGAGGACCAAGCCCAGCGCGACCGTCCAGGGCAGACCGCCCATGAGATTGAGTCCGTTGAGGTTCCACAAGATCAGCGTGGCGCGGTGCGGCAGCCAGGCTTCCGGGGCCGCCGTCAAGTTGGCCTGATACTTCCAGACCGGGTGCACGACGAGGTAAGGCGCAACAGCGGCAACGAACAGCACGGCGGCCCCGGCGACTTTGAGCCAGTCGCTCCGGGTGAAATCGCGCCGGTGGAAAATCATGTGGACACTGACCAGGACGATCAAGAACGCGGCGCAGAGCAAATAATGCGTGTAAAACAGCGCGATGACCGAGACAGACAGGGCGGCGAAGTTCCAGGCCCGTCGGGTGCGCAGGCAACGCCGCCAGCAGGCGAAAATTAGCAGCGAAAAGAACAGCGCCAGCGCATAGTAGCGGCAGCAGCGGACATTCAGCAAAAAATCGCAGCTCAGGGCCAGACTCGCCAGCGCATACAGCCAGAGCGCGGGCTTGTGCGGGAACTCGCGGCGCAGGATGGCCCAGAACAGGCTGAGCGCAGCCAAGCCGAACAGCACGAACGGCAGCCGTCCAGCCCAGGTCGTGATGCCGAAGAGTCGAAACGATGCGGCGGCGACCAGAATATCCAGAGGCGGGTTGCCGTTGCGCAGGTTCGCGTCGGTGAAGTTGCCGTCGCCCTCGGCGTACAAATTGCGTCCGTCCCAGGAAGTCAGCCGGTGGAGGTGGACGACGTTACGCGCGCTGATGGCGACAAACGACTCGTCGTTCCAGAACGGCGTGTGGTCAAGCCGCGTCAGCGCGAGAACAGCGCTCAAGGTTAAAATAAGCGCAAAGGCCGTCCAGACGAAGCGCGCCGAAAGCTCCGGGGCGGCGCGTTCGGTGGGTTTTCCGCTCACGTTCCGGGGCGGCAGGCCGATCCGTGCAACGGCCATTACGTGCCTCCCCGTGTCGCGGCGGCTTCCGAGGAGACATCGCGGGCTTCGCCGCCCCGAATGATCCGATTGCGGATAAAGTGCGGGCGCTGCTTGACTTCCTCGAAAATCTTGGCGATATATTCGCCGACCAGACCCAGAGCAAACAAGTTGATGGAGCCGAAAAACAAGATAGCGAGCAGTACCGTCGTCAGGCCTTTGGGCGTGGCAGCGGGGTCAAAAATACGGACCAAGATTTGGCCGACGGCCAGCAGCAGCGTCACCAGAAACAGCCCTGTTCCCGCCGCACTGAGCATCGTCAGAGGCGCATTGCTGAACGACAGAATGCCTTTCTTGGCCCAGCCGATGTTGCGGGCGAGGTTGTTGGTGGAGCGCCCGAACTGCCGCTCCGGGCGCATATAATCCACGCCGGTCTGCCGGAAGCCGACATAAGCGCGCAGGCCGCGCAGGAACAAGTCGCGCTCCGGGAACTTCAGCAGGCATTGAACGACGCGCTTATCCAGCAGGGCGAAGTCGCCGGCGTCATGGGGAATAGTCAGATAGGAAAATTGATCAAAGAGCCGATAAAACACTTTATACGCGAACTGCATCAGCAAGGGCGCTTCGCGCTTCGTCCGGCGGCCATAGACAACATCATAGCCGTCCCGCCACTGCGCGACAAATTCTTCAATCAGTTCCGGCGGGTCTTGCAGATCGCCGTCGAGCAGGACGCAGGCATTTTTGGTCGCCAGTTCCATGCCGCTGCGGAAGGCAGACTGCGACCCGAAGTTGCGCGAGTGCGAGACGCCCAGCACGCGCCGGTCAGCGGCGGACAATGACTTGATGACTTCCTCGCTGTCATCGGGGCTGTTGTCGTTGACAAAGATGATCTCGTAGTCCACGCCGAGCCGGGTAAACGTCGCTTGGAGGCGCTGGTACATCAGCGGAATCGCCTGGCCGTCTTTGTAGCAGGCGACAATCGCGCTGACGCTGTGCTTGGTGTCCAACTCAAACTTTTTCGACGCTTGATGGTAGCTCTCTTTATCCCCCAGGCTCTTGTACCAGGCGGCGGTGCGGGCCAGCCCGTCCTCAAAACAGGTCCGGGGACGCCAGCCGAGATGCTCGCGCGCCCGGCCAATGCTGCCGAACCAATCGGGGACGTCCCAGTGGTGGTTGGGCCGCGAAAAGGTCGGCGGCACCCCAATTTGGAAGAACTCGCCCGCGACCGTGGCGACATCGCCAATGGTCGTCTTGCAACCGCTGCCGATGTTGAACGACTCGCCGTAGTCGTCAGGCCGCAGGTTCAGCGCGGTGTCTACAAAGGCTTCGGTCACATCGTCCACATAGACGAAGTCGCGCGAAATGTTCGGGTCCACGAACTCCGGGTAGCGGCCTTCCAGCCCGTGCCGGACGACGTTTGGGATCAGTCGCGCCGAGTCTTCCAGAGGGCCGTAAACGGAGTACAATCGAAGGTTGGCGCAGGGCAGGCCGCGCTTGGTGCCGTAAAAGTGCAGCAGATGGGCGCAGGCGGCTTTGGAAACGGCGTAGTCGCTGTTGGGCAAGGGCAGGCGGCTTTCGTCGGGCCCGGCGGCCTGATCGCCGTACTCGGACGAGCTGCCCGCATGGACATAACACGCAATTTTGCGGGTCGCCAATCGCGCCAGGAGTTTAGTTGTCAGGGTAAAATTGGTCTGGTAGATCAGCGCGGCATCGGTCTCGAACGAGTACGCGCCATACGCAACGCAGTTGAGAACGGTGCGCGGCTGAACGTCCTGCAGCAAGGCATCTAAATTGGCGTCCACGAGCAGGTCGGCGGCGCGGACATGGGAGGCGGGAATGCCTTCCAGCCGCCAGGCGGGGAAGCGGGACACGGTGCCGACGACATCCTCGCGCCGTTCCAGCAGCGTTTTCAAGAGATTCGCGCCGACAAAACCGCTCGCGCCCAGCACAAGGATCGGCCCCTGCAGGCGGTCAATCTTGTGTGCCAGCGTCTCGCGCTCGGAGGGAACGTCTGCGGCGATTTGTTCTAGGTTTGCGATCATGGTTTTCGGCACATTGCCCGGCGACTCAAGTCGCGGCAACAAGAGCAGAAAGCCTGCCTTCGCAGGCTAAATCCTAGTCCGCGAAGGCGGACTTCGTGATGTTTTAGCCACGACTTGAGTCGCCGGGCATCTTTCAGGGCATTTCGCCGGGCATCTTTACGCGGCCCGGAGCAGGTGCAGACCGGATGGACGGGGGTTCTGCGCGGCGAGTTCTTCCATCAGGGCGCGGATGCTGGGCGCATCCAGGCCGCACTCGCGGCGGTGGAAGGTCTGGGAGCCGTACAGGCCGGACACGTAGCCCTGGGCGCAGCGGTGCGTCAACTGCCGGGGGGCCTGCCCGCGTTCCAGCAGGACGCGGGACAACATCTGCCCCACCCCGCCCGACGCGACGTGTTCCTCCACGACAACGAGGTGGTCCGAGTGTTCCAGGTCGTCGAGGAACCCTACCGGCACTTCATCGGGCAGCACGGGCAATTCGGTCAGCACCCAGAGCGCAGGGCGTACAGACAAGGGCAGCGATGACAATTCACCAAGCAGCCCCCCGGCCAGCGGCCCCGTCACAAGCATGGTCGGTCCGTCCCCGTTTAGGAGACGACGCCAGGGCGCATAGGCGGGCAGCGGGAACCCGGCGGGCAACTCGCAGCGTCCCAGGCGAAGATACGCGGGCCGGGCGTCGTCCGCCAACTGAGCGATCACGGCGCCCACGTCGGCGCGGAACGCGGGAACATAAATGCGCATCCCCGGCAGGCCCAGCAGCGTCCCGTAGTCTTCCAACGCATGATGCGTGCTGCCCATGACGCCGTAAGCGTAGCCGCCGCCGTTGCCGATGAGGCGCACCGGCAGGCGGTGCAGGCAGATGTCGTTGCGGATCTGTTCATACGGACGGGCATACACGAAGGGGGCGATGCTGTACACCCAAGGCTTGAGGCCGGAATGCGCCAGCCCTGCCGCCACGGAGACCATGTTCTGCTCGGCGATGCCTGCGTTGATAAAGCGGCCGCCTAGGACTTGCTGCAGCGGCTCCAGTGCGCCGTACCCTAAATCGCCCGTGAGAAAGACGAAGGCGGGGTCGGCGGCCTGCGCCATCAGCGCTTCGCTGAGTGCGTTTCTCATTGGGCGAAGACTTCCGCGCGGGCCTGCGCGTACTGGGCCGGGGTGAGGGGCAGGTAGTGCCACTCCAGTTGATTCTCCATGAAGGACACGCCGCAGCCCTTGCGCGTCCGCGCGATCACGGCCTGCGGGCCGTGGGGGGACTCCGAAAGCGCACCGTGCAGAGCGTCGAGATCATGCCCGTCTATGTCGCGGACGGGGACGCCGAACGCTCGGAACTTCACGGCCAGGTCTTCGCCGCCCACCATCTCGGAGGTGCGGCCAAAGCCCTGCAGGCCGTTGGCGTCCACGATGAGAGTCACGGGCAGGTTCTGTTTCTGCAGGAAGATGAGCGCCTCCCAGCAGGAGCCTTCCTGCCACTCGCCGTCGGAGAGCAGGCAGTACACGCGCCCTCGCTGATTTTGCAGCGCTTTCCCCAGCGCCAGGCCGGACGCCAGCGACAGCCCGTGTCCCAGGCTGCCTGTGGCGAACGGGATTTCGGGAAACTTGCCGGGAGCCGGGTGTCCGCTCAGGCGCGTGCCGTCTTTGTGGAATTGACGCAGCTCTTCGTCGCTGATTTTGCCCAGGGACCAGAGCGTGACGTACAGCGCGCCGGCGGCGTGGCCCTTTGACAGCACGAACGTGTCTTCGGGGCGCAGAATCTGATGGTGCAGGGTCATAAGCGCGTCCAGGCACGAGAGGTTGCCGCCGAGGTGTCCGACGCCGCTCTCGGAGTGCATTTGGAGCAGTCTGGCCCGCGCTTCGCGCACGGTTTCGCGCAGTGGATTTGTCATGGTGGACTTTCGCCGAACACACGCTTCCGTTCCCGGTAAAGGTACAGGACAATTATGGCGATGCGTCCGGTTTTCTTTAGGTATAATGGGGGGCAATGACACTCCCGCACAACAGGCGCCGCGCCGAACTGATGCTGCTGGTCGCCGTCCTCGCGGTCGCGCTGTGCGGGCTGGCGCTGACCTATTTCGGCAAGCAGGCGACGACGCCCCTGCCCGCGCAGGCGGTCAACATCAACGCGGCTTCGGCGCAGGACTTTGCGCAGGCGCTGTCGGTCTCTCCAAGCGACGGGGCGCGGATTGTCGCGCAGCGGGCCGGCCTGCGCGGCGGCCGGTTCCCGTCGGTGTACGACCTGCGCCACTGGCTGGGGAAGCAGGGGATCGTCGCCGGCCCGATTGACGCGCGCTTCACGGCCCGCGATCCCGGCACGGTGGCGCGGGGGTTCTGGGGCGGCGTCTTGCTGTTCGCGCTGGCGTTTATTCTCGCCCACGTCCTCCTGCGCCGGGCCGCGCCCGGAGCCGACCCCATCCTGCTGCCGCTGACGGCGCTGCTTTCCGGCGTCGGCCTGATGATGGTGTACACCGTCAAGGACCCGTTCCGGGACACGTTCGTCTTCACCGGGCAGGTGTGGGGCGTGGCCTTGTGGGGCCTGCTCGCGCTGGCCGTCCCGCTCAGTCGCCCGTTCGGGCGCTTGACGCTGCGGCGGTATCAGTACGCCTACGCCGTGTCGTCGGTGCTGTTGATGCTGCTTTTGATCGGGGCGGGACACGGGCCGGGCGGCATCCACATCAGGGTCTTGGGATTCGAGCCCGTCGAGATCATCAAGATTTTGCTGGTGTTTTTCGTCGTTTCTTATCTCTCGGAGCGGCGCGGGGCGCTCGGCGACGCGACCTCGCGGCTGCCCCGGCTGCGGGACTTCGCGCCATTAGCCATGATCTATGCCTTCGCGCTGCTGCTGTTCGTGATCGTGCGGGATTTAGGCCCGGCGGTGCTGCTGTTCGGCGCGTTCGTCATTCTGCTGTATCTCGCGACGCAGAAGGCCGCGTACCCCGTCGTCGGGGCGTTGTTGTTGGTCGTCGCCGCCGTGATCGGCTACCATCTGCACTTCGGCTTTTTCGCGACGCGCGTGACGATGTGGCTGAACCCCTGGGACAACCCCGACCCGAACGGGGCGCAGCTCGCCGACGGGCTGTGGGGCATGGCGACCGGCGGCGTCGCCGGGAGCGGCCTGGGGCTGGGCGACCCCGGCGCGATGCCGCGCGCCGGCTCGGACCTGATTTTCGCGAGCATCGGGGAGGAGACCGGGTTGGTCGGGGCGCTGTGCGTGCTGATCGTGTACGCCGCTCTCGTGGCGCGGGGCTTCCGCATTGCCCTCCGTGCGGTCACGGAGTTTGATCGTTTGCTGGCCGCCGGACTCACGACACTCTTGGCCTTGCAGACCATGATTATCACCGGCGGCGTGACCGGGCTTGTCCCTTTGACGGGGATCACGCTGCCGTTCGTCTCGTTCGGGGCGTCGTCGCTGGTGGCCGATTTCTTCGCCGTCGGCGTGCTGCTGCACCTGTCGGCCAAGACCGTCCCCGACGGCATGGCGGACCGGCCTTCGCCCGGCTGGTCGCGGGCGGCGCGGCGGGTCGCCCTCGGCTGCGGGGCTTATTTACTTCTGGGCATCGGCGTCTTTAGGCTTATGGACGTGCAGGGCGTCCGCGACACGTTCATGGCGACGCGGCCCCTGCGCACGCCGGACGCCGACCAGGTTTCCCACGGCAGACTCCTGCCCGGCCAGGCGCTGCGGCCCCACGTCAACCCGCGTCTACAGGCGTATGCCCAGGCCATCCCGCGCGGGCGTATTCTGGACCGTAACGGCGTCGTGCTCGCCGAAGACGCGGCCCCCGGCAGCGTCGGCGCGACGTCGCTCCTGACGCCCGACGGCCGCCTGCGCGTCTACCCCGGCGGCCCGTCGTGCGCCCATCTCGTGTACGCCGTCGAGTCTCCGCCCTCCGGCACGGACGAGTTGGGCCGCAACGGGGACCTGCGCGGCTTCTCGACCTTCGCGGACTTGCTGCCCGATTACCGCAGGCGCTGCGGCCCCTTCGCCCCCCACCCGCGCGGCGCGGACATCACGCTGACGATTGACGTCAATCTCCAGCAGGCGGCGTCGGACGCCCTGCGCCATTACGCGGGCGCGATCCGGGACCGCCGCACGGGCAGGCCCAAGAACAAAGGGGCCGCCGTGCTGCTCAACGCGGCGACGGGCGAGGCCCTCGCCGCCGTCTCCCTGCCGACGTTCAATCCCGGCACGCTTTCCGCCGACGAGTGGACACGGCTGAAGTCCGGCGCGGACGCCCAGAACACGCTGCTCGACCGTGCCGTTTCGGGCCTGTACCCGCCGGGTTCGGCTTTCAAGATCGTCACGGCGACGGCGGGACTCCAGCACGGATTGGCCGGCACGGTCGTGACCTGCCATCACACCGACACGAACGTCGTCTGGCGCTCGGACGTGGACGGCAAAACGTATGCCCGGCGACGCATCACCGACGAGGAGGGGTTCGTCCCGCACGGCCCCACGGACATGGCGAAGGCGCTGCGCGTCTCCTGCAACGTCTATTTCGCCCATCTCGGCATTGACCTGGGCGCGAGGGCCTTGAACGAAACCGCCCGCACCGACTTCGGGCTGGCCCACATGCCCCCCCTCGCCCTGCTCGGACGCGACCTGCCCGACAGCGCCTACGGGCAGGGGGAGGTGCTGGTCTCGCCCGTCGAGATGGCGAGGGTGGCGCAGGCCGTGGCCGACAACGGCCAGATGCTCCCGGTGACGTTCATCAAACCCGGCGCGCACGCGGCCCCCGCCCCGACGCAGGCCATGACTCCCGCGCAGGCGTCCGCGCTCCAGACCATGCTGCTCGCGGTCACGCGGCCCGGCGGCACCGCGCAGGGGGTGTTCGATTCCCTGGGCGTCGGCGTCGCCGGCAAGACGGGGAGTGCGCAGAACGCCCACGGCGACGGCCAGACTCACTCCTGGTTCGTCGGCTTCGCCCCCGCCCAGAACCCGACGCTCGCGTTCGCCTGCATCGTCGAGAACGGCGGCTACGGCCGCGCCGCCGCCGCCCCCGTCTGCCGCGAGATCGTCCGCAGGGCGCTGTGACCACTCTTCTTCGCCGAATGTTGCCAGGGCTGAAATCCTGGGCTGACGCGGGGCAGACTGCCCGCGGGTAAGGGCGAAGAAGGGAAATGCCTCCCGCGCCCGTCTCCGTTCCCCTCCGCGCCCGCGAAGGCGGGCAGTCCTCTCA
>CAZZVX010000026.1:13557-21923 GCA_964657535.1 Armatimonadota bacterium | reverse complement strand
CAGCTCACGACCCGCGACCAGTTGCGCCAGAACGTGACGCTGGAAGTGCGGCAGGCGACGCTCAACGTCAGCAACGCCCAGACGCAGGCGGCGACGGCGGGCGTGGGCGTCACCCAAGCCGAGGAGGCCGTCCGTCTGGCCCAGGTGCGCTACCAGAACGGGTTGGGGACGTTTCTGGATGTCATCAATGCGCAGGCGGAGCTGGCGACGGCGCGCAACAACCTCGCCACGGCGCAGTACAACTACCAAACGTCGCTCGCGCAGCTGACCCGCGCGGAAGGCGGGCGATAAATGAAACAAGTAACAATGCGAAAATTGCAATGGAATAAAGCGACGGCGCTGGCAGCGGCGGCGCTATTGCTTCTGCCGGGCGCGTTGACGCTGGCAGGCTGCGGCAAAAAGTCCGCCGACGGCGGCGCGGGGGGCGGCGGCGGCGGCGGCAAACACAAAAACGCCGGGCCGACGGCGACGCCCGTCACGGTGGCAGACGTGCAGGTCGGGACGATCTCGCGGACGGTTCCCGTGACCGGCAACTTGCAGGCCCTGCAGGATGTCTCGCTCGCCCCGCGCGTGACCGCCCGCGTGACCGCCGTGACCGTCCGTGAAGGCGACCATGTGCGCGCCGGCCAAGTCCTCGTCCAGCAGGACACGACGGACTTGCAGCAGACGGTCAACCAGGCCCAGGCCGCCTTGCAGAACCAGGTGGCGCAGCTCGCGCAGGCGCAGACCAACTATCAGATCCAGGTCGCGCAGTCCAAGCAGACCGTCCTGAACGCGCGGGCGGCGGTGGCGGCGGCGCAGTACAACTACTCCAAAGCCAAACAGGGCAGCCGCCCGCAGCAAGTTTTGGAGTCGCAGGCAAGCGTCGAGCAGGCGAAAGCCAACTTAGACAATGCCGCGATTACGCTCAGGCGCAACCAGGCGCTGTTCCAGCAGGGGGCTATCGCCCGCGCCGACCTGGACACGGCGCAGACGACCTACAACGTGGATTCACAGACGTACAACAACGCGCAGGCGGCGCTGTCGCTGACCAAGGCGGGCAACTATCCGCAGGACATCTCTTACGCATTGGAGCAGGTCAAAGAGGCCCAGGCGACCCTGCAGAACGACATCGCCAGTCTGCAGACAATCACGGTGCGCAAGCAGCAGATTCAGGCGGCCCAGGCCGCCGTCGCACAGGCCAAAGCCACCATCGCCTACGACCAGCAGCAAGTGTCTTACGCGACCGTCCGCTCCCCGATTGACGGGATTGTGGCGGCCCGCTCGACGGAGCCGGGACAGATCGCCTCGTCCACGTCCACGATCATGCGGATCGTCAACGTCCGCTCCATGTATTACGAGCCGACGATCTCCGAAAGCGACTTCGCCCAGACCTCCATCGGCAACCCGGTACAGGTGCAGGTGGATGCCGTCCCCGGCAAGGCATACACCGGCAAAGTCGTCGCCGTGTATCCCGCCGCCAGCACCAGCACCCGCGTCTTCTCCTTGCGCGTCGCCATTGACGATCCCCGGTACGAACTGCGTCCCGGAATGTTTGCGCGCGGCAGCGTGGTGACGCTGGTGCGCCGGAACGTGGTGGTCGTGCCGGTGACGGCCCTGGTTCCGCGGCAGAACAACGGCGGCTTCGAGGCCAACACCAGCAGCAGCGGCGTTGCGACCGGCGGAACGACGCTGCCGCCGCAGCAGGTCTTTCTGGCCGGCAAAAACAACAAGGCCGTCGCCCGGCCTGTCCAGGTCGGCGTGATTACGCCGGCCCAGGCCGAGATCACGAGCGGCCTCCAGCCGGGTGATCCGCTGATCACCACCGGCCAAAATTTGGTCCAGCCCGGCGACTCGATCATCGTGGAAAATGGCGGCGGGCATCACAACATGGCGCAAGCCAGCGCCGCGCCTTGAGACGACGTGGCGAGCGAAGAAAGTAGAGTGAGGTTGTTATGGGACTGACACGCCTGGCGATTGCAAGGCCCGTCGTTATTATTATGCTGGTGGCGGCGTTCCTGGTGCTGGGAATGATCGGCTACTCCCGGCTGCCGGCGGAACTCAACCCGAAGGTGGACTTCCCGCGCATCACGATCAACACGACCTATGCCGGGACCAACCCGCAGGAGATGGAGACGCTGATCACGAAGCCGATTGAAGACGCCATTTCGGGCGTCAGCGGCATTCAGGAGATCGATTCCTATTCGCAACAGGGCAGTTCTAATGTCTCCATCCAGTTTTACTTCGGCACGAATTTGGACTCGGCCTCGTCGGACGTGATCCAGAAAGTGGACGCCATCCGCAAGGTGCTTCCTGTGGATGCCGACGCGCCCGCCGTCATCAAAGCCGATACCAGCGGCCAGCCGATCATGCACATTGCGATGGAAAGCAATCGGCGTTCCCAGCGCGACCTGCAATCCCTTGCCACGAATATTGTCCAGCCGGCGCTGGAGCAGGCCACCGATGTCGGCTCGGTCAATGTCGCGCAGGCGTCCATCCGAGAAATCCGCGTTTCCGTTCCCGCCGACCGGCTCGCCGCCTACGGCATCACCATCTCGCAGCTCGCGCAGGCGATCCAGAACGCCAACGTCAACAGCGCCACCGGTTTTATTCAGAGCGGCAATCAGTACTACAACGTCCGCCTGGTAGGCGAGTTCGCCAGCGTGGACGAGATCAAGAACCTGCGCCTGACGTTTAATGGGACCGGGTCGGGGACAGTCAACGCTTCCACGACGACCAACGGCACCAATGTCACCAGCGCCAATGCCAGCACGACGGGGCAGACCATCGCGCTGGGCGACATTGCGACGGTTTCCGATACCGGCTCGGAGAAGACGAACGACGCCTTCCTGAACGGCCAGCCTGCCATCGGCATTGACATCCTGAAAACGACGGACGGCAACACGCTCGCCGCCGTGGACAGCGTCAAGAAGCAGCTCAAAGACCTGCGGCGTATCCTGCCGCCGGACGTGGAGTTTTTGATTTCCACCGACACGTCCAACGATGTTCACAACAACCTCAACGATGTTGTCGCGTCGCTTTTCATCGGCGCGATCCTGGCCGTGCTGGTCGTGTTTGTCTTTCTGCACAACATTCGCGGCACGATCATCGTCGCCATCGCCATTCCGACTTCCATGATTGCGACGTTTGGGCCGCTGTATATCTTCGGCTTCACGCTGAACACGCTGACGCTGATGGGCCTGTCGCTGGCGGTCGGCATTCTGGTGGACGACTCCATCGTCGTCCTGGAGAACATCAACCGTCACCTGGCGATGGGCGAAGAGCCGCAGGTGGCCGCCATCAACGGGCGCTCCGAGATCGGCTATGCCGCCTTCACGCTGACCGCCGTGGACCTGGTTGTCTTCCTGCCTATCGGTTTTATGGGCGGCGTGATCGGCGAGTTCTTCAAGTCCTTCGGCATCACGGTGGCCGTTGCGACGCTGTTTTCGCTGTTCGTGTCATTCACGCTGACGCCGATGCTGGCCGCGCGCTGGTACCGCAAGGGCGAGCAGATGGAGTTCGACCGTGGCTTCGCCGGAGCCTTTGACCGGGGATTTGCGCGCGTGGAAGGTTGGTACCAGCGGATGCTGCGCGCCGCCCTGCGCCATCCCTGGATCGTGCTGATTGCGGGCAACTTGTTCTTGGTCGTGATCTTTATGACGCTGGGCAGCCAGCTCGGTTTCCGGTTCGCGCCGGACCAGGACCAGGGTCAAGTCTCCATCCAGGTCCAGGGGCCTCCCGGATCCTCGCTGGCATATACGGAAGTGATCACTCATCAGATTGAGCGAATCATTCGGCAGACGCCGGATTTGAGCGCCGACACCAAGTTCATCTCCACGACGGTTGGTGACGCCGGCCCCGGCCAGCACGCCTCCGGCACCCAATACGCCCACGTCGACCTGACCTTATACGACCATAAAAGCGTGCTTGACTCCGTCTTGTTTTGGAAGCATGAACACCTGCGCAGCCGCTCGGACGTGGACGTGGCGGCGGAAGTCAAGAAACTGACCCAGAACATCCCCGGTGCGAAAATCCTGCCCGCCAATGTCAGCGGCTTCGGCGGCGGCTCGCCGCCGCTGCAGGTCAACCTCACTGGGCCGGACTTCAACCAGCTTCAGGCGGCGACCCAGACCGTCAGGAACCTCGTCGCGCAGACGCCCGGCGCGTACAATGTGGACGTTTCCTACAAGAACGCTCAGCCCGAAGTGCAGGTGCGGCTTGACCGGGTGAAAGCGCCCGAATACGGACTCAGCCTTCAATCCGTTGCCGATGCGCTTTCAGACTCCGTCGCAGGCAACATCACGTCCAAGTACCGCGATCCCGTAGACGGCCAGCAGTACGACATCCGCGTTCAGCTCAACGACGCGGACCGCAACAACCCGCAGGTCATTTCCAATGTGATCGTCGGCTACCAGAACGGCGTTCCGATCCATCTGGGCGACGTGGCAAACGTCACGGTCGGCGCCGGTCCGGTCACAATCAACCGCCTGGACCGCCAGCGCGAGATCAGCGTCTCTGCCTACTTGCGGCCAGGGTTCCAGCCGGGCAATGCGGGCGCGTCTCTGTCCAAGCAGTTGAGCAAGATCAACCTGGGCCAAGTGACCTACACGCTGGGCGGCGAGTCGCAGAGCATCGCGCGGGAAAGCGGCTACCTGCTCACGGCGGTCCTGCTCGGCATCGCGCTGTCGTATCTGCTGATGGCGTCGCTGTTCAACAATATGCTGTATCCGCTCAGCATCATGCTGTCGCTGCCGCAGGCCTGGGCGGGGGCGATCATCGCGCTGACCATCGCCAAAGAGCCGCTGAGTTTGATCGCCATGATCGGCTTCGTCCTGCTGAACGCCATCGTCAACAAGAACGCGATCCTGCTCGTGGACTACACGAACACATTGCGGGCGCGCGGCTACAAGCGCATTGACGCCCTGCTGGAAGCCGGCCCCGTCCGTCTGCGCCCGATTATGATGACGACGTTTACGATTATCGTGTCGTCGCTGCCGACGGCGATGGCGCTGGGACGCGGCGCGGGCTTCCGGCAGTCGCTCGGCGTGGTGACAATCGGCGGCATTTCGCTGTCGCTCTTGCTGACGTTGATCATCGTCCCGTGCGCCTATTTGCTGTACGACAACTTCAACAACTGGCTGGGGCGGCGCGTGCTGCACCATGAGATTCCCGCCGAGGCGCTCGCGTACAGCGGCACCGACAAAATGCCCGGATCGGACGGCAATGGGCGCGAACCGGGCGGCACGGTCGGCGGCAAGCGTCCAAGCGGTCAGGGCGTCCTGCCCCCCGACCCGACGGACGCTGAACACGCGCACCAAGAAAAGGAACCGCTGGATTAGCGAAACGGGCCGGGGAGATTTCTCCCCGGCCCTTATTCTGTTCTTAAAAACCGTCCGGCAGGTAACAGATTTCCGGGGGCAGCAGCGCGGACAGCGTCTGGAATTGGCGTTCGTCCGTGACGGCGAGGCGTCCGGCAGAACGCAGCAGGGACAGCGACGGCTGGCCCCAGAATGCCTGCGAAAGCGCCTGAATATCGCACTCCACGCCCGGCATCTCTTCCGTTCGGCGGGAGATCACATGGCCGCCGTCGGCCTCCACAGCCCATATGCCGTCGTTCCAATCGCACTGGGGGTCGGACAGGCGCAGCACGACACGGCCTTCGGCTTTCGGTGATTGGAGGTGTGCGAAGGCGGCAGAAACGTCCACGACGCGCCCCATGAACAGCGGCATGGTCTTGGTTTCCAAATCCCAGTGCATGACGTGGAACGGCAGCGGGTCGCCGGCGGGGCCGCGAACCAGGACTTTTTCGGTCTGCGTTCCGTAGTAGTGCAGCACGGACAGCAAGCCGCGATAGGCCGCCGGCGTTTCGGCAAAGAAATCGAAGACTTCGGCGGGCGCGTCCTCGGCGTGGAAGCGAAACGTCAAATACCCGTCCGGTGTCCCCGTGTCGGCGTCCCGGTGAACGTGGACGTAGGTGATACGCCCCTCGCTGTCGTCCAGCGTCTTCCAAAAATCCGGGACGGCGTTCTCGCGCGTGGTCATGCCCTGATAGCGCCGCGCACAGGCGGCGTAAACGGGTCTGACCAGCTCGCGCGCTTCGGTTCCGTCATGCATCGTCACCTGGCGCACATCGGGATAAGCAGGAATCTCGCGGGTCGGCACGGTGAAGTGCTGCCGCTCCCCCACCCACTCCCAGCCGTGCCGCCGGTAGAACGCATAGGCGAACGGGTACAAGCCGCTCAGGAACACCCCTTCGTCGCGCATTTGGCGCAGCGATTCCGCCAGCAGGCGCGCGACACGGCCCTGCCCGCGCTGATCGGCGGCGCAGGCCACGCCCGCCACCCCGCCCATGACTGCAACACTTTGGCCCCAGGTCACGGGAAGCCAGTGGACCGTCGCGACGGCGACAAGTCGCGGCCCGTCAAATGCGCCTAAACGAAGGCTTTGTCCAAAGCGGACTAAATCTTCCGGCGTCGGCGGGTCGGCGGCGGGTCGGCGTCCGCCGTCAAAGGCTTCGGCCATCAAGCGCCGCTGCGCCGGTCGGTCTTCAGGGGTGAGGGCGCGGATTTCCATGTTAATCGCTGGTCATCTGGACGTAACTTTGGAGGCGGCGGGCGTCAATCTCGCCCGCGTCGGCAGCGGCCCCAATCGCACAGCCGAGTTCGCCGTGATGACGACAGTTCGGGAATTTGCATCTGCCGAGATAGGGGGCGAATTCCGGGAAGCAGAACTGGATGTCATCTTTATTCACCTGCCAGTAGTCCACCTGGCGCAGACCGGGCGTGTCCGCGACCCAGGCGCCGGGGCAGTCGGTGACGGGGATCAGTTCCGCCGAAGTCGTCGTGTGACGGCCCTTGTGCGTGAGCTCGCCCGTAATGCCTTCTTTGAGGCGCAGGCCGGGCTGAATGGCGTTCAGCAGGCTGCTTTTGCCGACGCCCGATGCCCCGGCGAAGGCCGATATTCTGTCTTGGAGCGCCGCGCGCAGGTCGTCCAGGCCCCTGTTCTGCTTGGCGCTGGCGTAAAAGACGGGGTAGCCGATCTTTTCGTAGGCCGCCATCAGGGAACGGACGTGGGCTTCGTCGCCGCCGAGTTTGTCCATCTTGTTGACGACGACGCTGGCTCCGAGTTCGGCGGCTTCGGCCAAGACAAGAAAGCGGTCTAAGAGCCACAGGTCCGGCTGCGGGTCGCGGGCGGCGACGATGACGAACAGCACATCCAGATTGGCGACCAGGACGTGCTGCCCACGCGCGCCCGACGCATGACGGGACAGTTCCGAGTGGCGCGGCAAAGTCTCTTCGATCATGTCCAGCGCCGGGTCGAGGCGCACCCGGTCGCCGACGGCCAGCGGGTCGGTGCTGCGGCGCTTGTTGGTGGACTCCACGCGGCGCGGGCGGCTGCCGGAGGTCGAGTAGACGAGTTCTTTTTTGAGGTTGCCGCGCAGTTTGCAGACGACCACGCCGGCGCCCTCCGTCTGAACGGAATAATTGCCGCTGTTCACCCGGAACACGACGCCCTCTATGAACGGTGTCGCCGCCATCACGCCTGCCTCACGGGGCTTGTTCGCCTCGGCACGACTCATTCCGGGGCCTCAATTCTCCCACTCGTAATGCAGCAGTCGCTGCTGCGCCATCTGAACGGGGATCAGCCCCGTCAAGACAGACACCAGCACGAAACTCATTCCCGCCGCGATGAAAACCGGCTCCAACTTCAGCCCGGTCTGCGTCACAGCCAGATACGCCGCGCCCACGATCACCGCGCAGAGCAGCAGATACCCAGTCGCCAGCACGAACCCCAGTACCAGCGCCCAGACGCTCGCCCGGTGCGCCGGATTCTCATAGACAAAACGCGGGAAGATGCCCGCCAGCCCCACGCCCAGACCGGACAGGGCCAGACACGCCAGCACAAACACAACAATCGCCCCCGCCGTCACCGTCCCGTTCAGCGCGAACGCCCGCCACGCCATCAGCGTCAGCACGACCACAATCGCCGACGACAGCCCGAACGACCCCAGCCACTTCGCCTGCAGAAACCGCGCCCGCGACACGGGGGACGCCAATATCAGCCAGAACCCCCGCCCTTCCAGCCCCACCGACGACAAGCCGACAATGCTCGTGACCATGTAGACCACCAGCCCCACCATGCCCAGCGCCAGATCGCCGTACAGGTCATTGTCCATGCCCCCGCCAATTCCCTGCGCCGCCCGCAAAAGAAACGGCACCAGGAACAAGATCAATGCCGTTCCGATCTGCCCCAGCAGGATCAAGTCCCGCGCCAGATACTTGCCGTCCTTCGCCAGCATTCCCGAAACCGCCGCCGACAGACCCACCCACCGGTGCGACACGCCGCCGCGCCGCCGCGCCACGACTGCCCCCTGTTCCAGCACTGAC
>CAZZVX010000026.1:0-13547 GCA_964657535.1 Armatimonadota bacterium | reverse complement strand
AACGCGACCAGCAGCGCCGTCACCCCCGCCAGTTTCGCCAGCGCCGCCGCCCCGCGCGCCCCCAGTGCATGACTTCCGGCCGTCTGTTCCAACACCCTCGCCGCCCACGCCGACGGCAGCCACCGGGGCGACGTGTCCGCCGTCATCTGCGGGAACGACTGCGTCGCCTGCCCGTGCAGCGCCGCCTGCACCCGGCTCAAGTCCAGCGACCCGCTGCGCACCGCCTGGCTCGTCCCCAGCACCGCGAGCATCGTCACACCCAGTCCCAGCGCCACACTGACAATCATCACCACCGCTCGCACCCGCCGCAGTCCCAGCAGCCGCGCCGCCGTCAGCAGCAGCAAGGCCGTCGCCGCCGGGGGCAGCGCCAGCAGCAGCAGGGTCGTCACCAGGAGCCACAGCCAGCCGCCCAAGCCCTGCCCCGTCGCCCAGCCCAGTCCCACAACAACGGGAACGCCGAGAAAGACAAACTGCGCCGCATTCACCGCCGCCGCGTCCAGCAGTTTCGCCGCCACAATGGCGCGCGGCGACAGGGGCGTAGACAGCAGGAGAACCAAGTCATCCGCCTGGAACAGCGTGGCCGCCACGAAGGGAATGGAGCCGGCGAGGAGAAAAAAGAACAGATACTCGTACACGCGGCCCAGCAGCGCCACCGTCGCGGGCGTCAATCCGTCCCGTGCGGGCGTCCCGTTCTGCGCCAGCAGGGCCAGCGCGCCGCAGGCCAGGGCAATCGCCCCGAACAGGGCCACGCCAAAAACGCCGAGACCGAGCAGAACGCCCTGCTGCCAGCGGGGAGCGGACCGCGCCGTATTGCGGGCCATCCGAAGCCGAGCGCGCACAAGACGGACGAACATGGCTACTCGGCCTCGGTGACAACCAGGCCCTGCGCGCGCAGCCAGTCCAGCGCCGCCGTCATCCGCTCCTCGTCCCCTTCCAGTTCCACGACAAGCCAGCCGCCTTTGTGGGCGTCCACATCGGCCCGCAGAAGATTCGGCGACAGATCATACTCCGTCACTAGACGTGTCACAATCGGCTCGGTCAGTCGTTCCAGGGGATAGTGCACTTGCACTTGACGTTTTTGCTGCATGGTCCTGCCGCTTTCCACAGGGCCAGATGGAATTCCTGCCGAAACCCCGAAAACTTTATTGCCGTGCGTTCAAGGCGTTCGCCGTCTCCGACACCAAAGCGTCGGCACGCGCCGTCACCGCCCGCACTGCCGCCGACACCAATTCCAGCAATCGCCCCTCGTTCGGCCCGCCAAACGTGTCCTGACGCGCCCGCGCGCACAGCCGGTTGACGCCCTCGGCCACGCCCGCATCCGTCGCGTAGTGGTAAAGATACCGGTGCGTCCCGAAACGACTCAACACCCCCGGCAGCGCCGGCAGCGCCGCTGCTAGTGTCCGCTCCGTCCACGACGTCACCGCCTCGAAACTTGCGCCCGCGAACGCCGCATAAAACCTGTCGGCAAGGCTCCGGTCCGCCCGCAGCAGCGCCGCGTCCAGCGCCATCTCCACCAGAACGTGCGCCAGGAACGGCCTGCGGACGCGCATCCCGTCAGACCCAGTCTGGGTAATCAACATCCAGACTTCGCCCTGCGCTTCGGCAAATGCAGACGTCTTATGAAACGCGCCGTCCGTCGCCAGATGCGCGGCGACACCTGTGAGAAGGGCTTGGTCAAGCGCCGTCTCAGCGGGGGCGTCGGCAAGCCTGTGGGCGCGCAGGCGGGCGCGGGACGCCGTCAGAGGCAGCAGATCCGGGAGCGCCGTTCCGACCGCGTAGGCGGGCAACGGCAGCGCCGGTGTGAGATATTCCGTCGCCAGAAGATAATGCGCGAGAAAGTTCATGGCAGCAAAAAGGGGCATGGAATGCCATGCCCCTCCAAATCCACAACTCGCAGACTTTACCGCTTGAGAATAAGCCCAGTCTTGCGCTTGTCAAAGCCTTCGGGTTCTTTCTTGGCGTCAAACGTCCAGCGGTTCGCGCGGGGGTGGAAGGCCGTGTAGCCGCTCAGGATGCTGGCGATCAAACGCCGGGGCGTCCGGCGCACCAGGTTCACTTCCGTCAGCAGCGTCAGGAAACTTGTGCCTTTGCGGTAGTGGTCCAAGATCGTGCGGATGACGTCGTAAGTGGACACGGGCGAGCCGCCTTCCACTTCATTACGATAGTCCAACAGCTCTTCCAGGCGGTTCGGGCTGACGAAAACGCCGGGGTCGGTCTCGTTGGCGTAGACGAACCGGTACTCGTCGGGCTTGTCCGTCTTTTCCAGCGTGAAGACGGCCCCGGAGTCGGCGGCGATGTCGGCGTACACGTCGAACAGGCCGTAGACAAGCTGCACGTCATAGTCTACGTAGATCGGGTAGCCGTTGCCCTGCGCGTCGCGCAGGGTCAGTTCCACGATGTTCGGCTCCGTCGGGAAAAACCCGAACGGAATCTGGGACAGCGGGAACGTGCCGATCTCCTTATGATGGGCCTTCAGGACGAGGCGCAGCGACGGCGACTCGGCGGAAACGCCCTCCGGCCAGCGCGTCAGGTCGTTCGGCTCCTGGTCGTTGACGTCCTGCGCGGCAGCGTCGAATATCTCCTCGGCGAGACTGTCCTCAAACGCCTCATCGGCCAGCATCTGGTCGAGGATTTCGCCGTCGGCGGTCTCGAAGCGCGGCAGGACGGGAAAGGTCAGCGACTCCGGCAGCTGGCCGATGTACGGCGGCAGGGTGTCGGGGGCGCGGAACCGCTCCGTGCCGACCCACAAAAAGTCATCGCCGTGCGCCCGCAGAAAGGCCATCAGCGTCGCCTTGTCCTCGGCGAACGTGCGGCTGGCGGGGCGGACTTCCAGCACATCGGTCAGAAGTTCGGTCGCCGTGACGATGTCGTCGCGGTTGTCGAAGTGACGGCGCAGTTCCGCCAGGTCGTCCTCGGTGATTTCCAGCGGCTGGGCGGGCGTCTCGACGGCGGCCTCGGCGACAGTCTCATCGGGCGCCTGCTGCGCCGCCTGCGCGCCCAGCGTCCGCCAGAGCGCGCGCAGGGGTTCCAGCGCCTCGGTCGTCAGCCAGCGGTGGTCGGGCAGGGCCAGCAGCGAGTCACTGGCCGCGAGCGCGACGTACAGGGCCGCCGCGTCGAACTCTTCGCCCTGCTCTTGATACGCAAAATACTGGACGATTCGACTGTCCACGGGCAGGCCGTCGCCGGCGGCGATGATCGCGCGGGCGGCGGCCACCGGGTCGTCGTCCCATTCGGCTCCCTGCGCGGCAGCCCGAAACGGCTCCAGTGCCTCGGCGCTCAGGTAGTTGTAGAACAGCAGGTCGGAATCATTGGCGGCATCCGTGTTGAGCAGCCACGACCGCAGGCCGTAAGCCAGGCCGTTCTGGGTGGCGAAGAAACGCGGGCCGCGCAGCAGGCGTGGTGCGACCTCGGCGAAATACTCACGCACGCGCCCGTAGATCTGGGCCAGTTCGCCCGGCGCTTCGGCGGCAGGCAGCGGAGCGCCGTAAATGGCGACCAGCTCTTCCAGTGTCCGCTCGACCGGGCGCTGCTTGTCCAGATACCGCTGGGCGATGTCCCAGCGTCGGTCCACAGCGACGAACCGGCGCGGGTGCGTTTCCAGCGCCTGCCGCACCAGCCCGGCGCTGATGCTCTCGTCGCCGATCTCGCGAGCGATCTCGCTGATACGGGCCGGCTCGCCCAGCCGGACCAGAACGCGGTGGATCAAAGTGACGAGTATCTCGTCGGCCAGCGCGTCCAGGGGGTTGGCCGCCGCACTCGTCGCGGTCGTTTTTTTGGGCGCAGATTTTTTATCTGCGGTCTTGGGTGTCGGCATGAGGTCTCCTCAGAGAATAGTAAACAGAGCGGTCAGAGTTGGACAGCCGTCAGATCATACGGCTGCGCGTCGGTGACGCGGGCGCGGACAAGGGCGCCGGGGCGCGCGTCGCAGGCCGCCACAGCGACTTCGCCGTCAATCTCCGGCGCGTCGCGGAACGAGCGCCCCACGGCGTCCGCGCCTCGGCGAATTTCTACAAGAACGTCGAGTTCCCGGCCCAGCCACTGTTGATTATTTTCTAGGCTGATCGGCTGTTGCGCGGCCATCAGTCGGTCTTTGCGCTCGCGCATGACTTTGGCGGGGACGGCATCGGGCAGATCGTAAGCGGGCGTGTTTTCTTCGGCGGAATAGGTGAAGACGCCGACACGGTCGAAGCGCATTTCTCCCACAAAAGACAGCAAGTTCTCAAACTGCGCGTCCGTTTCGCCGGGGAAGCCGACCAAAAACGTCGTGCGCAGCGCCAGATCGGGCAGAGCATCGCGCAGTTTTCCGAACAGCCGCTTGTATTGTTCCCGGCTGCCGCCGCGCTTCATGGCTTTGAGGACCGTGTCGTCGGCGTGCTGCAGAGGCATATCAATGTAGGGCAGGACGTTCGGCAGAGCCTTCATCGCGTCGATCAAGGGCTGGCGTACCATCGTGGGATAGCAGTAGAGCAGCCGCAGCCACTGAATGCCGGGGACAGCCGAAAGCGCCGTCAGCAGTTCCGGCAGGGCGAGACGCCCGTACAGGTCCATGCCGTAAGCCGTCGTGTCCTGCGCGACCAGATTGAGTTCCAGCGCGCCCGCTTCGGCCAGTTGGGTCGCTTCGGCGACCAGGCGTTCAATCGGCTTGGAGCGATGCCTGCCGCGAATGCCGGGGATGGCGCAGAACGTGCAGGGGTGGTCGCAGCCTTCGGAGACTTTCAGATACGCCGTCCAGGGCGAACCGGAAGCCCGCAGGCGCACGCGCGGCACGAGCGGGTACTTGTCAAAGGCGTCTAAGACGAGGTTGGGGCGGGGCGGGCGCGCGCCGAAGACGACGTTGCCCACCTGGGGGGCGCTTTCAATGCCCAAAAAAGCGTCTACTTCGGGGATTTCGCGGGCGAGATCGGCACCGTAGCGCTGGGCGAGGCAGCCCGTCACGATGACTTTAGACACCTGCCCGCGCTGCTTGCGGCGCACGGCGTCCAGGATGGCGTTGACGCTTTCTTCCTTGGCCGCGTCAATAAAGCCGCAGGTGTTGACGATCAGCACGTCGGCGTCGCCCTTGTCCGCGACAAAGCGCACGTCGCCTTCCCCGGCGAGCGCGCCGAGCATTTCTTCCCCGTCCACCTGGTTTTTGGCGCAACCGAGCTGCACCAGACCCACTTTGGTCGTCAAACCCTGTCCCCTCTGTGCGACACGCAAAAAATCACCGTGTCACTATACCCGAAAACAGGTCGTTGGGTCAACACAGCCTATCCGAATAAAAGACAAAGGGCATAACAGAGAAGGAGGGCATGACACGTCATGCCCCTACCAGGAAGCGTTCGCCGACTGCCCTGAACTTTCCTGGCCCGGACGCCGATAATAGGCAAGGCGCGTCTTCCAGGCGCATTCCCTGTGTGATACTTCAGGAGGTAATCTGTGGCGACGTTTGTTTATGATGCGATTGACCCGACCGGGCGTTCCGTGAAGGGCAAAGTCGAGGCCGACAACGAGCAAGTCGTGCTTGCCAAGCTGCACGAGCAGCACTTCCATATCGTCTCGCTCGGCGAAGCCAAAAGCGGCTTCAAGATGCAGACTGCCGCCAGAGGCAAGGTCAAGCTCCAGTCCCTGGTCGTCTTTTCCCGCCAGTTCGCCACGATGATTGACGCCGGCATCGCCATCATCAAGTGCCTGGACATTCTGGAAAGCCAGACCAAAGACGAAGTGCTGAAGAGCGTCATCAACCAGACCCGCAAGGACGTCAAAGGCGGCCTGTCGCTCACCGACGCCATCTCCAAGCACCCCAACGTCTTTTCCAAGCTCTACATCAACATGATCAAGGCCGCCGAGATCGGCGGTATTCTGGACGTGATTTTGGACCGCCTGGCAGGATTCCTGGAAAAGGAAATGGAAATACGCGGCAAGGTCAAGTCGGCCATGATGTACCCGATGATCGTGCTGGTCTTCGCCGGGTTCATGGTCGTGGCGTTGTTCCTGTTCGTGCTGCCGCGCTTTAAAGAGATTTTCGCGTCCATGGACGTGGACCTGCCGCCGGTGACGAAGGCGCTGTTCTCGATGAGCGACTACGCCCGCGAATACTGGTGGCTGGCGCTGATCCTCGGCATCGGCGGTTTTGTCGGCTACAAGCAGTACGCCAAAACCACGAGGGGCCGGTACAACATTGACAAACTGCTGCTCAAAGCGCCCATCTTCGGCGACCTGTCGCTGAAACTGAGCGTGGCGCGCTTCGCGCGGACGTTCGGTACGCTGATCGCCAGCGGCGTCCCGATGATGCGGTCCCTGGAGATCGTCGGCGAGACGTCCGGCAACTCCGTACTCGCCGAGGCCGTCGGCAATGCCCGGACTTCCATCCGGGAAGGCGCAAAGATCAGCCAGCCGCTCGCCAGCTGCGGCCTGTTCCCGGCGATGGTCACGCACATGATTGACGTCGGCGAGGAAACGGGCCGGATGTCAGAGATGCTGACCAAAGTGGCCGATTTCTATGACGACGAAGTGGACGCGATGGTGAAAGGCCTGACGTCGCTGATCGAGCCGCTGCTGATCGTCGGCATGGGCGTACTCGTCGGCTTCATCGCCATCTCGGTCATGTCGCCAATCTTCAAACTCGTCAGCTCGATTCATTAACCCGAACGGCCCTCCGGCAGAGGACGTGAGGGCTGTCTTCGGGGTACAATCACAGCATGACAGACACGGCCGGCAGAGACGCGCCCATCGGTTGGGACGGGCGGGAGCGGCGCAGCACGGGGCGCCTGGACGACGAGACGCGCGCACACCGACTGCTGCTCCAATACCGCGCGGGCGGCAGTGGCTCCGCCGCCGCCCGCGAGTCCCTCGTCAGCCAGTTCCGGCCCCTAGTGCAGAAGCAGGCCCGCCAGTTCTTCAGCGGCGGCAGCGTCCCCCTGGAAGACTTGGTGCAGGAAGGCTTCCTGGGTCTGATGCACGCGATTGACCAGTACGACATGGCGCGCGGCGTCAAACTCATCACCTACGCCACCCACCACATAGACGGCCACCTGCGCCACTTTCTGCGCGACCGCGTCCAGATCATCAAAGAACCGGCATGGCTGCAGGAGATGGCCCAGAAAGTGCGGCGCGAGTCGGATACCCTGACTCAAGAATTGGGCCGCGAGCCGACCGACGCCGAAGTGGCCGCCGCGCTCGGCCTGCGCGAGCCGGAAGTCGCCCGCATCCGCGCCACCCGCGCCACGTTCGCCGTCAGCAGTCTCGACGAGGCCCAGGAAACGGGGGGCGCAGGCGCCCACGTCGCCCAGAGCAATTTAGAGGCCGCCGCCGCCGAACTGCCCATCGAAGATAAAGTCGTCCTGGAACACGCGCTCACCCGGCTGAAAGAGATCGAGCAGAAAGTTTTGTACTCGTTCTACTACGAAGACCACTCGCAGACCGACATCGCCAAAGCGCTCGGCGTTTCCAACAACTATATCTCACATATCCTCAAAAACTCCGCCCGCAAACTCCAGCAGATGTTCCGCTCGGACGCCGTCCGCGAGGCCGCCTTGCAGCACGAGAGCCGCCGCCGCCGCTTAGCCGCCGGCCTGGGCTACGAGGAACCCGACGACACCCCGCCGACTATCGTGGACCAGGTGACGGGCCTGTACACGCGCCAATACTTCGATGAGCGCTTGGACGAAGAACTGTCCCGCGCCAAGCGCCACAACTTGGAGTTGTCCGTGATCCGCCTGCAGGTCGGCGAAGACCTGCCCGAAGCGGCCCTGTTCGCCCAGGTCGCCCACACGGTCAAGGGCTGTATGCGCCGCTACGACATCGTGGCCCGCGCCGACGCCCGTGAGATCGCCGCCCTGCTCCCCCACACCGGCGAGACCCGCGAGATCGTCCGCGAACGGCTGTTGACTCGCCTCGGCGAGCTGCAAACGACTCTGCCCCACGCCTGCACCCTGACTCTCGGCCTGGCTTCTTACCCCGACCATCGCCAGCGCCAGTCGCTCCTGCAAGCCGCCACCCCGCACCAGGTCGTCTGACGCTTATTGCCGCCGCAGTCTGAGGTCGGTCAGCCGGGGCCGCCCCGTATGCCCGCGCCGACGACTGGCGAGATGGGCCGCGCCGCAGGCGCACGGCAGCCAGCACCCGGCCCACAGCGCGACGCCGCCGATGGCGTCATCTCCGAACGGCGCACAAGCGAGCGCGACAGACAACGGCATCAGTGTCAGCGCGACGGTCGCATAGAACGCCCCGGCCAGAGCCTGCTTCGGGAGCAGCCTCCCCAGCACGAGGCCCGCGAGGGACGGAACGCCCACGAGCAGCGTCAGTCGGAGCGCCGCTTCCGGCATCGCCCCGCGCAAAGGCGGGAACGTGTAGCTCCACACAAGCGCCGCCAGCAGCCCCGCTGTGGAGGCGACGTACAGACCCAGCATTGTCAGTACGGCCTTCATCTCCGGGCTGACGCCGCGCCACTGCCCCCGCCGCCACTGCCAGAACAAGCGCCGCCCGATCCGGCCGGGATTGCCGAACGAGCGCAGGGCCAGTTCCACCGCCTGTTCCGGCGACGCGCCGAGTTCCAGGTGCGCGGCAACAAGAGCGTCCAGGTGCGCGCGCAGTTCCTGATGGAGTTCGGCCCGCTCTTGGGAAGGCATCCGGCGCAGGGGCGCGTTCAAGCGGCGAAAGAACACGTCTAATTGTTCGTCCTGAAATTGGTTCTGCATGATTTTCTCCTGTCAGCGCAGCCGCAGGTCGGACAGCCCGAAGCGGCCCTGCCTGCCGCGCCCCCGGCTGCTGAGAAAGGCCGCGCCGCTTCCCGATGCCAGCCAGCACCCGGCCCACAGCGAGATGCCTTCCAGCACCGACACGTCCCGCGTCCAGGGGATCGTCACCAGAGACGTGACCCAGGGTAGAAGCGTCAAAGAAATGGTCGCATAAAAGGCCCCGCAGACAGCGTGCTGCGGGCGCTTGCGTCCGACCAGGCTTCCTGCAAGCGCCGGAACGCCGAACAGCAGCAATCCTTCTAAAAACGGCCAGACTTCCGGCGTCCAGTGCCAAAAAAGGTACGGGATCATCAGCAGTCCCAATATCAACAACGGCAACAGGGCGGAACCGACGGCAAGCAGGCCCAGCATGGTCAGCACAGACTTCATTTCATCGCTCAGCCCGCGCCACTGCCCGCGCCGCCATTCCCAGTACATCCGTCGGCCAATCTTGCGCGGGTCGCCGAAGGCGCGCAGGGCTTCCTGCTGCGCCGCATGGGGCGACAGTCCCAGTTCTTCATACGCCGCCGTCAGTCCGTCCAGGTGCTGCCGCACTTCCAGGTGCAGTTCCGCCCGCTGCGCCTGCGGCATCGGGCGCAGGGGCGCGTTCAGACGCTGGAAAAATGTCTCTAAATCATCCTTGTTACGCAGGCTGTGCATCAGGCTTACCTCCAATGACCAAGCCGACGGCTTTCGAGAACTTGCGCCAGGTTTCAATCTGCTGGGCAAGTTTGGCCTGCCCGCTGTCGGTCAGGGTGTAGGTGCGCCGGGCGGGGCCGCTGGGCATGGTTTCCCATTGACTGACAACTAAACCTTCGCGCTCTAGGGCGCGCAGGGCGGGATAAAGCGCCCCTTCGCCCATCTTCAAAGCGTCGGCGCTGCGCCGCTCTATCTCGCGGGCGATGGCGTACCCGTGACGCGGCCCATCCGCCAGCACCGCCAGGATCAGCGTCGGCGTGCTGCCCTTCCGCAGTTCGTTATCGTTGCCCATGCGGCTATTATACATCTGGTTTTGATGTATGTCAAGACATACTTTCACACGGCGAAAGGACAGTGCCACGCCCTGAAAGGGCGAGGCTGGAAAGAAGCAGACCTCCGGCCCGCAAGAGGCGACCAGGGGCCGCCGGGTTTACCGCACGAAAGTCGTAGTACTCGGCACCGGGGTAATATTTCCTTCATCGTCAATAACTTTGCAGCCCGGTCTGTCATCGGCATCCATTTTTTCCATGAGTGCAGATTCCTGTTCACGCGGAATACCAAGCCTCGCCCTTTCAGGGCGTGGCAATCGGTGTCGTCATGCCTTATTCGTTGTTACCGCAGGCCCAAATGACGCACGGCGCGGGCCAGGCCGATGATGCTGACGCCGTCGGTGATGCGCCCGTCCATCGCCATCGCGTAGGCTTCCAATAGAGGGACACGCTGGACGGATAGCACCTCGTCGCCTTCCGGCTCGGCCTCGCCGAAGGTTAAGTCCTGGGCCAAAAAGACGCGGCCTTCTTCGTTCGTGACGGAGTTGGACAGGTGAAACAGGCCCAGGTCGGTCCAGGTCGCCGCCGTGACGCCGGTTTCTTCAGCGAGTTCCCGCTGCGCGCTTTCCAGCAGGGGCCGGGACAAGGCCCCGCCGCCTTCGGGAATTTCCCAGGAATAGACGCCCAAAGGGTAGCGCCACTGGCCGACGAGAAGGGTCTCGCCGTCGTCCGTCACGGGGACAATGCCCAGCGCGTAGGACTGGAACTCCACGACGCCGTAGATGCCCGGTTTCCCATCGGCGCGGATGACGTGGTCCTCGCGGACGCGGATCCAGGGGTTCTGATAAATCTGGCGGCTGCCGACCGTCTGCCACGGGTTGCGGGCGTCTTCGGGCTTGCTCAAAGGCCGATGTCCTTTCCGACTCGCTGGCGGTAGCGAAGCAGTTCCAGTGAGATAAACAGCGGGTCCAAGTTCGTGACGCTGCCGAGCCGTTCCAGCATCTTCGCCAGTGTCCGCTCCTGGGCGTCGTCGCGTGGCTGGCCGGGCGGCGGCATCTGGACATCCATGGTGTCCGAGATCATCTGGACGCACTCCATGATGTAACGGGCCTGCCCGTGCGGATATTTGACAAGCGGCGCGGTCTTGTAGCCCTGCACGAGTCGGTCGCTGAGTTTCTCCCAGGTCGGGTAGACGGTGCGGGGTGACTCGGAGATGAGGGGCGGCGGTACAGTGTTCTGCACCGGAGGCGTCGGGGCGGTTGACGCGACCGGGCGTGGCGCGGCAGCAGAACCCGCTGTTCGGACCTTCTCGCGCTGCCAGTCCAGCAGCGTCTGGCCCTCGATCAAACGGAACGCCAGCACGCGCCCGGTCACGGCCTGCAGCGCCTCTTCAATGGCCGTCGTCGCTTCAAACCCTTGCAGGTTGATGGCGAGATACTCCATGTCCGGCTTGAGCGCGGCGACGAAAAAGTTGCCGTCAATGGTCAGCGGATTGACCGCGTCCATTGCCAGCCAGACCGTCGCCACATCCACTTCGCGGCGCACCCGGTCGGCCACCCGCGCCCAAATCTCCCCTACGGAAGCGCCTTCTATCGTTGTCGTGTCCATCTGTCTTGAAACTCCTTTGCAAGCCGGGGCCGCGTATGCTATAATACAGTCAGACTCATTGACTGCGTTGTTGACGGAGGATTGGCATGATTATCCCCGAAGTCGCCCCGATGCTCACCTGCACGGCGGGCAGCGACGGCTTCCTGTATGAACTGGTGCTGCGCGCCG
Source organism: Armatimonadota bacterium (assembly GCA_964657535.1). Classification (GTDB taxonomy): domain Bacteria; phylum Armatimonadota; class Armatimonadia; order Armatimonadales; family Capsulimonadaceae; genus CAZZVX01. Next base: position 2,086 of record CAZZVX010000026.1, on the reverse strand, counting down.
ACGAAGGCAAGCCGGCGATTACCAAGATTCGGATCGGACCCTATTTTTTCCGCCCCGATTACACGCCGAAGCCGACGCTGCTGGGGCTGACCAAAGGCGGCCCTGAGTCGGGCTTCTGGCTGCACAAGCGCGCCCCGCGCGGCTGGTCGCGCCTGCACTGGGAGGTCGCCCTGAACGAGCCGGACGCGCCGACATACCTGGTTTCTTCCGGCAACCTCGCGCCGGGGGCGCAGGGCATTTTCCGTTTCGTTTCCTTGTTCCCGCCCGGCGGCCTGCGGACGGGGCTGGAAGTCTATCGCGGCACTGAACACCGGGATTGCGGCATCAGCGGCCCGAACTACGAGAAGTTCATGGCGCACGACCACGGACACTGACGCCCGGCCTGATGCCTAGCGACTAAGTCGCGGCTGATTGCCCGGCGACTAAAGTCGCGGCAACAAGATCACGAAGTCCGAGGGTAAGGACTGAGATTGGAGTGTCCGCAGGGACACTTTGTGATTTTTTAGCCGCGATTTCAATCGCCGGGCATCCGTCGCCGGGTGCTAACGCCGAACACCCCCACCAGCAGCCCGCCGCAGACGATGAGAAACCAGTCGCCCCAGCGGACGTACAGCGTGCGCGTCGCGCGGGACTGGATGGGGGCGACGACAACCGCCTGCCGGTACAACCCCGCTTCGGCCAGCACCTGCCCCGTCGGCGCGATGATCTGCGACACGCCCGCCCCCGCGCAGCGGACAAGGTAGCGGTCGTCCTCCGCCGCGCGCACGGCGGACATGGCCGCGTGCTGCCGGGCCGCCGCCGTCCGCCCGTACCAGTTATCGTAGGTAGAGACGACCAGCAGATTTGCCCCGCGCGCCGTCTGCTCGCGTAAAACGGGGCCATAGGTAGAATCGTAGCAGATCGCCGCGCCGATCTTGCCGATGGGCGGCCCGGCGTCCATCAAAGGCTGGCCGGGATCGCCGGCGCCGTAGTCCGCCCCTGTCATGTGCATCCTGTCCAGAAACGGCAGGAAGCGACGGAACGGCACGTACTCGCCGAACGGGACAAGCCGCTGCTTCGTGTAGCTACCCGCCATCTGTCCCTGCGGCGTGACTAAAAATAGCGCGTTGGTCGGCTTGTCCGCCCCCGCGTTTTCGTCCACGCTTGCCACGAGAACCGTTTGATGGTTGCGGACGGCGTCGCTCATCACGTGTGCGGCGAGAGTCGCGTCGTAGCGAAAAAAGCCGGGAAAGGCCGTCTCCGGCCAGACCGTGAGGGACGCGCCTTGCGCCGCCGCGTCCCGCTCCTGCCCCGCGAATGTCGCCATGACTTGCCGCACATAGGGCGCATCTTCCCGGACGCCTTCAATCACGTTTCCCTGCAAGGCGGCGGCTTTATAAGTCGGCTGTAAATGCTCCGTGTGCAGCGTCCACGCGCCGAAAGCGAGCGCGGCCAACATAACGCCTGCCGTTCCGAGCGCGAATTTCGTCACCCGTCGCCGCTGAATGACTTCGGCCAGGGCGACGTTGACCAGCACGATCAAGAACGCCAGTCCCCAAACGCCCGCGAGTTTCACGACCTGCAAGATGACCAATATCCGGTGCTGCGAGTAGGCCAAATCTCCCCACGCCATGCCCGGCACGCCCAGCTGGCGCGTCCATTCCAGCAGAGTCCACAAGGCCGGCACGCCCAGCCGCCACGCCCAGACGTTTCCCGTTGCCCGCAGCGCAAACACGCCGCCCGCGAAAACGATCAGCGTCACGCCCTGCACCAGCGCGATAATCAGCAGCGCGACGGCTCCTAAAAACGGCCCGACGACGTGGGCGGCAAACGTCCCGATCCAGTACAGCAGGCCGCCGAAGAAGACCACCCCCAGCGTCGTCCCCTGCCCCAGCGCCGTTCGCAGGCGGCGGGGCGGCGGCGCGAGCAGGAAAGGGATCAGCGCGATCCAGGCCAGTCCGCCCCAATCCAGGTGCGGAAACGCCCCGACCAGCAGCAAGCCGGACAGCACGGCCAGCGCGTACCCAAGTTTGAAATCCCCAGGCGTGTTACCAGGATTGAAATCCGGTCTGGAAGACCCAGGATTGAAATCCTGGGCTGCGGAGGA
>CAZZVX010000025.1:0-22171 GCA_964657535.1 Armatimonadota bacterium | reverse complement strand
GCCGCACCAGAGTCGTTCTGTCAGCGACTGGCCGCTCTCTGGCCTGCCCAGGAAGGACCGCTGCACTCGGCGCTGGAAGCGCGTGGGCGGGAACGGACGCAGAGCCAGCAGAAGGCTCTCATGGACCGCGCTGAGAAGGAGACGGCCAATATCCGCGCCGTGCTGACCGAGTTGGCAGACACCATTGCCGAGGAACTGAACCGCCCTGGGGTCGCCCAAATGACGCTGCAATTCTCCGAGACGGAGCGAGAGCAGTGGGAGCGTGACGCCAACAGTCTCCGAGTCCGCTTGGAGCAGATTCCCGGCGAGATAGAGCGCGAAACTGAGGCGATCCGGGTGCGCTTTGACTCGCCTGCGTCGCGCTTGTTCCCCGTCGCGGTGACGTATCTCGTGCCGGAACGTCTCGCCCGCCAGGCCGGAGGACCCGACTGATGTCTGTTGCGCGGCATCACGCCGAATGGCTCTCCCTGACGGAGACCTCTGGGCCGTTCCTCTCATTGTCCACGCTGCTGCGCGCCTTTCCGCAGGAACTGGATACGCTGGACGGTGACACCGCCCGCCGGCTGCGGTCGGCGCACGAGGAGTGGCAGTCCAGCCAGGAAGGACGGCGACCCGATGCGGCCCTGCACACTGCCTGGATTCGCTTCGTGCTGACCGAGACACTGGGCTTCCCGGCGGAAGTGCTGGCCGATGGTCAGGCCATCCCGCCATCGCTCACGGTCCCGGTGTCGCAGCACGTCGAACAACTGCGCCCGGACCTGATGGTGGTCGTGCCGGAGGGCGAGCCGGAGGCGGGTGCGCCCCGGCTGCTGATCTCCACGTATCCGTCACGCCAGAAGTTGACCGCCCCGGTCGCCGGGCGCGCGTGGAGCGCCTCGCCGCAGGAGCGCATGGCCGACCTGCTACGCGGAACGGGCGTCAAACTGGGCCTGGTCACGAATGGCGAGCAGTGGATGCTGGTCTCGGCCTGCACAGACACCGCCGGGTTCGCCTCCTCGTACGCTTCGCTGTGGCGAGAAGAGCCACTGACCCTGCGGGCCTTTGTGTCTTTGCTGGGCGTCCGCCGCTTTTTCGGCGTCGCTCCCGAAAACACGCTGGCGGCCCTGCTGACCGAAAGCGCCGAAGACCAGGCGGAGGTGACGACTCAACTCGGCGCACAGGTCCGGCACGCGGTCGAAGTGCTGGTGCAGTCCATTGACCGGATTGACAAGGACCGGGGACGGACGCTGCTGCGCGGCGCGGACGAGAAGCAACTTTACCAGGCCGCCGTCACCGCGATGATGCGGCTGGTCATCCTGCTGAGTGCGGAAGAGCGCGGCCTTCTTTTATTGGGCGATGAACTGTACGACCAATACTACGCCGTCTCCACACTCCGGGCGCAACTGCGCGAGACGGCGGACCAACAGGGCGAAGAGGTCTTGGAGAGGCGCAAGGACGCCTGGAGTCGGCTCCTGGCGACGTTCCGGGCTGTCTACGGCGGCGTCGAGCATGAGGCGATGCGCCTGCCCGCTTACGGTGGAGGCCTTTTCGACCCAGACCGCTATCCGTTTCTCGAAGGCCGGGCGGCAGGGACGGTCTGGCGCGAGACGCCCGCCGCGCCGCTGCCGATCCACAACCGGACCGTGCTGCACCTGCTGGACGCGCTTCAGGTGCTTCAAGTGAAAGTCCCCGGCGGTGGCCCCGCCGAGGCCCGCCGCCTGTCGTTCCGGGCGCTGGACGTGGAACAACTCGGCCACGTCTACGAGGGCCTGCTGGACCACACCGCCGTTCGTGCCAATCAGCCCGTGCTGGGGCTGCTGGGGACAAAAAACAAAGAACCGGAGATCGCCCTGTCGGAGTTGGAAACGCTCCGCACGAAAAGCGAGAAGGAACTGCTCAAATTCCTGGAGGACGCAACGGGCCGTAGCGCCAGTGCGCTGTCTAAAGGTCTCGTTGCCGGAGTTGGCTTGGAGAGCGCCGACGCCCTGCTCATGGCGTGCGATAACGATGCGGCATTGTACGCTAAAGTTCAGCCCTGGGCGGGGCTGCTGCGGCCTGACACGTTTGGCCTGCCGACAATCGTCACTCTCGGTAGTGTCTATGTGACGCAGGGCCAGGATCGGCGCGCTACTGGAACACACTATACGCCGCGTTCCCTGACGGGGCCGATAGTTAAGCGCACGCTGGACCCGCTACTGTACCAGGGATTGGCGGACGGGGCCGACCCGACGCCGGAAACGCTACGCTCTCCGAAGGAAATCCTGGCCCTCAAAGTCTGCGATATGGCGACCGGCTCTGGGGCGTTCCTCGTCCAAGCCTGCCGTTACCTTTCGGAGCGGCTGGTGGAGGCATGGGAGAGGGTGGAGCGCACACATCCAGAGAGCATTCTGGTCACGCCTGAAGGTGGCTTCTCCACCGGCTATCCTGCCGAGCGGCTGGTGCCTGCTGATCCCGAAGAGCGGTTGGTCGTCGCCCGCCGCCTGATTGCTGACCGCTGCCTGTATGGGGTGGACAAAAATCCGATGGCTGTAGATATGGCGAAGGTATCGCTCTGGCTGACGACGTTGGAGAAGGAGCGCCCGTTCACCTTTCTGGATCACGCAATTAAGTGCGGCGACTCATTGGTAGGCGTGGACATGGCGCAGTTACGCACCTGGTCGCTGGATCGGGTCGGTAATGACGCGCTGGGCATCTTTAGTGACCGCAGCGTGACGGATGCGTTGGAAGCCCGTTTGCTGTTAGAGCAGTTACCGGAGCGCACCATCGCGGATGTTCACGAGAAAGCCCGCCTGCTGGCGCTGGCGGAGACGGCGATGACCCGCGCCAAACTCGCGGCGGATTTGATCGTCGCGCCGTCGCTGAAGTTCGCCAAGCCCGCCGAGCAGAAGAAAGAACGAGAACGCCTCCGCGCGTTCTTCGTCGCTCTGCCAACTGAGGAGCAACAATCTCAACTGCGTGCCACTGCTGACGAAATGCTAGGCGATGTCTGCCCTTTTCATTGGCCTTTGGAATTTCCCGAGGTCTTCCCTGAGGCATTCAATGGGGGTGCGGTGGGCGGATTCGACGCCATTGTGGGAAATCCTCCCTTTATCGGCGGCCAGCGGATTACGGGGCAGTTGGGTGTCCCGTATCGTGAGTATCTGGTCAATGTCCTGGGCCGGGGCGTTAAAGGCAGCGCAGACATTGTGGCCTATTTTTACCTGCGTGGCTTTGATCTCATCAAGCCCGGCGGCGTCTTCGGCTTGATCGCCACTAATACAATCGCGCAAGGAGATACGCGGCAGGTCGGGCTAGATCAAATCATAGCCGAGAGCGGCCAGATCATCGAGGCTACACCCTCTATGCCCTGGCCGGGCGAGGCTAACCTAGAGGTGGCGGTTGCAAATATCTACCGAGGATCGTGGAATGCCTGCCGGAAGTTGAGTGGACGCTGTGTCAACACCATCACTGCATTTTTGGATGACGGTACAGCCAGTGGCAATCCTGTACGGTTGAAGGAAAATGCTGGTAAGGCATTTATCGGCCTCTATGTTCTTGGCATGGGTTTTGTGTTGGAAACAGAAGACGCTGAAGCACTCATTGCGAGAGACCCACGCAACGCTGAGGTCCTGTTTCCGTACCTTAATGGTGAGGATTTAAATTCGCGTCCCGACCAATCTCCTAGCCGATGGGTCATCAACTTCGGCGACCGTTCCCTAGAGGCTTCTGAAGGCTACCCAGACTGTATGGCTATTGTTCGCGATAAGGTCTATCCTGAGCGCATGAAACAGAACGATAAGTATGGCCGTAGCCATTGGTGGCAATTCATGCGGACGCGGCCTGAACTTCGGGCTGCTACTGTCGGCATGGATCAGGTGTTAACGCTCTGCCGCGTGACGAAATATCTTTCGCCTGTAAAGGTACCGGCAGAATGGGTCTGTAGTATTGAGACTGCTGTGTTCAGTCTCCCTCCCAATGTAGGCATCAGCATCCTTCAATCTACTTTATACGAAGTTTGGGTACGTCAGTACACATCAACACTTGAAACACGGCTACGGTATTCGCCATCTGATTGTTTTGAAAACTTTGCCTTTCCACGCCCAAATAACGAACAGCGGGCCAACCTTGACCGCATCGGTGATGCGTACCACGAACACCGCCGGGGACTGATGCTGGCACGGCAAATTGGCCTCACCAAAGCCTACAACCTCTTCCACACCCCCGCCTGCCGCGACGCCGACATCGCCGAACTGCGCCGCCTGCACGTCCAAATGGACACCGCCGTCCGCGACGCCTACGGCTGGTCCGACCTTGAACTGGGCCACGACTTCCACGGGGACGGCAAGGAAACCCGCTACACGCTCGCCCCCGCCGCCAAGCAGGAAGTCCTGCGCCGCCTGCTCGCGCTCAACCACGCCCGCGCGGCGGAGGAAGCGGCAGAGGCCGCAAAAGCAGCCGCGAGCGTACCGGTCAAGAGCGCCAGAAGAGCAAAAACGGGCAAACAAGTAAAAGCATCTGAGGTAGGGCAAACGACAACTGACGAAATCATCATTGATGCTTATGTGAAGGGAGTCGAAGCGCGCAAGATCGCTCAACTTGCCCCCGAAAATTCAGCGGCCCTGCTCCTGACGTGGCTCATATTACGAAGTTTTCGCGCGAAGCAACTCGGCAGCGCGAGCGTAGATGTCGGCACACTTCGATTGATGCTTCAGGAATATCACCGCATCCTTTTGGTGAAGCACCTGTATGCGGTACAAGCCATTGCCAAAATACCTCTTGGCCTTAACTTCACGCGGCACAAGTTCGGCCCCTATACAGCGGAAATCGAGATTGCCGAGCAATATGCTGTAACTCAGGGATGGCTGAAGGTCGTTCACCATGACGGTGCCATCCATTACGAGCCGTTACCAGAAGCAGAAGAAGCAGCCCGTCTCGCGGAGACACTGCTTGGACGTGGTAAGGACAAGGCAGAGAAACTACTACGCGATTTGGATGGGCGAGGGCGAGTCTTCGCCGAGCAGTGGGCAACCATACACATGGCATGGGCCGATGCCATTGCAAAAGGTTTGGAGGGCAATGTTCGGGACGTATGGAACGAGATACAGGAATGGAAGCCGGATCGCGCAGATTTTGATTGGCTAAATGTGCAGGCGGTTTATGCAGAACTGAAACAGAAAGACCTGTTGGAAAGCAAGCCCGAAAGAGCGTCTCTGTCAGAGGGCGATGTGAGTGGAGTGCTGATTGATCCTGCGTCCAGTCTGTTCGAGCCGCAGACCATGCTGGACGTGTGACGAGCGAGTTTTTCTGGCCCCGTGAAATGCGGAGGAGAATCATGCAGCGCAATAATCGCAATCCTCGGAAGACAAGATCGCTGTTTTGGGTGACAGGTATTGCGGTGGTTGCTCTCTCCGGTTGTTCTAACTCACCTTCCCAATCGCCACCGCCTCAATCGCAACTCCATGTCGCCGTAGTTCCCCAAGTCAAGCCGGGACCGCCACATAAACCAATCTGTAAGCAAACGACGTTTGGCAGGCTGAAGATTGACAGTATAAGAATTGTCGGTAACGTCGTGCATATCATGGGAGAAACTGACCTTCCTGACAATTCTGTTCTGAGAGTGTCGCTCGATGTCGCGGGGCGCTCTGACGATGCCGAATCTATCGCCGTGGGTGAAGACGCAACTGTGAACAGCGGACACTTTTCTGCGGACCTGACGAGACCAAGCCGGCCTGAGTTCCTGCACAACCAGTGTGTGGTGACGCTTCTTTTCTCGCCGTTTGTTCAAACCCCAGGAGTGCAGGCCGTCGTTGGTGCGGATGGGCAACACCTCGCAGGCAGCGCAGTTGACCCCATAGCCCGGCGTGACCCCAGGGTGATGAAAACCCTCCAAGTAGAGAAGACATTACCTGTCCATTTTCACTCAAGTTCACAAGATCAAAATGCTCGGAGAATAAACCCGAACGCCTATGCTGCGGGCAGTCCTGAACGCGCACTTGCCGAATTCCTGGCTGCGTGGCAACGAAAGAACTATGGGGCGATGAGGAAGGTCTGTCAGGCGACATGGCTATCCGGTCAGACCGATCCTGAAAATACTCTGCGCGATTGGTTTGACATCAAGACACTGCTCGGCGCTAAGATCGAGGGGAGAGATGAGGATGGAGACAACGCTGTCAAACTCTCCGCGACCATTTCTTATGCAGTTGGGCCAGACGTGCAAACTCACCATATTCATGTCATGGTTATCAAAGAGGAAAGGCCGTATACTCCAGACCAAAACGGCAAATGGGGTGTGAATCCGCTCTCCGCAATCAAAGAGCAATGATGAGGGCTGCGAAATTTTGACATCTCACTCTTTTCTGACCTAAACCTCTGCGGGATCGCTCCAACCCACGGCCCTGCGTGTCGTTGGGAATCCGTTGGGTTTGGGGAGGTGTGTGGTACAATAGGGACAATGGAGAACGCCATGACAGAATACACAAGAGGAAAGACGGCGGAACGGCTCCCCGCCGAGGCCGACTCGCCGCTCACGCTCGCGGCGGGACCTTACTGGCCGTCCTTCGAGAAACTGCGCGTGCAGGGGGCCGGGGCGCTGAACCAGATCGAGCCGGGGACCGTCGGCACCTTAGCCAGTCAAGGGGGCCAGTTCCGCGTGCTGCGGGAAGAGGATTTTCAGCGCCTGGTCGGACTGGCGCGGGAAGTGGACCGAGTCCGCCGGGGACTGCGCGTTGTCCTTGCCGCCGTGCGGACGGTCCGGGAACACCCCGGCCAGAGCAGCGTCAACACGCTGGTCGAGGCGGCGCTGCTGCTGGGCGAATCGCCCGTCCTGCCGACCCGCCGCCAGTTCGAGGCGCTGCTGCCGGAACACGGCAGTCCCGCCGCCTCCGCGCCGAAGCCGGACGACGACGAAGTGGAACTTGACCCGGAGGCCGTGCGCCGCCCTTACGAAGACGCCCGTGAGGCGGCGAGGGCGGCATGAGCAGTCTGCGCGACCTGGAAGAGCGCCTGCGCGACCTGTCGCACAACACGGACGCCCTTCAGATCATCCAGGAGTTTGCGACGACCTTCCCGAAAACCCGGCAGCGCCAGGAGGCGTTCAATGCGCCCGGCGCACTGGTTCAGCCGCCGATCTGGCACGAGGAAGCGCGGGGGCGCGATCTGATCGGCCCTGAAGAGGATGCGTTCGCACTGCTGCAAGGGGATGTCGTCGGGACGGACGGGGCCTATTTTATGGGTGAGCGTCTGGTGGACAGGCGCTTTCTCGTGGCGAACTCGACGTGCGATCTGGTGCCGGAACGCCGGAACTACGTGGCCCTGCTGCCGCTCCACCGGATCATCCCCGGCGACACGGCAGAGCAGCAGGCGCAGACCCGGCAGTTGCTCACCGAACTTCTGACATTCAAATCCACGCGCCGTATGTACCTGCCGCCCCTGCCCAACGACCCGGCGGACGTGATCGCCAACGCGGTGGAGTTCGACGGCTTCGCGCAGGCGCGTCTGGGAGACATCCTGCTCGCCGAGCGGGTTGCTTCTCTCAGCCTGGTCGGATGGCGGATGTTCGCCTCGCACCTGCGCAGCATCCTGACCCGGACGGGCGAAAGCGAAGTCCAACTCCGTACCCGATGGAGCGAGGAACACTAAAATTGCAAAAACGAACTCCCGGCATTCAAGAAGGCGAATGAAGGAACAGACCGCATGAGCGACTCGCAAAATAGTCAACAGGAGGCTTCCGGCCAGATGGAGACAGCCGTCCATGCACCGGGGCTGCTGGCTTCGGCGGCTCCCTCACCGACGGCTATTCGTGCCGAATTGCTGGACCTGGTGACACGCGACTTGCTGGGTCCTGCGGGCGGGCCAGACGAAGAGATTCACGAACGCAATGTGCGCGACCGGTACGTGGTGGGGATGCTCGCGCCCAAGCACCGCCTGGTCGAACCCGAAGAAGATGAAGACCTCGCGGAAGGCGGGGCGGGGACCGCCGAAGACGGCCCGACCGATGCGGGATCGCTCCAATCCACGACCCTGCTGCCGTCCGCATTCGGAATGACCTTCTGTCTGGACGGCGACGAAACCGCGCTGCGTGTCACAGCCCGTTGGGGGCGTTACGAACGGACTCACTCGGACCGCACCCAGAATCGGAAGGGTGAACCGGCCCTGGTCTGGAAGCGCCGCCCTGTCGAAGAGACCTTCCTGATCCCGCTCAAGCATGGTCGCATTCAGCCGCACACCCCATCCGTCGAGTTCCCGGAAGTGCTGGTGCGTGGGGTGGCCCGAAAGCGGGAAGGCGACACGGAATGGACGGTCAGCCTGTTTCTCGTCAACGGGCAGGGGGAACCCAAGAAACTCCGGGACAGTGCCTGGCTTTTTCAGCCCGAATTGATCGTGGAAGGCGCAAGAAGCTGCCCCGTCTTTACGCGCCGAGGGACGCGACGGACGCAGGGCAAACTGGACGTGGATGTCTTCGCCGAACTGAAGAGTCTGGAGATGCTGTACCGGCACCGGGTCGAATTTGCGACCGGGCATAACGTCTCCGTGCATATCGAGACCGCAGAGGGCGATTCCAGCCGCGCGACTCGCATTGCCACGCAAGTCGTTCCTATGCAAGAGGTGGCGCGGGCGACGCCCCCAACCGCCGCCGAACTCCCGCTGCTGAGTGGTCTCGTGCTGGATATGCAGGACCTCTCGGAACTGCCGGACGACGGCTTTGCCTCGGCTCTCGGTCCTCTCGCCGACGCTTACGAGGACTGGATCAAGGCCGAGGCGCAGCGGGTCCGGGACGATGCGGACGGCCTGCACGAGTTCCGGGAAACGGCGGAAAGCGCGCTTGCTCGCTGCGAAGAGGCGCGGGCGCGTATTCGGACCGGCATCGGCCTTCTCAGCGCCAACCCGCAAGCCGCCGAAGCGTTCCGATTCCTCAACCGTGCGATGTGGAAACAGCGTATCCACACGCTCTACTCGGAGCAGGTGCGGCGCGGCGACAAACTGAAACTCGCCGATGTAGACATCCCCGCGAACCGCCGCTGGTACCCGTTCCAACTGGCCTTCGTCCTGCTCAATCTTCCCTCCCTGACCGACCTGCACCACACTGAGCGGGGAGACACCCCTAATGCGGTGGCGGACCTGCTCTGGTTCCCGACGGGCGGCGGTAAGACCGAAGCCTACCTGGGGTTGACGGCCTACGCGGTGGCGATTCGGCGGCTGCGGGGCGAGATCGAAGGGCGCACGGGAGCGCAGGGCGTCACCGTGATCATGCGCTACACGCTCCGCCTGCTGACCTTGCAGCAGTTCCAGCGCGCCACGGCGCTGATGTGCGCCTGCGAGTCCATCCGGCGTGAGGCTCTGGCCGCCGGGGATGGCCGCTGGGGAGACACGCCGTTCCGCATCGGCCTCTGGGTCGGCAACAAGACGACGCCCAACACGACGCTCCAAAGCGATGAGGCGATCCTGCTGCGGCACGACCAGGGCAGACGCAGCGGCACTGGTGATCCGGCCCAACTCACCAACTGTCCCTGGTGCGGCTCGGCCATTGATCCGGGCAGAAACATCCGTGTGGACAAGGTGCGCCGGCGGACCCTGATCTTCTGCGGCGACCCGCTCGGGCGCTGCCTGTTCTCCGAGGCCAAGTCGTCCACGGAGGGCCTTCCCGTTCTGGTCGTGGATGAGGAAATTTACCGGCAACTGCCCGCACTGCTCATCGCGACCGTGGACAAGTTCGCCCAGATGCCCTGGAACGGCGTGACACAGATGCTGTTCGGGCAGGTGAACGGACTTTGCACGCGCCACGGCTTCCGCTCGCCCGACTTAGATGACGAAAATATGCACGTCAAGGTAGGCGACTATCCCGCCGCGACGACGATTGCCCACGGTCCCTTGCAGCCGCCTGATCTCATTATCCAGGACGAACTACACCTTATCAGTGGGCCGCTGGGGACATTAGTCGGCCTATATGAGACGGCAGTAGATTTTCTTTGCTCCTGGAAAGTCGGCGGCGTGACCGTGCGACCGAAAGTGATCGCTTCGACGGCCACGATCCGCAACTCCCGACTCCAAGTCATGCAGACTTTTCGTCGCCGCGTCAGCATCTTCCCGCCGCAGGGGTTGAATGTCGAAGACAATTTCTTCTCGCGCCAGCGCCCGCCCAGCGACCTCGTGCCGGGGCGTCTCTACATCGGTGTGTGCGCGCCGGGCAAGCGCCTCAAGGCTGTACTGCTGCGTGTCTACCTGGCATTTCTGGCCGCCGGTCAGCAACTCTATAACCAGTACGAGGAGCGGGCCGACCCGTGGATGACGGTGGTGGGGTACTTCAATTCCATGCGCGAGTTGGGCGGGATGCGCCGCCTCGTGGACGATGAAGTTCGCTCGGGCCTCCGGGCAATACACACGCGCGGCCTGCCCAATCGAAGGATCGGGGAGCCGGAGGAACTCACGTCTCGGCGCAACTCCGGGGACATCCCAATGATCCTTGACCGCCTGGAAAAGCCGTTCAGCGCCGATCCGAAAGCCGCCCATGCCCCGGACGTGCTGCTGGCGACCAATATGCTCTCTGTCGGCGTGGACGTGCGACGCCTGGGCCTGATGGTGGTCGCGAATCAGCCCAAGACGACGGCGGAGTATATCCAGGCGACCAGCCGCGTCGGGCGGACCTTTCCCGGCCTCGTTTGTACGGTGATGAATTGGGCGCGTCCCCGCGACCTCTCCCACTACGAGCAGTTCGAGCATTACCACGATACATTCTACCAGCACGTCGAGGCGCTTTCCGTGACGCCGTTCGCCGAGCGCGCGCTGGACCGGGGCCTGGCGGCCCTGCTCGTTTCCTGCGTGCGTCTCGCTTCCCCGGAGTTCAACGGTAATCTTAAGGCGTCAGACCTGGACCCACAGAACCCTATAGTCAAACGGACCGTGGAAGCCATCATGCGGCGCGCGTCGGAAGTCCGTTCCCCGGCGACCGCCCAGCGGGTCCGTCAGGAACTAGAGTCTCGGATTGACGCCTGGCGGGCGCGTGCCGAGAAGATGCAAGGCGGGGCGCGTCTGGGCTACATGGAGAAACGGGACGGGCAGACCCTGGGGCTGCTCATCCCGACCGGCCCCGGCCCGTGGCAGGACTTCACCTGCCTCAACTCCCTCCGGGACGTGGAGCCGATGGTCAATCTCGTGCTGGACAACCGTGGCTTGGACGACACCGAGACGGTGATGCCTGCCCCCTCGGCGGTGCCGGACGGGGAAGACGACGAAGACGAAGAGGCGTTCCTATGAGAAACACAGGGAATCGCGGGGTGCGGCCCTATCCCAGCCGCCGCGCCCCGTCGGCAGCGGGGCAGGCCCCCCAGAAAACAGCCGTCGGCGAGCTGCGCCCCAGTCAGATGCTGTACACCTACGGCGTGGGGGCCATCGTGGACCTGCCCAAAATCGCCGCGATGGTGATGGGCCTGGACGACTGGGACGTAAATCGCTGTCTCCCAGTCGAGGAGGACCGTCTGTTGGCCGCCGTGCGCGTGGCGGTCGGCAACCAAGTGGAAGCCCTGCGTATGCCGCCCTTGCAGAACGATTCGGGAGCGCAGGGCCAGCCTTCCGAAGATGCCAACGTCGGCGTCCCCGTCGCCGCCTTCCCACGTTGGATGGTCTGTCCCGTCTGTCGGCTGCTTTCGTCCATTGGGTCCGGGTTGTTTGAACTGCGGCCCAGTTACTTTCGCCCTGAAAAGACTTGCTACGTCCATGCCAACTGTCCCAAACCGGGAAAGCCACCGGAGGTCCTTCCCGTCCGGTTCCTCCTGGCCTGCAAGAACGGACACCTGGATGATTTTCCCTGGCGCTGGTTTGTCCATCAAGGGCCGACGGACTGTCCGGGGCCGCTGCGTCTGTTCGACGCCGGTATCTCCGGGGAAGCCGCCGATCTTCTTATCCGCTGTGATGGATGTGGAGTGAACCAGCGAATGTCGAAAGCGTTCGGCGAAGATGCGGCGCTCCACCTGCCCGCGCAGTGTTCCGCGCGTCGGCCTCACCTGCGCGACACGGCGGATGAGCCGTGTCCTGAGCGCGTCAAGTGCATCCTGCTCGGCGCGTCCAACGCCTGGTTCCCGCTCACGCTGTCCACGCTCTACATCCCGCCCGTCTCGGATCCACTGGGACAACTCGTGGATGAATCTTGGGCAATGCTCTCCGGCGTCAACAGCCAGGCGATGCTGGATTTCCTGCGTCAGTTGCCGACGATGGCGGCAGCGATGGCCCCTTTCGCGCCGTACAGCGATGATGCCTTGCTCGCGGCAATCGAGGCGAAACGTGCAGGGAGTGAGGGAGGCGCATCCGATCCGCAGGACATCAGGACGCCCGAATGGCAGGTGCTGTCCCAGGCCGACGTTTCCAAGAACGGACACGACTTCTTTCTCAACCCGGTGGCCCCTCCCGTGGGTTACGAGAATCTGATCGAGAAGGTCGTTCTTGTCGAGCGGCTGCGTGAGGTGCAGGCGCTGATCGGTTTTACGCGCCTGGAATCGCCGGGCGAGTTCTCGGACGCCGAGGAGATACCAAAAGAGCAGCGGGTTGATCTGTCGCGGAAGCCGCCGCTCTGGGTCCCGGCGACAGAAGTTCGTGGCGAAGGGGTGTTCATCCATTTCCGGCTGGACGCCCTCACGTCTTGGTATTCTCGTCCCACCGTTCAGCAGCGGAACGCGCTTTTCGAGCGGGCGTACCAGCAGTGGCGTGCCGCCCGCGATCTGCCGCCCGACCTCAATTTCCCCGGCATTGGCTACCTTCTGCTGCATTCCTTCTCGCACGCGCTCATGAGGCAACTGGTACTTGAGTGCGGCTACACGGCGGCAAGCATCCGTGAACGCATCTACTGGTCCCCGCCGAACAAGAGTATGGAGCCGATGTCGGGCGTGTTTCTCTATACCGCTGCCGCCGACAGTGAGGGGACGCTAGGTGGTCTGGTCAGTCTGGGCATTCCCGATGTCTTAGGGCGTCATGTGAGCCAGGCCCTGGAAATGATCCGACTCTGTGCTTCTGACCCTCTCTGTGCCGAACATAACCCATTGCAGGACGACGTAACTCTTCACGGCGCTTCCTGTCATGCCTGCCTCTTTGCCCCGGAGACATCCTGTGAACGCAGCAACCGTTACCTGGATCGGTCTCTGCTTATCCCGACGTTAGAGCGCAATGATTTGGCGTTCTTCCCGGAATAGGAATGACGCATGGCGGACACAGACAGACTCCTGGAACACATACAGCGCGTCGTTCGCGAAGTCTCGTCCTCGGTGCTGGAAGCGTTGTGTGCGCTGCTTGACACCATCCCTGCCGCCCCGATAAACCGTAATCAGGTTCTGCAAACCATCCTCGTCCCGCAGCAGCGTGCCGCCGTGGACGGGCTGCTTGGCTGCTGGCAGCATGACTTCGCCGCCACACCTCCCGTCGCGATTGCACTCGCGCTCCGCGCCGCTGCGAAGGCGAACCAATCCGCTTCCCAGGTCCGCACCTCGCTGGTCTGGACCGGCCCCAACGCGACAGGCTTTGGACTCCGCCGCACGGATCAGGCGCTCCTGGAACTGATCCAATCCGCCCAGCAGGAGCTTCTGCTCGTCACATTCGCCGCGTACCGAGTTCCTCTGATAGTCGAAGCCCTGAAGACGGCGCTGGCGCGGGGTGTCCGCCTCTGCTTCATCTCCGAGTCTACAGAAGAAAGTCTGGGCAAAGTCAGTTTCGACGCGGCAAAGGCACTCGGCCCTGAGATCGCTCCTTTCGCGAGTATCTACGTCTGGCCGGCCCGGCAGCGCACTGTAGACGATCAGGGGCATCAGGGAGCGTTGCACGCCAAATGCGCCATCGCCGATAAATCAATGCTGCTCCTATCGAGCGCGAACCTCACAAACCACGCGCTGTCACTCAACATTGAGATGGGGCTGCTCATCCGTGGCGGTAGCCTCCCCGGTCAAGTGGCAGATGTATTCCAGATACTGATCGCCAACAACGCACTCGTGCCATTGGCTTAAACGGCACAAGAGCGCAATATCCGCTCCGTTCTAACGGAGTTCTCGATGTTCATGCGGGCGATTTCCGCTCCTCAAACTCACTAGCTTGCTCCCTTGCGTCTAGATATGCCCTGCAAGTAAAAAAGCCTGGATGTAATCTGTCGCCTATTCCCTTCCCCTTGAAACGACACGCCATTAACCATCTCGCCGAGGAGACTTTCTAGATGAACGAAAGTAAATGATTCACAACGGCATGAAGTTCCGCTAGTTTGAGTCAATCAAAGAAAAAATCAGGCTTACATAGTGTTTACAATATGTACTATAGTAGGTATAGTAAAATAGGAGATGACGACATGGAACCGCAGAAGAAGGAGGTGCAAGTCTCGTTTGTTCGCCGCTACCCGCTGACGGAACATACTTGCCCCTTCTGTGGAAAGGTATTTCAGGCCCCCCGACTGCGAGTGTATTGCAGTTCCGAGTGCAAGCAAAGGGCGTCGTGGGAACGGAACGGGGCGGAGTTCAACGAGCGGCGCAAAGCCAAACAGAATGAGGCAGAACGAGGGAAAGCAAAAGGAGTCAGCGATGAAAAAGCGGACTAGCCAGCCGAAGTGCTACGCTATCTACGCGCGTGTCAGTTCCGTAGAACAGGCCAGCAAAGAGTTCAGCAGCGTGGATGTGCAGATCAAACAGTGTCGGGAGTACATCATTGGCAAAGGATGTACGGTGATTGAAGTTTACCGGGATGACGGCTTCACTGGCACAAACACAAAACGGCCCGACTTTCAGCGGCTTCTGGCAGACGCGAAGCAGGGCCGGTTTGAAGCCGTGGCTGTCACTTTCCTCAACCGTTTGGGGCGCGGGGACGCCTGTACCATTGCGGAGTATCTTCTGAAAGAGGAAGGCGTGACGGTTCAGACCGTCCGCGAGGAGTTCGGGCAGGGGATGTCTGGCTTCGCCCACAAAGGGGCGAAGAAGTTTGCCGACGGGATGTTGGTCGAGAGCGTCCGCGAGGCAACAGCCTCCAAGATGGAGGAGATGGTCGCGCGGGGCTTCTTCTGCGGTGGCGTGGTCCCCTTTGGTTATGACAAGCAGATCATTACGGAGGCGCTCGGCTTTCACAAGGGCGACAAAGAGCCGCCGAAACGACTCGTGCCTCATCCCGTCCACGCTGAAACCGTGGCGCAAGCCTACGACTTGTACCTTGAGAAGCATTCGATGGCAGCCGTCCGGGAGTATCTCAAAATCGTTACGGATCGCCTGTGGACGACGACAAAGGTCAAGGAACTGCTGACCAAAGAACTGTACAAGGGTGATTACGTCTTCGGCCAGTGGCGCAACAACGGCTCACAACCGGCGCTGGTGAGCGCGGAGGTATGGCAAGCCGTTCAGGAGACGATTGGCAGTCAGGGGAGTCGCCCGGCTCGGTCGGAGGATGACTTCACCTACTACGTTCGTGGGACAGTGCGCTGTCCGCACTGTGGGTGTTCCTACACTCAGGCCAGCGCGTGGGGCCGCAACAGCCGTGTCCACTACTACACCTGCCTCAAGGCGAACAAGTACGGCGCGAAATGCCCGGTCAACCGTGTCAACGCTGAGCGTCTGCACCACACCATCCTCCACAACTTGGAGTACGCTGCCAAACACCAGACGGTGATGCATCGAATCATCGCGCAATCGGGCGGGTGGAACAGCCCGACCGAGACGCAGCGTTCGCTCCGGGGCCAGTTGTCGAAGAAACTGCAATTCCTGGGTGTGCAGATCAACAATATGCTCAACGCCGTCGGGGACGGGCGCGGCTCCGGCCTGATTCTGAACCGGTTGGAGCAGTTGGAGAAGCAACAGCAGGAGACACGCGAAGAACTGGCGCGCGCCGACGAGGAACTCGACCTGATGACCATCAAGCGGCCCACGGCGGAGCAGGTGGCGGAAGTGTGGGGACAGGTCGGCGAGTTGTGGGACGAGTTGACGGAGGTGGAACGGGCGGAACTGCTGGGGGGCTTGGTGAAGGAGGTTGTAGTGACAGAAAAGAACCGTGTCCTCCTGAAACTGTCGCCAGTTGCAGAAGGACACGGTTCTTGGTTCGCGATAAAGTCCGAAATGGGAGCGGGGGCAGGACTTGAACCTGCGACCTTCAGATTATGAGCCTGACGAGCTACCGGACTGCTCCACCCCGCGTCAGGAAGTGTAGTATACCCGGCGGCGGTGGGTCTGTCAAGGGTTTAGGAGGCGACTTTGAAGGCCGCCGTGAAAATAAAGGGGCGAGGTCACCGGAGCAGCGCCCAGACAGGCAGGAATGCGATGCCGAAACGGCGTATTCTGCCTTTGGAGTGCGTGGCTTGTCGGCACACTCCAGGCAGCGTACCGAGTCCGATTCCAGGAACGACCTACGATGGACACCCCTTGGCAGATCACGCTCTTCGGCGGACTTCGCGTTCAGGGCGAAGAGCGCGTCATCAGCCGGTTTGCGACGGCCAAGACGGCGGCCCTGCTGGCCTACCTGGCGCTTTACCCGAAGCGACTGCATCCCCGCGAGGAACTGGTGGACCTGTTCTGGCCCGACAGCGACCTGGAGGCGGGGCGGACCAGCCTGCGCTCGGCCCTGGCGTCCCTGCGCCGACAGTTGGAGCCGCCCGGCACGCCCCCCGGCAGCGTGCTGATCGCCGACCGGCTTCATGTCCGCCTCAACCCGCTCGCCGTCACCACGGACGTCGCCGCTTTCGAGGCCGCCCTGAAGTCCGCCGCACGCGCGGAAACGGAGGCGGTGCGGCAGAATCGGCTCCGCCGGGCGGTCGAGGCCTATGGCGGCGATCTGCTGCCCGGCTTCTACGATGAGTGGGCGCTGACCGAGCGCGAGCGGTTCGCGCTGCTCCATAAGGACGCTCTGAGGCGCTGCGAGACCGGCGGAGCGGACGCGGAGATGCCCGCGCCGGAGCCGGAAAAGTCCGCGCCCACTCTGCCCGCGCCCCGGCTGCCGCTGCAATGGACGCGCTTTTTCGGACGGGAACGGGAACGGGCGCAGATTGGGAGCCTGCTCTCTCACTGTCGCCTGGTGACGGTCTCCGGCCCCGGCGGGGCGGGCAAAACGCGGCTGGCGGTGGAAGCCGCCCGCGAGGCGGCGCCCGCGTTCGAAAACGCCGTCACGTTTGTCCCCCTCGCCGACCTGAACGACGCGGCCCGCATCCCCGACGCGGTCTGCCGCGCCCTGCGTCTGCCGGAGACGGCGGGCCAGGAGCCTCTGGAACAGGCGGCGCAGGCGCTTTCCCGCTCCCTGCGCCCGCTGCTCGTGCTGGACAACCTGGAACACCTGGCGGGGAACGGGGCGGCGACGGTCTTGACGCTGCTGACGCGGGTGCCGGCGCTGACGATCCTGGCGACGTCGCGACGGCGGCTGGCGCTGCCGGGTGAGCGTGAATTCGTCCTGCCGTCTTTGCCCGTCCCCGAAGGCGCCCCGGACCCGGAGCGGATGGCCCAGTGCGCGAGCGTCCAGCTGTTCGTGGACCGGACACAGGCCATCCGGCCCGACTTCCAGGTGACCCGCAGCAACGCGGCGGCAATCGCCGGCCTGTGCGCCGATCTGGAAGGACTCCCGCTCGCCCTGGAACTGGCGGCGGCGCGGGCGCAGACACTGACGCCGGCCCAGATGCGCGCTCAGCTCTCACGGCGCTTCGAGGTCCTGACGACCCGGCACGCGGACAAAGACGCCCGCCACCGCTCCCTCCGGGCCACTATCGCCTGGAGCGTGGACCTGCTGCCGCCGCCGCTGCGCCGCTTCTGGGCCTGCCTGTCCGTGTTCCGGGGCGGCGGGACCACCGAGGCGGCCCAGGCCGTGACGGGCGAGACACAGGCGCTGGAGTGCTGGACGCAGCTGCGCGAACGGTCGCTGCTGTTCGCGGAGGAAGGCGGCGCGGGGATGCGCTTCCGGCTGCTCGAATCGCTGCGCGAGTTCGCCGCGGAGCAGCTCGACGCCGAGGAGCGGGACGACGTCGCGCGGCGGCACGCCGCGTACTTCCTGACGCTGGCCCTCGCTTCGGAGCCGAAACTGCGCGGGGCGGATCAGGCCGAATGTCTGACCCAACTGGAAGACGACCACGACAACTTCCGGGCCGCGCTGGACTGGGCGGGCGAACACGACCCCGAACTGGAACTGCAACTAGCCTCCGCGCTGTCCTTTTTTTGGTCCATCCGAGGATTTTACCGCGAAGGCCGGGCGCGGCTGGAGCAGGCCTTGAGCCGCGCGAGCGCAGTCCCCGACCCCCTGCGGGCGAAGGCGCTGCATTCGGCGGGCGTGCTGTCGTGCTGGCAGTGCGATTACCCGGCGGCCCGGACGTTTTACACCGAGGCGGTGGCGCTGCGGCGGCATTCCGGGGAACGGATAGATCTGCTCCGGTCCCTGCAGAACCTGGCGTCGGTTTATGCCTATCAAGGAGAACACCACGCGGCCAAGTCGGTGTTTGAGGAAAGCCTGCCCCTGTGCCGCGAACTCGGAAACGGCCCGGCAGCGATGCCCACGCTGCTGGGACTGGCGATTATCGCGGAATGGCAGGGCGAATGGGCGCAGGCGCGCGCACTCTACCAAGACTGCCTGCACATCACCCGCAACGCAGGCGACCGCCGCAATGAAGCCGCAACATTGTTCAACCTGGGCGAACTGGAACGCGGGCAAGGCAACGCCGTGTTCGCCGCCGATGCCCTGAAGCAAAGTCTGGCCCTGGCGCGTGAACTTGGCGATCAGGGCGGCATTGCCCGCGCCGTCATCAGCCTGGGGTATGTCGCGGCGGCGCAGAACGCCCTGGAGGAAGCCCGCGCGTTGTTTGACGAAGGGCTGGCGCTTAACCGCGAACTTGGCGACCCGGACGGCATCGCCAACGCGGGGGCCGGCTTCGGGGACATTGCCTGCCGCCGGGGCGACTGGGCGGCGGCCCGCGCCGCGTATGCCGAGGCGCTGGCAAGCCATCAACAATTGGGCGATTTGCGCCAGGTCACTGCCGGCCTGCATCGGCTGGGCGTGCTGGCTGCGCGGCAGGAGCAGGCCGCGCGGGGCGCGCGGCTGCTGGGCGCGACGCAGTCGCTGCGGGCGTCGCTGTCGTCCCGAATGTCGCCCCTGGTGCAGTCCGAATGGGATGCCGCGCTCCTGTCCCTGCGGGCAACGCTTTCCCCTGCCGCTTTTGACGCCGCTTTTGCCGAAGGCGCAGCGCTTTCCCCCGATGACGCCGTCACCCTGGCCCTGGAACCATAAAACACCCGGCGACTGAAGTCGCGGCTAAAAAATCACGAAGTCCACCTACGTGGACTAAGAATAGAACAAGAATGAAGTCTGGAGTGTCCGCAGGGACACTTTGTGCCTTTGTTGGCGCGACTTTAGTCGTCGGCCAACTTCTTTTTTTCTCCCCGCCGCCATTTCACGTTCTCTTCACGGTCGCCTGGTACGATGGCCGCCGTCATTGCCGCAAAATCTCTCATTTTCCGCGCTCTGATTTTACGTTTCTTTTACGCTCGCCTGGTATCCTGCCGGGCGTCGTCTTCAGTGGCTCGCCTTCACCGGCAGAAAGCAGGCCGCTTTTTGTCCTCGCAGGCCGTCCTGCGACTTTGCCGCGCCCGTGAAAGGAGCGTCTCATGTTCACCTTCCGCAAGTTCGGCTGGCTTCCGTCGGCAGCGCTGCTGCTTGGCGTCGGCGGCCTGGGGGCGGCGCACGCCGACCCCGCCTACATCATCCAGGATCTGGGTACCTTGAACTCGACCTACCCCAACAGCATGGGGACCGGCATTGACGCCTTCGGCGACGTGTCCGGCTACTACGTCGGCAACGGCGGGTCGCCCGGCCAGGCGCTCGCCGTGGACGACCTCGGCGATTATTACAGCATCGGAACGCTCAAGACCAACAACACGGGCAGCAGTTTCGCGCTGGGCATCAACGACTCCGGCGCGGTGGTCGGCCAGGCCGACAGCAACAGCGGCAGCCCACGCGCATTCGTCTGGCAGCTCGACAACTACGGCGTCGGGCATATCTTCGACCTGGGCGCGGGGGACGTGAGCGACGCCACGGCCATCAACAACCGGGGGCAGATCACTGGGGCGCTGACGGCGGGCGGCGCCCTGAACGCCTTCTTCTACGACGACAGCACCGGCGTCCTGACCGACATCGGCACGCCGGGACTGCTGAGCACGGGCAACGATGTCGCCATTGACGGCAAGGTGGTCGGCTACCAGGCCCTCAGCAGCGGCAGCGCGCTCCATCAGGCGTTCGAGACCGGCTCCAACGGCTTCGGATGGACCAACCTCGGCTTCCTGCCGAGCGGCAACAGCAGCACCGCCATCGGCATCAACCTGGCCGATCAGGCCGTCGGCACGTCCACTTACGACTCCAGCGGCGACAAGCACGCCTTCCGCACCGCGTCGGGGGCGGCCATCGCGAGCACCAGCAGCCTGGGCGCGCTGACGGGCGGCACCAACAGCGTCGCCGACGGCATCAACTCGCTGGGGCAGGTGGTCGGCTACTCCGAGATCACCGGCGCCGTCCACCATGCGTTCCTGTACGACACGGCCATACACGACCTGAACACGCTGGTCAACCCCTACCAGTTTGACAGCCTCAATGCGTTTGTCCTCACCGAAGCCGAGCGCATCAACGACTACGGCCAGATTGTCGGCAACGGCACGTTTGAGGGCCAGACGCACGGCTTCGTGCTGACGCCCAACGAGCTGACGGCGCTGGTCCTCGCGCCCGCCGTGCTGCCGGGCGGAGCCACGACCACGGCGACCCTCACCCTCCGCGATCCCGCCCCGTCCGGCGGCCTGCCGGTCAGCCTAACCAGCAGCCTGCCCAACCTCGTCTCGGTACCGGCGACCGTCACCGTGCCGGAAGGCCAAACGTCTACGACGTTCACGGTCACGCCTGTCTCCACCACGGGCAATTACAACTTCGCCACCATCACCGCGCAAACATATAACGGTCTGGCGACCGCGACGGTGAGGGAGCAGCCGACGCAGTCCACGACGCTTTCGCTCGCCCCGGCGCAAGTCTACGGCGGCGCAGCCTTCACCGGCACGGTCACGCTGAACAATCCCGCCCCCTCCGGCGGCACGCCTGTTTCGCTTAAAAGCGCTAACCCGTCTCTGGTCTCCGTCCCGCGCAGCGTCACCGTTCCGGCGGGCAGCACGTCCGCGCCCTTCACCGGCACGGCGAAAAGCCCGACCAAAACGGCCACAAGCGTTGTCCTCACGGCGACCGGCTCCGGTCTGACAAACACGGCGACCCTGACGGTTTTGCCGACGGTGGTTTCCTCCGTGAGCATCGCCCCCGGCCCCGCCATCTGCGGCGACACCAGCGCCACCGGCACGGTCACGCTGTCCGGCCCCGCGCCGGCCCCGAACGGCGCAACGATCACGCTTTCTTCCAACAACACGGGCCTGACCTTCCCCAACGGCCACACCTTCACCATCGCGGCGGGCAGCGCAAGCGGCCAGTTCTCGGTTGCCACCGCCCAGCGGTCCGACATCCAGATTGCCACCGTCAGCGCGTCTTATCAGGGCGTCGCCGCCACCACGACCGAGACTCTCAAGCCGACCGTTGCCGGGTCAACTGCGCCCAATACGCTGGTCTTAGCCCCCAACTACGTTTACGGCTTGTACAACTCCAACAGCAGTAGCGGCGGCGCGTCTTCCTATGGCTACGTCACGCTTCCTGCGGCGGCGGGTCCCAACGGCACGACCGTTCATCTTTCCAGCAGCGATTCCTCGGTTTACTTTGACAGCAGCACATTCGTCATCGGCGCCGGCAACACAGTCGGCCAGTTCAACATCTACACGGCGGCAGTTTCCACGCTGAAGGCGGTCACGATCAAGGCCACCTACACCGGCGGCAGCGCGTCGGCCAACCTGAACCTGCAGCCGACCTCGCTCAGCACAAACACGGCGGCCCCGGCCTCGTTCCCCGGCCTTTACAACGCCACCGGCAGCGGCAGCAGCACCCCATCTTCCACCGGCACGGTGACATTGACCAATCCCGCGCCTTATCCGAATGGCACGACAGTCACGCTGTCCAGCAGCAGCCCCAGCGTGGCGTCCGTCCCTGCCAACGTCGTCGTCCCCTACAACGCGACGACGGCCTCCTTCCCCATCACGGCGGCGGCGGTCAAGACCGCCACCGCCGTTACCCTCACCGCCGTCGGCGGGGGCGTCACCAAGACCTTCAGCGTCACCGTTCAGCCCACAACGCTTGCCGCCGTTTCGGCAGGCCCGTCCTATGCCTACGGCCT
>CAZZVX010000024.1:15807-22314 GCA_964657535.1 Armatimonadota bacterium | reverse complement strand
GGTCGTTATTGCCTTCGCGATTCTTCTGGAAGCCTGGCACGCCTTCCGCCACCCCACCCCGCCGCAGGGCGCGACCATGATCGCTGTCGCGTCGGTCGCCGTCGTGATGAACACCGTGATCGCCTACTGGCTGCGCGGCGACAGCCATCACAGCCTGAACGCCCGCGCGGCCTATGTCCACATGGCCGGCGACGCGCTCTCGTCGCTGGGCGTGGTGCTGGCGGGTCTCGCCGTGAAGTACACGCACTGGGCTTTGGCCGACCCGCTCGTCTCCGTGCTGATCGCCGTTTTTATTCTGTACTCGTCCTGGGGCATCATCAGCGACGCGACCAATGTCCTGCTGGAAGGCACGCCGAAAGACCTGGACGTCTCCGCACTGGTCGCAGCCATGCGGGACGTGCCGCCGGTGCTGGACGTACACGACCTGCACAGCTGGACGGTCGGCGACGGCATCCATTTCCTGTCCAGCCATGTCGTGCTGCCGGACACCTGCACCCTGGCGCAGAGCGCGGCGGTCGTCGCGGCGCTGAACGCGCGCCTGCACGACGGTTTCGGCATCGGCCACGCCACGATCCAGACGGAACTCGCCGACTGCGACGGCTGCCGCGCCGACACGAATGCCCTCTACTGCGGCCAGATGGAATCCCGCGCCCTCGATTGCGCGCATTCGCACTAGCGACGCGGGTGCATTAATGATACCGGGCGGGTATACTGGGAACGCTTTTCCAACCCCAAGCATGAGGTTTATTCAAATGGCTTTCAACAAAAAGACCGTCGAAGATGTGGATGTCGCGGGCAAGCGCGTGCTGGTGCGCGTGGACTTCAATGTGCCGCAGGACGACACGGGCGCGATCACGGACGACCGGCGCATCCGGGCGGCGCTGCCCACGATCCAGTATCTGACACAGCACGGGGCGCGCGTCATCCTCGCGTCTCATTTAGGCCGTCCCAAAGGCGGCCCCACCCCCAAATACAGCCTCCAGCCGGTCGCGGCGCGGCTGTCCGAACTGCTCGGCAAACCCGTCCCCCTCGCCCCGGACAGCATCGGCGACCAAGTGCAGGCGCAGGTGAATGCCCTCCAGGACGGCGACGTGCTGCTGCTGGAAAACGTCCGCTTCTACCCCGAAGAAGAGAAGAACGACCCGGAGTTCGCCAAGAAACTGGTGTCACTCGCCGAACTCTACGTCAACGACGCCTTCGGCACCGCGCACCGCGCCCACGCCTCCACGGAGGGCGTCGCGCATGATCTGCCCGCCGTCGCCGGGTTCCTGCTCAAGAAAGAACTGGACTATCTCGGCAACACCGTGGACGACCCCCAGCGCCCGTTCGTCGCCATTCTGGGCGGGGCGAAAGTCAAGGACAAGATTCCCGTCATCGAGAGTCTGCTGCCGAAGGTGGACACGCTGATCATCTGCGGCGGCATGGCCTATACGTTTTATAAAGCGAAAGGCTGGGAGATCGGCAAATCGCTTCTGGACACGGGCAGCCTGGAGTTCGTGACCAAAGTGCTGGCGGAAGCGGGCGATAAATTAATCCTGCCGGTGGACGTGGTCGTGACCGACGGCAACCCGTTCGGCGGCAACCCGGACGCGCTGGGGGTCAAAACCGTGCCGTCCGACGCGATTCCCGCCGACTGGGAAGGCGTGGACATCGGCCCCGTCAGCGTGAAAGCGTTCGCCGCCGTGATTCAGGGCGCGAAAACAGTCATCTGGAACGGCCCGGCGGGCATCTTCGAGATTGACCGGTTCGCGGAAGGAACGAAAGGCATCGCGCAGGCGCTGGCCGACAGCAGCGCGACGACCATTGTCGGCGGCGGCGACTCGGCGGCGGCGGTGGAGAAACTGGGCTTCGCGGACGAGATCACGCACATCTCAACGGGCGGCGGCGCGTCCCTGGAGTTCCTGGAAGGCAAGGAACTGCCGGGCGTCGCCGCCTTGCAGGACAAGTAGTTCATTCAGTTTTCCCAGGATTAAAATCCTGGGCTATCGCGGAGAAGATTGTCCGCCTTCGCGGACGCGGAACAGGCCTTGCCTGTCCTAACTCTTCGCCCGCGCAGGCGGGCAGTCCGCTCTTCGGCAGCCCAGGATTTTAATCCTGGGGACGCACGGGCCACGACGAGAACGGAATGCCCCTGTCGGTGTACGGCCGGCAGAAGGAAACGCAACGCCCGATCACGAATGTTGCCGCCGAGACGACATTTTGGCGTGCGCGAAAGGAACAACGAGCGATGGGCGTACCGATGGGTGGTTATTTTCCGAACGGCCCGCAGATCAGCTTCGACTGGCTGGGGCAAGGGTGGGCCTTGTTCAAAGCGCAGTCCGGTGCGTGGATCGGCGCAGTCCTGATCTATCTCCTGGTCGTACTCGCTTTAGGCGTTCCCCTCGCGTTCGTGACGGGTTACGCCAACCAGTTCATCGAGATTTACCACTCGATGGGTTCGGGCGCCACGCCGCCGCAGCAAAACCCGCTGACGAGCATGGGTCACAGTCTGCTGTTCAGTGTCATCTACGGGGCAATCAATGCCGTGATGCTGGGCGGGCTGTACCGGATGGCGCTCCGCCAGGGGCGCGGCGAAACGCTGAAACCCGCCGACGTGTTCTCCGCCTTTGACGTGGCGCTGTCTCTCATCGCGGTCGGCATTATCACCCAGATTTGTGTCACCATCGGCTCGTACCTGTGCCTTTTCCCCGGATTTATCGTTGCGGGCCTGTTCATGTTCGCTCCTCTGCTGGTCATAGATCGGAACATGGGGCCGATTCAGGCGCTCTCGGCCAGCGTCAATCTCTTGAAGAGTCAGTGGCTGATGGCGACGGCCTTCTATTTCGTCGTCGCCCTGATCGGGGGACTGGGCGCGGTTGCGTGCCTTTTCGGCCTCGTCGCCACTTACCCAACCTTCCTCCTGAGCGTCGCGCTTGGGTATCTGGCCTTCACACAGCCGCCCGCGCCGGGTTACGGGCAGCCGGACTATGGGCAGCCTCAGCCCGGCGTCTGGCCGCCGCCCCCGGCGGTCTGAAAGTAACTCTATGAAGCGCCTGGCGCTCGTGATCGTTGTCGCCGCCGCCGTGATCGGGCTGACAGCGCTGCATCTGTTCGCACTGGCGATGGCTGTCGGCATCGCCGTCGGCGCGGTGATGTTTTTACTGGGCATGGCGGCGGGCGGCGGATTGGGCAACGCGCGCCAGTACGGACAGAAGCCGGCGGACGTGGGGGCACGGATCGGGGTCGCTCTGGCGGCGATGGGCGTCGCCGTCGAGGGCCTGCGGGCCGACCACTATTACCCCCCGACGTTTCGGCTCTTCTGCGCCTTCTGTCAGGGATTGGGCGCGCTGATCGCTATCGTCCTGGCGATCCGCTCGCGCCGCGCGGCGATGACAAAGCCGTAACTTGCCTTTTCTGGACGAAGGCGTTATACTACAACACTTATGAATGTCAGCGTGGGCGCGAAAACCGATACGGGCCGCCGGACGAACAACGAAGATAAACTCATCGTCGTGGATGTCCGGCGTCACAACCTGCGCGCCGACGGCGTGCTGATTATTGCCGACGGCATGGGCGGACGCAATTTCGGCGAAAAGGCCGCCGGCGCGGCGGTCGAGACGGTCTGTGACACGCTCGTGGAGATGCTCCATGCCGAGCATAGCCCCAGCGTGGACGTGGAGGACGCGCTGGACTCGGCTCTGCGCAAAGCGAATGCCCGCGTGTACGAGTTGGCCGGTTCCGACTCGCAGAACCAGGGCATGGGAACGACCTGCGTCGCCGCCGTCGTCGAGAACAACCACGTGTATATCGCGCACGCCGGGGACAGCCGGGCGTACCGCTGGCGCAACGGCGAGTTGGCGCGATTAACGGATGACCATTCCTACGTCGCCGAACAAGTGCGGGCGGGCGTGATCACCGAGGAAAACGCCAAGCACTCGCGATTCCGCAACGTCATCACGCGGGCCGTCGGCATCGAGCCGACCATCACCCCAGACGTGGCCGCCTTCGATCTGGAAGCCGGGGACGCGCTTCTGCTTTGCACGGATGGCCTGACCAACATGGTCCCCGAAGAAGAGATCGGCCTGATCATCTCGCAGGCGGCCTCGTCTCAGGCCGCCGCCGACAAGCTGGTGACGCTGGCGAACCAGAACGGCGGCAAGGACAACATCACCGCCATCGTCGCCCGGCTGGAAGTCGGCAACAAGACTCAGCGGATGCGCACAAACGACCTGGCGCAAGCCGCGCCGGAGGCGAGCGCCGCGCCCGAACCGGCCGCCGTCGCCCCGGTCGCGGAAACGGCAAAAGCGCCAGAAGACTTGCGGAACAGCAACGGCAAGAAAGAGACGGCGCCCGCGCCGGTGAAGAACAGGCCGCCGGAATATGTCGAAGATCGGAAACCTGCGGCTGCTCGTCCTCGCGGCGGCTCTGGCGCGGGGGCCTGGGCGCTTTCGCTGCTCTGCCTGCTCCTGCTCGGCAGCACGCTGTACCTAGGCGATGTCCTGACGCAGGCGGGGTACAAGTTCCAGGCATCGCAGCCCTTTATCTACAAACCTGCGCCGCCGCCCCCGCCGAAGCCGCCGGACCTGTCGCGTGTTGCCTACGGCGTCCCGTCTTTGCTCAGCGTCGTCCCCGTCCGGGGCGATCTGCTCACCCACGACGCAGCCGATGACGGTCTCACGGTGGTCACGCTGTCGGGTCAGGTGCTGCGCCTCGCCCCGGACGGGCGGACATTGTTCAAGTACGCCCTGCCGAAGCGCTATAGCTCCACGCCGTCCGCACCGTCGGCCGGCGATCTCAGTGCGGCCCCCGTCTCACCCCCTGTCGCCGTCACGCCGCCGGCTTCTGCGCCGGGCGTCTTTTTCGCCAACGACACACAGGGCGATCTCTACGTTTCCGACACGGCTTCGCGCACGGTGACGAAGTTCCATCCGAACGGTGACTACATCGGCGTCGTCGCGTCCGGCAAGCCGAAAGCGCCCCACGCACTCGCGCTGAAAGGGCCGCAGGCGCTGGCCGTCGGCAAGGACGGCTCGGTCTTTGTCGTAGACGCCCAGCGGCTGCTGGTCATCCCCGCCAAGCCGGCGGCCACCCCCTAAAACGCCCATGGCACTCGGAATGCGCGGAAAATACGAGCGCCTGGACGTGCTGGGGCATGGGGCGTCGGGCATCGTTTACCTTGCCAAAGACACGCTTTTAGGCCGCCAGGTGGCTTTGAAAGAAGTGACCGCACAGGGTGACGATAAAGAACGTTTTCTCCGCGAGGCGCGCGTGCTGGACCGCCTGCGCCACCCCAACATCGTCCAGGTGATGGGCGTGGACGAAGTGGACGGCAAAGTCTTGATCGCGATGGAGTACGTCCGGGGCCGCAGCCTGCAGGACATCCTGCGCGAGACGCCTCAACTCCCCGTCGCCGACGCCGTTTCCCTGACTGCCCAGATCTGCGACGGCCTGGCGTTCGCCCATGCCCACCGCACCGTCCACCGCGACATCAAGCCTGCCAACATTCTCGTTGACCGTCATGGCGTCGTCAAGTTGGTGGACTTCGGCCTGGCCGAAGTGCTTGGAACGCTGTCGCTGGCGGGCGGGGCCGGGACTTACGCCTACATGGCCCCCGAAGATTTCCACGAGGAAGAGCAGTCCGACCGGCAATCGGACATCTGGGCCGTCGGCGTGATCCTCTACGAAATGCTGGCAGGTCGGCGGCCCTTTCAAGTCGCCAAAGCCAAAGACCCTTTCGCCTGGAAACGCGCCATTGAGGGCAACGCTCCCACACCCGTTTCTTCTCTGCGTCCCGACGCCCCGCCCCCTTTAGACGCTATTCTTTCTCATGCCCTCGCCAAAGACAAGGGCGCCCGCTACGCCGACGCGGGCGACATGGCCCGCGACCTGCGCGCACTGGGGGTCGCGGGCGGCCCCCGCCCCGCCTTCGGCACCCCTCCCCCATCGGAAAGGGAGAGGGGCCAGTGGCTGAGTCAGTTACCGTCCAACAAAGAGGAAGGGTTAGGCTGGCAGGTTGTTGAGGAAGACAGTGATGAGGAGGCAACGGTCGTCGGGCTTTCACTTCGTTCGTCGGGCGGCGGCATTCCGGGGTTTCCGCCGGTCGCGGACATTGATGAATTCTTGAACGATGCGCCGGACCACTGGGCGGCGGCGCGGGACGCGCTGGTGGGCGGCGCACTGACGCGGTGGCTGTCGGAGATCGGCGAAGTGCCGCTGGCGCTGGTCGCCGAGCAGATCGGCTCGCAGACGGACAGGGACGACGACGAGCGCCTGCGCGATTTTCTCTACCGGGCGGGCCTGGAGACGGCGCAGGAAGCCAAGCGCTGCTACGCCGACGGGGAACGGCGCTTCCAGGAAGGCGCGTTCGCCGAAGCGGTGCGGCAGCTGCGCCGTGCGGCGCGTCTGAACCCAGGCGACGCCCGCTACCATCAAAAACTGGCCCAGGCCTTGCGCGCGAACGGCGACGCCGCCGGCGCGGCGGCGGCGCTGGAACAGGGGTTGTCCCATCACCCGGCGCAGCGCGTTCTG
>CAZZVX010000024.1:0-15797 GCA_964657535.1 Armatimonadota bacterium | reverse complement strand
GGCGAAAGAACACCAGGATTTGACATCTGCCCAGGTGATGTTAAGCGCCGACCGCGTGGATTTCGGCGTTTTGCGCCAGGGCCAATCACGCTCGGCGCAGGTGACGGTTCGCAACAGCGGCGGCGGCGTCCTGCAGGGACGGGTGGCGTCCGCGCCGGGCTGGGTGCGGGTGGAGCCGGCCGCGTTCACCACGCGCCAGCGACAGCCGCTGACCATCACGGCCCGGACGGACACCATCTGGCAGGCGCCCGCCGCCTACAGTGAAACCATTGTGCTGGAAACGTCGGGGGGTCGCCAGGAGATCGCCGTGCTGGCAAGCGTCCTGCCCGCGCTCCGGGGCCTGACCGACATTATCCATTGGTATTTTCCCCTGTTGATGTGCTGCCTGCTGCCCGCCATCACCGGGTCGCTGGCCCCGCTGCTCGGCCACTTCGCGCCCCGGCACTTCCTGCACCCAGGCGCACTGCGCGACCTGTGGCAGCCCGGCATGGTGGCGAGCGGGCTGCTGTGCGGCTCTCTGTTCGTGCTGGTCTTCGCCGCCGATGTGGTCTGGCCGCTGCGCCTGCTGCCGCTGGGCATGATCTGCTTGTTCGCCGCCGGTTTCACCAACGTCGTCAGCAACCTGTCCAATTCGGGTGAAACGCTCGCCCGCGCCGCCGTCCTGCAAACGTCGCTGCCGGTGCTGGCCCTGCTTGTCTTGCAGGCCATCGCCGTCGCCACCGACCCGCACGGCTGGGGCCGCTGGCAGATCTGGCGCTGGATCGTCGCCGCCGTCGGCCTGCTCATCTCCTACGCGCTTCTGCATATGGGGTAGAATATACGTCGGGCTGGGCTACGCAGGCGGGTGAGGCAAAAGATTGAGAGGGAATGTGGCGTGAGTCCGGTTTATTTCTTTTGGTTCTGTGTGCTGCCACCCTTCATGGTAGCAGGGCCAGTTATCAATGGGACTGTCCAGGCCAGCCGTAGGCTGACCGAGAACAACATCCGTGGCTGCCTCTACCGCCGCCATATGTCAATTACTGTCGCACAACTCCTAGCGTCTGCGGCAGTGATCATTTGGACGTTCCATGAGTGTTATCGCTTGGGACACTTCGCTCGATGGAAAATAGTAGCGTTAGCATTGTATCTGTTAGCGAGCCAGGTTGTGTCACGGTGGCATGAAGCGGCAGTGAAACGTGATGTGCAAAACCTAAGAACGTAGAACAACCTAACACGGGAGTGAACCGAGGTGCCGCTAGGCGGTTGTGTTGGGGGCACGGCTGAGATTGACCATTATGGAAGACACAGAAGAACCGATTGACAAACTTGGCATGACTGACGAGCAGTGGGAATGGTTCCAGAAAGCCACGCGCGGCTACGGCGATCAGGACGAGAACGGCATTGACTTGTCTCTTCTGCGCGAAAATCTGCGCCTGACGCCGACGGAGCGGCTGGAAAAACATTGGGCTGGATTGGCTCTTTTCAAGGAGGTGCGTCGTGCCGGACAAGCCGCCCGCGCTGAGCAAAAAACTCGCCGAACTTGAGAAAACGCAGGTTCGTTTCGTTCTGATCGGCGGACTGGCGATGCGGGCGCACGGGTCGGCTTACATCACTGACGACATTGATTTCGCCTATTCAGGGACGTTGGAGGATAGGCGGGCGCTCCTTTCTGTTTTCTGCCCCGACGCCTCGCGTGTGGCAGAGGAGGATGTGCCGCATCTCCGCCTGAACACAGAGATTGGGCCAGTTGATATACACGCGCCGTTTCCAGGAGACGCGCCTTTTAATGACCTTTGGGGGCGATCCATCATGGAACTGTATGACGTCCCTACTCATGTCGCCGCACTGGAGGACATCATTGCGATGAAGAAGGCGGCAGGACGCCTCCAAGACCGAAATCACCTGTTGGAGTTGAAAGCGCTGCACAAGTTGGTGCAAGAGGCTTCCGAGGCAAATGGCTGACGCTTTATGAAAAATGCGGTGGTGCTGGCGCTGGATATGGGAACGTCGTCCGTGCGGGCGATGCTGTTTGACGCGCGGGGCAAGGCGCTCCCGGAGATGGAAGTGCAGGTGCCCTATGCCCAGCGCACGACAGCCGACGGCGGCGTGGAGATGGACGCCGAAGTATTGCTGGCGCGTACCGTGGACTGCGTCAAGCAACTCCTGCGCAAGACCGAGAAAAGCGTTCTGGTGCGGCTGGCGGGCGTGGGCGTGTCGTGCTTCTGGCACAGCCTTGTCGGGGTCGGCGCGGACGGGCGGGCGACGACGCCCGTTCTTTCCTGGGCGGACACGCGCTCCCAGACGCAGGCCCGAATGCTCCAAGACAAGTTAAGCGCGGCAGACTATCATGCCCGAACCGGCTGTGAACTGCACACCTCGTTCTGGCCCGCCAAACTCTGCTGGCTCGCGGACACGCAGCCGGATGTGGTGGCGAAGACGCAGCGCTGGATGTCATTCGGAGAATTCTTAACCCTGCGCCTGTTCGGGCAAACGGGGTGCAGCGTTTCCATGGCGTCGGGAACGGGGTTATTCGACCAGAACAAGGCCGATTGGGACCCGCAAACTCTCGATGCGCTGCCGGTCCGGGCCGATCAGTTCAACCCGCTCGTGGACCGGCAGGAGTCGCAGCACGGACTGGCGCACGAGTTCGCGTCAGCGCTCGCGCCCGTGAAAGACCTGCCCTGGTTTCCGGCGCAGGGCGACGGTGCGTGTTCCAACATCGGCAGCGGGGCCGTCGCGCAGAACCGCATTGCCATCAATGTCGGCACGTCCGGCGCGATGCGCGTCGTGGTGGAGGCGGACACAGCCAACATCGCGCCGGGCTTGTTCTGCTACCGCGTGGACCGCAAGCGGTTCATTCTGGGCGGGGCGTTCGCCGGCGGCGGCAATGTCTACGCCTGGCAGCACAGCGTTTTACAATTGGATGCCCGCCCCGTCGCCGCGCGTCGGCTGGGGACAATGGCGCCGGACAGTCACGGCCTGACCGTGCTGCCGTTCTGGGCGGGCGAGCGCTCGCCGGGTTGGCACATCGGGGCGCGGGCAACCATGACGGGCATGAACCTGCACACCACGCCCTTAGACATCCTGCGCGCCTCTCTGGAAGCGGTCGCGTACACGTTCGCCGACGTGCGGGACCGGCTGCACTCGCGCTACCCGGACGCGCAGGAGATCGTGGCGTCCGGCGGGGCGATCCTGCACAGCCCGCCCTGGGTGCAGATCATGGCGGACGTGTTCGGCAGTCCCATCACGATTAGCGAAGTCGCGGAAGCGTCCAGCCGGGGCGCGGCCATCTTCGCCCTGGACGGCCTGGGCCTCATCAGCGGCCTCGACGACGTACCTCAGTACCTGGGCCGCAGCTACAAGCCCGTCTCGGAACGCTTGGATATTTACGCCAAAGCCCGCGAACGGTACGAAAAACTGTATGACATGATGTTAGGAGAGGAGTGAGGGATGTCGCTCAAAGAATACGTCGCTCAGGAACTTGAACACCTGGAAGAAACGGAACTCAAGCAGCTTGCAGACTACATGGCGTTTCTCAAATTTCAAGGCCGGAGCCGCCATTTACTACCTGCGGACGAGTCACAATGGGCTTCTCTTTACGCCGAATTCGCGGATGAAGACCGCGCTATGGCCGAAGAAGGCATGGCCGATTATGCGTTGGGCCTCGCACATGAGGACGAGGCATGACAGTCCATCGCGGCGAAGTTTGGTGGGCAGACCTAGACCCGACACGCGGTTCGGAACAGGCAGGAACGCGCCCTGTCCTCATCTTTCAAAATAATACCCTCAGCCGCCTCAGCCCTACGGTTTTGGCAATCCCGCTGACAACAAATCTACGGCGCGCGTCTTTGCCGTCCAGCGTGTTCATTCCGCAATGCGAATGAGGTCTCACAAGTGACTCGGTGGCACTGTGCAACCAACTCCGAGTGCTTGATAAGACACGCCTCAAGCAAAGACTTGGCATTGTCAGCGTACAGACATTAGCGACCATTGAGGGAAGCATCCTGTTTATAACAGGCATCACATGAAATCAAGGTTGGAATGACAACAGTCGGCACGGTGTATTTAATTGGGGCGGGGCCGGGCGACCCGAAGTTGATTACGGTGGGCGGGGCGGAGGCGCTGAAACGGGCGGATGTGGTCGTGTATGACCGATTGGCGCATCCGGCGCTGCTGGATTATGCGCGAACGGACGCCGAGCGAGTCTATGTCGGCAAACAGGCGGATCGGCACGCGATGACGCAGGACAACATTAATGCGCTGCTGGCAGAGCGGGGACTGGCCGGGAAGACCGTCGCGCGATTGAAGGGTGGCGACCCGTTCGTGTTCGGGCGCGGGGGCGAGGAAGCGGAATACCTGCGGGCGAGAGGCGTACCGTTTGTCGTCATTCCGGGCGTGACCTCGGCGATTGCGGCCCCGGCGTATGCGGGCATTCCCGTCACGCACCGGGACGCGGCTTCGTCGTTTGCCGTGATTACCGGGCATGAGCGGGACGATGCGCGGGAGTCGGGGACGCGGGCGCCGGGCAACGCCGAGCAGCGGCGGCGCTGGGACCAGATTGCCTGGGCCGGAGACACGCTGCTGTTTTTGATGGGCGTGGAAAACCTGGGCGAGATCGTGGAGAAACTGACGGA
Organism: Armatimonadota bacterium; assembly: GCA_964657535.1. GTDB lineage: Bacteria > Armatimonadota > Armatimonadia > Armatimonadales > Capsulimonadaceae > CAZZVX01. Next base: position 11,184 of record CAZZVX010000024.1, on the reverse strand, counting down.
GAATGGGCGCCTTCCTGAAACGCCCGTCGCGCTGGTGCGCTGGGGGACATGGGCCGGGCAGCAGGAAACGCTGGTCGGGACGCTGGCAGACATTGTGGGAAAGGTGCGGGCGGCAGGCTTCAAGGCCCCGGCGGTCACAGTGATCGGTGAGGTCGTGAACCTGCGGGAGCGTCTGCGCTGGTTTGACGTGGGGCCGCTGGCCGGCAAGCGCGTCGTGGTGACGCGGGCGCGGGAGCAGGCGTCGGGCTTGGTGGAGGCGCTGCGGGCGCGGGGCGCGGAGCCGGTCGAGTTTCCCCTGATTCAGACCGTGCCGCCGCCGGACGGATATGCGGCGCTGGATAGAATGATTGCGCAGTTGGATGACCCATTTGCCGAAGGCTGGCTGTGCTTTGCCAGCGCCCCGGCGGTGCAGAACTTCTTCGTGCGACTGGCGGCGAGCCGGGATGCGCGGGCGCTCGGCGGATGGCAGATCGCGTCAGTCGGCCCGGCGACGGCGGAGGCGCTGCGGGCAGCAGGCATCCGGCCTGACTTTCAGCCCCAATCGGCGACAGGGGCCGCGCTGGGAATGGAACTGCCGGGAGAACTGGCCGGAGTGACGATCCTCGTGCCGCAGGCATTGGAAGGCGACGAGGCGCTCTCGGCAGCGCTCTCGGAACGCGGCGCGGCCATAGTCTCGGCGGCGGCGTATCAGACGGTCCTGGACGGTGACGGGGCCGAGGCCGTGCGCGAGCGTTTCGGGACCGGGACGATTGATGTCGTGACGTTTACAAGTTCGTCCACGGTCAAGAACTTTGTCGCGGCGCTTGGCGGTGGGAGTTTGCCGCCGAGCGTTGTTGTGGCCTGTATCGGGCCAAGCACGGCGAAAACGGCGAGAGAGCTGTTGGGACGTGTGCCGGACATCGTCGCCGGGGAACACACGATTGAGGGGCTTCTGACAGCCCTGGAAGCGCATTTTGCCGTCTCATAAAAACACGGCGCACCATACCCTCTCATGCGCCGCGCGTTATGAAATAATCGCTGGGTCGGCCAGGACGACCTGGTTGCGGCCCCCGCGTTTGGCGCGATAAAGCGCTTGGTCGGCGAGGCTGACCAGGGTTTCGGCATCCTCGGTGTCCTGCGGACAGGTCGCCACGCCCAGGCTGATGGTCTTGAAGACGACCATGTCCGGGTCCTCGGCGAAGCCGGGGAAGACAGTCGTGGAGACCGCATTGCGCAGGCGCTCGGCGGTGTGCGCGGCTTCCTCACGAGGCGTTTCCGGCAGCAGAATAATAAATTCCTCGCCGCCATAGCGACCGACAATGTCTACTTCGCGGACGTTCTCCCGCAATAATCCTGCCAGCATCTTCAGCAGCACGTCGCCCTGCGGGTGGCCGTAGGTGTCGTTGTAGTTCTTGAAGCCGTCCACGTCCAGCATGATGACGCTGAGCGGGTGGCCGTAGCGGGTCGCGCGCTGACGCTCGTCGAACAGCGCGGTCTGCATATGGCGGCGGTTGTACAGTCCGGTCAGGCCGTCGGTGACGGCCTGATTGTAAATGTCGCGGTGCATCCGCATGTTGGCGATAGTGGCCGCGACCTGGCCGGCAAGCGAGCGCAGCCGCCCCATATCCCGGTGAGTGTAGTGGCCGGGCGCATCGCGCTCGAACTGGACCACGCCGACGGTCTCGCCGCCGGCCACGAGCGGCAGCAGCAGCAGGGCGTGCGGCTCGACGCGGGCCGCCTCCGCCTGGGCGAAACGCCTGTCGCGGGCGCCGTCACGGACGATCAACGGCGCCTGACGGTCGGCGACACGGCCCACCAGCCCCTCGCCGAAGCGGACCGAGGCCGCCTCGCCGCCCTCGGCGCGGCTCTGAGCGGCCAGCGTCGCGATGGGCTGGCGGCGGGCGACGCGCTCCAAGCGCGTCTGCGAATTGTCCGTGAGCCAGAGCGAGGCGCGGTCGCTGGGAACCAGGCCGCTGCCGAGAAGCAGGAAGCGCTCGATGACTTTGGCAGGATTCGTCTGGGACAGCGTGATGGCGCTGATCTTCTCCATCGCCTTGACCTGCTCACGGAGCAGACTGACCTCGAAGCCGAAGGCGGCGATCACCAGCAGCAGGGCCATCAGCCCCGTCGTGGCGGCGGCCCCGAAGACCCCGAATTTCGGGTAGGCGACGGTCATCAGGACGGCGACGGGGATGCAGGCCAGCAGGCCCGCCGTCTCCAGCCGCCCGCCGGTCCAGGACCGGTTCCAGCCGCCGCGCGGCCAGGACCCGCGCCGCAGCCCCACCTGACGTCCGGCGACATAGACCGTCGTGTAGGCGGCGGCGGCCAGCAGTTCATCCCAGAACGTGGAGGACAAAGCCGTTCCCTGCAAGGCCCGGTAAGCGGTCGCGCCGGAAAAGGCGGCCAGCGCCAGCCAGACGCCGCGACCAAGCACGCCCCGCCGGGCGGCGGGCGTGTCGCGCGACGCCGCGTAAAGGGCATTGGCGAGCAGCAGCGGGAGGGTGGCCGTGAAGGGCGGCAGCAGGAGGGACATCGCCAGGCCGACGCCGGGCAGCAGCGCGATGCGCTGGCCGCGCGGCCCGGCGGCGGGCAACAGCGCCGTCAGCAGAGACAAGCCGAAGAAAAACAGCAGCAACGGATGGACAAAGATGTGTCCGTAGTGTCCGGTCAGGTCGGCGAGAAAGGTCAGGATCGCGTACCCGGCGAGTGATGCGGCCCAGGAAGGGCCGTCTTCGCCCAAAGACCGGAAAGGCCGGATCAGGCGGCGCGGGAGTTTCTTTTTGGCGGGAATTTTCGGCGTGACACTGCGATTCGTCCGCTGGAAAGTCTCCACCGAGTGTTTAGGAAGCGTCGGACTGTGCGGGCCTGTCACCATGTGAGAACGTCTACACCAGCGTATCACCGAGCATATCTGCTTTATTATTCCACGTTTTTCGCCCATTCTCTGATTTTCTGCGGGTTTCACACGGATTAATTCAGCATAATACGTGCCAAGCGGCCCCCTCGCCCGTCCAGACGAGGCGAGAGGGCCGGAATCAAGCACAATTAAAAATTGGCTGCAAGGGCCTTACGGCGTGAGGGTCACGAGGGCGACGGACTTGGGGGGCAGAGTCACGGACGCAGAGCCGTCGTTCAGAGCGACAGGCAGATCGGCGGGACGGACGCGGTCGGCCTGGTCAAAGGTGTTGTGGGCGTCCATCGCGTCGGCGGTCAGGACGACGCCGGAGACTTGGGCGGGAACGGCGGCAGTGAGCGTCACGCGCAGATCGGCGTGCGAGTCCGGGTGCGCGTTGCAGACGGTGAGGTTGACCGTGCCGTCCGCGCGGCGCGAGGCGGAGACGCTCAGTTGAGGGATCTGCGCGTCCCGGAAGGAATAGGCCGGCGCGCCGTCCAGGACAGACGGCAGCGAAGCCGCGTCCTGGTGGACTTTGTAGAGGTCAAAAACGTGATACGTCGGGGTCAGGACCATCTTTGGGCCGTCCGTCAGGATCATGGCCTGCAGGACGTTGACGGTCTGGGCGATGTTCGCCATGCGGACCCGGTCGGCGTGGGCGTTGAAGATGTGGAAGGTCAGGCCGGCCAGCAGTGCGTCGCGCAGGGAGTTCTGCTGATACAAAAAACCGGGCGTGGAACCGGGTTCAGGGTCGTACCAGGCGCCCCACTCGTCCACCATCAGCGCGACGCGCTTCGCCGGGTCGTACTTGTCCATGATGACGCTGTGCTTGGCGATCAGTTCTTCCATGCGCAGGCCCTGATGCAGCGTCGCGAACCAGCCCGCCTCATCGAAGCCGGTCGCCGCCCCCTTGGCGTCCCAGTGTCCGGTCGGGACGGTGTAGTAGTGCAGGGTGAGGCCGGCCATGTGGCCGGCGGCCTCGCGCATCAGCACTTCCGTCCAGCGGTAGTCGTCGCTGTTGGGGCCGCAGGCGATTTTGAAGACGGTGTTCCCGCTGAAGTTGCGGACGTAGGTCTGGAAGCGGCGGTACTCGTCGGCGTAATATTCCGGGCGCATGTTGCCGCCGCAGCCCCAGTTCTCGTTGCCGACCCCGAAGAATTTGAGTTTCCAGGGCTGCTGACGCCCGTTGGCGCGGCGCAGTTCGGCCATCGGGGAGTCGCCGTCGTGGGTGATGTACTCCACCCACTCCTGCATCTCACGGACTTCGCCGCTGCCGACGTTGCCGTTGACGTAAGGCTCGGCGCCGATCTGTTCACAGAAGTCGAAAAACTCGTGCGTGCCGAACTGGTTGGTCTCCGAGACGCCGCCCCAGTGCGTGTTGACCATCGGGACGCGGGCCGTCCGGGGGCCGACGCCGTCCTTCCAGTGGTACTCGTCGGCGAAGCAGCCGCCGGGCCAGCGCAGCACGGGAATCTCTACGTTTTTCAGCGCCTGGACCACGTCATTGCGGATGCCGCGCGTGTTCGGGATATCGGAGTCCTCCCCGACCCAGATGCCGCCGTCAATACAGTGGCCCAGATGCTCGGCGAAGTGGCCGTAGATGTTTCTGTCAATGACCGCGCCGGGCTTGTCGCCGTGAATGGTGACTTGGAACATTCGCAGTTCTCCTCTGGCAGCGATTATACCTGACGGACAGCCGGGGAAGGCGGACCGGACCCGGCAGCACGCCCACAGCGAGGCCGCAAAACCGCCTTCTGCTCTCCTAGACCTACCCCCTGTAGTTCCCGTCACATATTTCCGCCCTCGCGCCGGACAGGAATCCCCACCAGCGGCGTCAAACCACTCCCTGAGTGGCGATACGCATATGAACGAGAAGCGAAATCGAGAACTTCATAGTATAATGTTGGGCCGCTCTACAACAACTGCCCGGTCGGCGGAAGGAAGAACAGTGAAAAAACTTGTCCGTGCGTTGCTTGTCGCTTTTTCCTTTGGGGTACTGTTACTCTCCAGCAACAGTCAGGCACAACAAACGCAAGCGTCAACACCTGTCTACAGGCTTCATTCCGTCAATGTTGAAGATACAAAATCTACGGAATCGGTTTGGATGGTGGGCCGTTTCAGCAATATCGAGCCTACAAGTCGTTGACTTCGCCTGCCTTGCTTGACTGGGTGAGCCAACTGCCGAAAGGAACGGTGATAGAATACCATCCCACGCCCTTGCCTAAATCAAAGGCATCAGCGACTTTGAAGAAGGCATCCCTGCCTTTGGCCGCTTCTGGAAGAGCGAGGACGTAAACTTTAATGACCGTTTCCCAATATTCTAAGGCTGCCCCGGAAGCGGGCCGACACGCGCGGCATTCGGCCACCCCCACCGTCACCCACTCCGAAACATCTCCTTCCGCCTCCCCCTCGCCCGCTTGCGGGCGAGGGGGCTTGGGGGGTGAGGGCTGGGATTGACAAACCCCGCCCCGCCCGCCATAATACACACAACAACCAAACCACACCGCTGGGGGTGCCGGACAACCGGCTGAGAGGACGCGCTAAAAAAGCACTCATGCGCCCAACCCCAACAACCTGATCCGGGTCATACCGGCGGAGGGAAGCGGACGACAGGCCCTTTTTCACTTTCACGCGCAAAGGCCGCCGTCCCCACACAACGGGAACGGCGGCCTTTCGCCATGACGCCACCATTGACCATTGATTGAAGGAGCAAGCACCCATGACACTTGAAATTCCCGGCAGCACCAACACAGAAAGCGCCGACTACCGGTTCCCCGCCTCCCGCAAAGTCTACACGACGGGCCACATTCACCCCGACATTCAAGTGCCGCACCGCGAAATTTCGCTCCACCCCACCCGCGACCACTTCACCGGCGCACTAGAGGAAAACGCCCCCCTGTGTGTCTACGACACGAGCGGCCCCTACACCGACCCCGCCGTCACCGTAGACATCCACCAGGGCCTGCCCCCCCTGCGCGCCCCCTGGATTGCGGGACGTGAGCAGGCCACCTACACCCAGTCCGACCCCGCCTACCGCCCCATCGCCGGACGCTCCGACACCACCCTGCCCCTGCCGCCCAAAAGAAAAGCCCTGCGCGGAACCGGCCTCGTCACCCAGTACCAGCAGGCCCGCGCCGGCATCATCACCCCCGAAATGGAATACGTCGCCATCCGCGAGAATCAAGGCCGCGACCGCTCCGCCTCCGTCGGCCAGCACCCCGGCCACTCCTACGGAGCCGCCATCCCCGAAGTCATCACCCCCGAATTCGTCCGCGCCGAAGTCGCCCGTGGCCGCGCCATCCTCCCCCTCAACATCAACCACCCCGAATGCGAGCCTATGGCAATCGGGCGCAACTTCCTCGTCAAGATCAACGCCAACATCGGCAACTCCGCCGTGTCGTCCTCCATCCACGAAGAAGTGGAAAAGATGACCTGGGCCACCCGCTGGGGCGCAGACACCGTCATGGACCTGTCCACGGGCAAAAACATCCACGAGACCCGCGAATGGATTCTGCGCAACTCCCCCGTCCCCATCGGCACCGTTCCCATCTACCAGGCCCTGGAGAAAGTCGGCGGCAAAGCCGAAGACCTCACCTGGGAACTCTACCGCGACACCCTCATTGAACAGGCCGAGCAGGGCGTAGACTACTTCACCGTCCACGCCGGCGTCCTCCTGCGCTACGTCCCCATGACCGCCAAGCGCGTCACCGGCATCGTCTCGCGCGGGGGAAGCATCATGGCGAAATGGTGTCTCGCCCACCACAAAGAAAGTTTCCTGTACACCCACTTCCACGAGATCTGCGAGATCATGGCCGCCTACGACGTATCCTTCAGCCTCGGCGACGGCCTGCGCCCCGGCTCCATCGCCGACGCCAACGACGAAGCTCAGTTCGCCGAACTCCAGACGCAGGGCGAACTCAACCAGATCGCCTGGGAACACGGCTGCCAGGTGATGAACGAAGGCCCCGGCCACATCCCCATGCACCTGATCAAAGAAAACATGGACAAGCAACTGGAATGGTGCAAGGAAGCCCCCTTCTACACGCTCGGCCCGCTCACCACCGACATCGCCCCCGGCTACGACCACATCACCAGCGCCATCGGCGCGGCCATGATCGGCTGGTACGGCTGCGCCATGCTTTGCTACGTCACCCCCAAAGAGCATCTCGGCCTGCCCAACAAAAAAGACGTCAAAGACGGCGTTATCGCGTACAAAATCGCCGCCCACGCCGCCGACCTTGCCAAAGGCCACCCCGGCGCCCAGGCCTGGGACGACGCCGTGAGCAAAGCCCGCTTTGAGTTCCGCTGGGAAGACCAGTTCAACCTGGCCCTGGACCCGCAGACCGCCCTCGCCTTCCACGACGAGACCTTGCCGCAGGAAGGCGCCAAAGTCGCCCACTTCTGCTCCATGTGCGGCCCCCACTTCTGCTCCATGAAGATCACCCAGGACGTCCGCCAGTACGCCAAGTCGCTAGAAGTCGTCACCGACACCCCCGACGCCGAAACCGTCGCCGCAGGCATGGCCGAAAAAGCCCAGGAATTCCGTGACCGGGGCAGCGAAATCTATCAGTAAAAGGACACTCTCATGGCCGTCGCCGCACAACTGGTACAGCCGCAAATCTTGACCTATGAAGACTACTTGACCGAAGGGGAAGTCAACCGACGCTACGACATCATTGACGGGGTACGAGTCTTTATGACACAGCCCAGCATTGGGCATCAGGAAGTCGCGCTCAACATTGCGGAACTGCTGCGGGCCTATCAGCGACAAAGTCGACAGGGCCGAACCATCATTGCCCCTTGTGATGTCCTCATCCGTTATCAGCCGCTCAAGACACGACAGCCCGATGTCCTGTTTATCAGCCGTGAACGCTATGGGAACCGTGTCCCGCAAGACGCTTTACCTTTGTCGCCCGCGCCGGAAATCGCCGTGGAAGTGCTGTCGCCGAGCGAAACGCGCGCCATCCGGGAAGGCAAAATCAGCGACTACTGCGCGGTCAATGTGGAAGAATGCTGGGTCGTCAGCATGGAAACGCAGACGGTAGAAGTCCTACGTCTGACGCCCGACGGCCCGGAGCGCGCGGCGCTTTACGCCTCCGGCGAGACGCTGCAAAGCCTTACCTTTCCTGACTTGACCATTGCACTGGAAGACATTTTTCGAATCGAGGAGTAAGACCATGACACTCATGGAAGCCGTCCCGACGGCGATAAACACGAAAATTGCAAAAACGAACCCCGAAGATTTATTGACCATCGGCGGCAAGACCTTCCGCTCGCGCCTGATGCTCGGCACCGGCAAGTACCGCAATGCCGACGAGATGAACGCCGCCCTGGAAGCCTCCGGCTGCGAGATCGTCACCGTCGCCCTGCGCCGCATAGACTTAGATCAGCCCAAGCGCAGCATCTTAGATGAGATAGACTGGCAGAAATACCACATCCTGCCCAACACCGCCGGGGCGCGCACTGCCGACGAAGCCGTCCGCACGGCGCGCCTAGCGCGGGCGATGGGCCTCAGTGATTGGATCAAAGTGGAAGTTATTCCCGACCCCAAGTACCTGCTGCCCGACCCCATCGGCACATTCGAGGCCTGCAAGACATTGGTCGCCGAAGGCTTCATCGTCCTGCCGTACATCAATGCCGACCCTGCGCTCGCCCTGCGCCTGCAGGAGATCGGGACGCACACCGTCATGCCCCTGGCGTCCCCCATCGGCAGCGGGCAGGGCATGAAGACGCGCGAGCAGGTGCGCATCATCATTGAGCAGGCGACGGTCCCCGTCGTCGTAGATGCCGGTATCGGCGTTCCCTCCGAAGCGGCGCAGGCGATGGAACTCGGCGCGGACTGCTGCCTCGTCAACACGGCCATCGCCCGCGCCGAAGACCCGGCCCGCATGGGCTTGGCGATGCGCATGGGTGTGGACGCGGGCCGTCTCGCGTTCCTGGCAGGCCGGATGCCGGTCCTGCCCTACGCCTCAGCGAGCAGCCCGCTGGAAGGCGTCGTCCGGTGAAGTCTCTGCCGCAGCGCTGTTTGATGCTGGTCACGGAGCCGGGAGAGAGACTCGTCTCTGTTGTGACCCAGGCCGTGGACGGCGGCGTGGACATCGTGCAGTGGCGGGACAAGCGCAAAAGCATCGGCAAACGCTCCCGTTTCCTTAGCGACCTGGGCGCGGTGACGAAAGATCGGGCCATACTCATCACTAACGGCGATTGGGAAGCCAATTTCCGTGCCGGGGCGCGTCACATCCACCTGCCGGAGCAGTCGGCGCCCGTCGGTGTTGTCCGGTTCCGGGCCGGAAGCGGTGCGCGCATCGGAAAGTCGGTGCATTCCGTGGCGGCAGCGCAGCAAGCGGAACGGGACGGCGCAGATTATCTTGTCGCGGGAACCATTTTTGCCTCGTCAAGCCACCCGGAGATTGAACCGGCGGGGCTGGACTTTCTGCGGCAGGTCTGCGCAGCCGTCGCCATTCCTGTCCTTGCCATCGGCGGCGTGACGCCGGAGAACCTCGGCGACTGCATGGAAGCCGGGGCGGCGGGCGTGGCCGTGCTGTCGCCGATCATGCGGGCGGATGACCCGCGCGCCGTCGCGCAGCAGTATCGGGCGGCTCTAGACGGCGCCTGGGAGAAACACAGATGCAACTGATCCTCAACGGCGAGCCGCGCGAAGCGGAAAACGCGGCAACGCTGGCCGAATTTTTGACCCAACTCCGCCTGCGCTCTCAAATGGTCGTGGTGGAGCGCAACGGCGAGATCGTCCCGCGCGGCTGTTACGCCGAAACGCCGCTGGCCGAGGGCGATGTGCTGGAAATCGTGCAGATGATGGCGGGAGGCTGACTGTTTGCGACGCGCTTTTACTCTCATTGAACTTCTTGTGGTCATCGCCATTATTTCTATTCTCGCGGCGGTGCTGTTTCCCGTTTTTGCCAGAGCCCGCGAGAAGGCGCGGCAGGCGACGTGCCAGTCCAATTTGAAGCAGTTGGGCTTGGCCTTCACCCAGTACACGCAGGACAACGAGGAGATGTACCCCTGCAACGGCGACGCCTATCTCTTCGCTGGAGAACACTTCCGCTGGCTGATTATGCCGTACCTGGCGATTGGACAGAAGCAGAAGACAGCCGGGTTTGATGCGGTCGGTGGGCCCAACTCGGCGGCCATTCTGCACTGCCCATCGGATTTGGCTGCCGGGTACGACAACACCTCATATGCGTACAGCGCCGCCTTCTATTATTCACCAACACAGGTCGCGTCAGGAACCACTACAACTGCGTTGTACAGTCTGACGCCGACGCCGCAGGGTGAAGCGTCCGTGACCTTCCCGGCCCAAAAAGTGCTGTCCGGCGAATGGGACGACAACCATGACGGGCATCTGGACGCCGCGAACGGCTGGTGGACACACACGGACGCCGCGCGAGATTTCCTGTTCGCCGACGGCCATGTGAAATACCTGATAGCCTCTCGCATGACCATCGGCTACGATGGCTACGCCGACCCTAATGTGACGACGGGCGGCATCGGAGGGAAAGACATTCCGTGAGCAAGTCGGCGGATGTCGTGATCATCGGCGGCGGGCTGATCGGGCTGGCTGGGGCGTGGCGGCTGGCGCAGCGCGGCCTGTCCGTGACCGTTCTGGACGCCGGGCATCCGGGCCAGGCGTCTACCGCCGCCGCCGGAATGCTTGCGCCGCTCGCCGAACTGACGGCACAAGGGCCGCTGGTCAACTTCGGCCTAGACAGTCTGCGCCGCTACCCAGACTTTCTCGCGGAACTGGCTGTGGACAGCGATTCACTCTTGACGCTCTGCGGCCCCGGCATGATGCGCGTCGCGGCAAGCGAAGAAGAGGCCGAGCGACTGTGTCGCGCCTTCGCGTGGCAGAAGACGCTCGGACTGCCGCTGGAATGGCGGGACGGTGAAGAAGCCCGAACTTTGGAGCCGCATCTGGCGGACACGATACAGGCCGCCGTCGTTTCCCCTGCCGAACAGCACCTGCCGCCGCGCTTGTTGTATAAGGCATTGCAAAGCGCGTGTGCCCGTCGGGGAGTGACACTGCTGTTTGAGATCGTCTGCGGCTTTGAGACGCAGGGGCAGCGCATATCGGGCGTGACGACGGCTGCGGGAACTCTCGCGGGCGGCGAGTTCGTCATCGCCGGCGGCGCGTGGAGCCGGGAAGTCGGCCATTGGCTCAGCGTCCCCTGCCCTGTCTCCCCCGTGCGCGGCCAGATTTTGGCGCTCGGCCCTCTAGCATCGCCTCCCTTCCGCCACACGATTTACGCCGCGCAGGGCTATCTGGTGCCGCGCCCGGAGGGGCGGGTCGTCGTCGG
>CAZZVX010000023.1:19017-22391 GCA_964657535.1 Armatimonadota bacterium | reverse complement strand
GGCCAGCCGACAACGGAAGGAGGCGCGTAACCCATGGCAGACCTCAAAATCACCCTTTCGCGCAGTCTGATCGGCTTTGAGAAAAGCCAGCGACTGACCGCCAACGCCCTGGGGCTTGGCAAAGTGGGGTCCAGCGTGACCCAGCCCGACACCGCGCCGATTCGCGGCATGATCCATAAGCTCAACCATGTGCTCGTCGTGGAGAGCGCCGACGGCGCCGTCATCTCCGCGCCGACCCATCGTGAGCGACGTCAGAAATTTCATGGCCCGGCGCACGGGCCATTGGGAGTGCGTAGAAAATGAACCTCAGCGATCTGAAACCCAACGAAGGGGCCAACAAGCGCCGCAAGCGGATCGGGCGCGGACCCGGCTCCGGCCACGGCAAGACCTCCGGCGCCGGCACCAAAGGCGACAAGGCGCGCGGCAACACCAAGCCCGGCTTTGAGGGCGGCCAGACGCCGACCCACCGCCGCCTGCCGCAGATGCGCGGCACGCCCGGCCACACGGCCGGCCAGACACGGAACAAGCCCACCGAATACGCTATCGTGAACCTGGGCGCGCTGGAGCGTTTCGACGACGGTTCGACGGTCACGCCCGAACTTCTGATCGAGAACGGCATCACGGGGGCCGTCAAGCACGGGATCAAGGTCCTGGGCAACGGCGACTTGACCAAGAAACTCACCGTCCGCGCCCACCAGTTCTCCAAAAGCGCGCAGGAAAAGATCACCGCGCTAGGCGGCACGGTGGAGACACTCTGACATCCGCCTGAGCGGAGGCAAGTCTTATGGCAGTCAAACGACCCACAGCGAATATCCCCCCGACGACGCCCCCCATCGCCAAGCGACGCCCCGCCTCCGGCGGCGGGGGCGGCGACAGTACGCCGTTCGTGCAGGCGATGGTCGCCGCGTGGGCGATTCCCGAACTGCGCCGGCGGCTGCTGTTCGTGTTCGCCATGTTCGGCGTCTACATCTTCGGCCTGCACATCCCGCTGGCGGGCGTCAACCACGCCAAACTGTCCGCCTACTTCAACGGCAGTCGCGGCGGCGGCGGCATCCTGAACCTCGTAGACGTGTTTTCCGGCGGCGCGTTAAAGCAGTTGACCATTTTTGCGACGGGCATCATCCCGTACATCAACGCCAGCATCATCATGCAGCTGCTGACATTCGCGATCCCGCAGTGGCAGGAACTCGCCAAAGAAGGCGAGTCGGGCCGAAGGCGTATCGCGCAATACACGCGCTATCTGACGGTCGCCCTGGGCATCGTCCAGGGGATCGGGCTGACCGCGCTGTTCCGCAGCCAGGGCATCTTCCCCGCCAACAATCCATTGGTCATGGTGGAAGCCGTCCTGAGCATGACGGCAGGCACGATGTTCCTGGTCTGGCTGGGCGAACTCATCACCGACAAGGGCATTGGCAACGGCATCTCGCTGATTATCTTCTGCGGCATCATGGTCCGTCTGCCCAACCAAATCGGTAATGTCGGTCAGTCCGTCGTGGCTGGCGCGGTCGCGCCCTGGCAGGTGCTGATTCTGGTCGTCGCGTTCTTTGCGACCGTGATCGGAATTATTTTCGTCACGCTCGGCCAGCGCAAAATTCCGATCCAGCACGTCCGCAAGATCGTCGGCAACAAGATGACACAGGGCGGCACGTCCTACCTGCCGTTTAAAGTGGCCTCGGCGGGCGTCATCCCGATCATCTTCGCGCTGTCCATTCAGCTGCTGCCGCTGACGTTTTTGCAGTTCGTCGCGCCCGGTTCGCACCTGCACGATCAACTGGAACACTTCGCCAACATCATGTCTCCGGGCAAGAACCCGCTCACGGGCCTTGTCTACGCGGCGATCATTGTCTTCTTCACGTATTTCTACACGGCAGTCACGATGAACGTCGAGCAGATCGCCGACGACCTGAAGAAGTACGGCTCGTTCATTCCCGGCATCCGGCCCGGCAAAGCGACGCAGGACTACTTGGATAAAGTGATGACGCGCATCACCCTCGCAGGCGCCCTGTTCCTGGCCCTGATCGCGTTGCTGCAGTACTGGATTCCCGACCTGACCAACACAGCGGGCAGTTTCACACTGGTCGGCGGCACATCGCTTTTGATCGTCGTCGGCGTGGCGCTGGAAACGATGCAGGCGATTGAAGCCCAACTGCTGATGCGCAATTATGAGGGCTTTATCCGCTAGTGCGTCTGCTCTTGTTGGGACCGCCGGGCGCGGGCAAGGGAACGCAGGGTACGCGCCTGGCGCAGACACTGGGTATCCCGCATATCGCGACCGGCGACATCATCCGCGACCACATCGCGCGTGGCACGGCTTTCGGGCGCAAGGTCGAGGCGGGAATCGCCCAGGGGAACTTTGCGCCTGACGAAGACATTATCTATTGGGTGTCCCGGCGTCTGGAAGAGCCGGACGCCCTGCACGGCTCTGTCTTGGACGGCTTCCCGCGTGATCTCGCGCAGGCAAAGATGTTCGACGCTCAGCGCGCCGACGGGCGCGCGTTCGATGCCGTTCTGGAACTGGATATCAGTGAGGCGGCGCTGACGGAGCGCCTGGCGGGTCGTTTGGTCTGCCCGGTGTGCAGCCGCGTCTATCACGTCGTCCACTGCCCGCCGCACGCGCCGGGCCGCTGCGACTTCGACGGGACGGAGTTGGTGCGCCGTCCCGACGATGCGCCGGACGCGGTCCGTCACCGCCTGGGCGTGTACGACAGCGTTACGCTGCCCCTGCGCCAGTATTACGCCGGGCAGGGGCTTCTGCGGACGGTGAATGCCGAGGGCGAGCCGGATGAAGTACAGCAGCGCCTGGTCAGATCGCTGGCGGGAATGGGCGGCAATCGCAAAATCGCGAGTCTTGGGGTATAATGCACAGATGATTTGCCTCAAAACACCGGAGCAGATCGAAATGATGCGTCTGGCGGGCCGGATCGTGGCCGAGACGCTGGCCGCGATGCGGGACGCCATCGTGCCGGGAGAGACGACGACGCTCGACCTGGACGAAGTTGCCGGCGAGTATTTGCGGGCGCGCGGCGCAAAGCCGATCCTGCTGGGCTACAAGCCGTCGTTCAGCGACGTGCCTTACCAGCACAACACGTGCATCTCTGTCAACGAGGAAGTCGTTCACGGCGTCCCCGGCAAGCGCGTTTTGCGCGAGGGCGACATCGTCAGTCTGGACCTGGATGCGTCGGTGGACGGCTGGTGCGCCGACTCGGCCATCACCGTCCCGGTCGGCCACGTCTCGCCGGCAGCCAAGAACCTGCTGACCGTGACGCGGGAGGCGCTGTTCAAGGGCATCGCGCAGGCCCGCCCCGGCAACCGGGTGGGGGACATCAGCGCGGCGATCCAGAGCCACGCGGAGCGCAGCCGCTACGGCGTCGTCC
>CAZZVX010000023.1:0-19007 GCA_964657535.1 Armatimonadota bacterium | reverse complement strand
CCCGCAGTTCCGCCGCGGCCTCGGCGTCACCGTGCTGCTCGCCGCCGTCGCCACCGTCGGCCGGGTCGTCACGCCGGTCGTGGTCCAGTCCGTGATCGACTCCGGGCTCGAGGGCGGGCACGCGCACCTCGGCGTCGTCCGCGACCTGGTCGGTCACGGGATCGGGCAGACTCCGCACGAAGACCCGCAGGTCTCGAACCACGGCAAAGCCGGGCGCGGCGTCCGGTTGCGGCCCGGCATGACCATCTGCATTGAGCCGATGGTCAACATGGGCGCTTACGAGGTCGGACACCTGCCGGACGACGTTTGGACCATTGCGACGCTGGACAACTCCTTGTCGGCGCATTTTGAACACACGGTTGCCATCACTGAGGACGGCCCGGACATTTTGACCCTGCCGCCCTCCGAGGGAAAATAAACACAGGTTATGGCTCGAAGACCACGAAAACAACACGAAGCGCGCGACGAGCGCCATGCTGCGGAAGCGGAAACCTACGCGAAGGAAAAGCCTATCGAGATCGAAGGCACCATCGCTGAGACGCTTCCGAACGCGATGTTCCGCGTCAACCTGGAAACGGGAAACCAAATTCTCGCCCAGGTCAGCGGTAAGATTCGCATGAACTTCATTAAAATCCTCCCCGGAGATCGGGTCAAATGCGAACTTTCGCCCTATGACCTGACCCGTGGCCGGATTCTGTATCGCTATCGTTGAATTGTGTCCCTTACCCTCGCGATGGGTGAGGGCCAGGAGGGATTATCATGAAAGTACGGGCATCCGTCAAGAAGATCTGCGACAAGTGCAAGGTGATCAAGCGCGACGGCGTCGTTCGCGTCATCTGCGTCATCAAGAAGCACAAGCAGCGTCAGGGTTAGGCCGCACTGCGGCATTTTAATGGAGGCATTCATTGGCACGTATTGCAGGCGTTGACCTTCCGCGCGACAAGCGGATCGAGTACGCGCTCCTTTCGATTTTCGGGATCGGGCTGACCAGCAGCCGCGACATCCTTGGTAAAAACGGCGTCAGCCCGGACACCCGCGTCCGCGACCTGACCGAAGCCGAGACCGCGAAACTCCGTGACACCATCGAGCGCGAATTCCGCGTCGAGGGCGACCTGAAGCGGCAGATCCAGATCAACATCCGGCGTCTGCAGGAGATCGGCTGCTATCGGGGCATCCGGCACCGCAAGGGACTGCCCGTGCGCGGTCAGAAGACCAAGAGCAACGCGCGCACCCGTCGCGGACCGCGCCGCGCCGTGGCCGGCAAGAAGAAACTGAAGAAGTAAATGTATTGT
Source organism: Armatimonadota bacterium (assembly GCA_964657535.1). Classification (GTDB taxonomy): domain Bacteria; phylum Armatimonadota; class Armatimonadia; order Armatimonadales; family Capsulimonadaceae; genus CAZZVX01. The sequence goes on along the minus strand of CAZZVX010000023.1, from coordinate 17,715 downwards.
AGGGGCATGGCACGCCATGCCCTTGCGCGACTGTCGCGGATGCGACTCCTGTACCGCCGCTCGCTGCGACGGGATGATAGGAAAAGAATGGCACAGAAGAAAACAACAACTCGGCAGAAGCCGAAAGAACGGAAGAACATCGCTCAAGGTGTGGTTCACATCAAAAGCACGTTCAACAACACCGTCGTCTCGATCACCGACATTCGGGGTGATCTGATTTCCTGGGCGAGCGCCGGCAGCGTCGGCTTCAAGGGTTCTAAGAAAGGCACCCCCTTCGGCGCGCAGCTCGCGGCGGAGAATGCCGCCCGCAAGGCGCAGGAACACGGCCTCCGCCGCGTGGATGTCCACGTCAAGGGGCCGGGGTCGGGCCGCGAGTCCGCCATCCGAGCCCTGCAGGCCGTCGGCGTCGAAGTCTCGATCATCAAAGACGTGACCCCGATCCCCCACAACGGCTGCCGCCCCCCGAAGCGCCGCCGCGTTTAGTCAAGTTATCTGGAGAAGAGTAAATCATGCCTCAAACGGGAGAACCCCGCTGCCGCCAGTGCCGGCGCGAAGGTGTCAAACTATATCTGAAGGGGTCTCGGTGCTACAGCAAAAAGTGCCAGATCGAACGCCGCAACTACCCGCCGGGGATGCACGGCCAGGGGCCACAGAAGAAGCAGACCGACTACGCCGGGCAGCTCCGCGAGAAGCAGAAGATGAAGCGCACGTACCGTGTGCTGGAGAAGCCGTTCCGTAACTACGTCACCGAGGCCGAGCGCCGTCGCGGCGTCACGGGCGAGAACCTGCTGCAGCTGCTGGAGATGCGTTTCGACAACGTCATCTATCGGCTGAATCTGGGCGCGTCGCGGGCGCAGTCACGGCAGTTCATCACCCACCGCCACTTCTTGATCAACGGCAAGCGGGTGAACATCCCGTCCTACATCGTCCGGCCCGGCGACACGATCACCGTGCATGAGAACAGCCGCAAGCTGGCCCCGATGCTGGAGTCGCTACGCGGCACCGGCCACCGGATCCCCGAGTGGCTCACGCTGGACGCCAACTCGCTGACGGCCAAGATCGTCGCGGCGCCGACGCGCGACATGATTGACACGGACGTGGAAGAGCAGTTGATCGTCGAATACTATTCGCGTTAACGGTGTTGATCTGCGCCGGGCGCGCACTTTGCTGGGCATGAGAACCCGCCAAATCCGACGGCGGGTTTTCGCCTGTCCTGCCCGACTCGTCCGGCGCGCGGTTTATGGGAGTGGAATTCACACGATGATTGAAACGGCAACTCCACGGATCGAAACCCTGGAACAGACTCAGACCTACGGCAAGTTCGTCGTCGAACCGCTGGAGCGCGGCTACGGCGTGACGCTGGGCAATTCCCTGCGCCGCGTCCTGCTGTCGTCCATCACCGGCGCTGCCGTGTCGTCCATCAAGATTGACGGCGTTCAGCACGAGTTTCAGACCATCAAAGGCGTCAAAGAAGACGTCACCGAACTGATTCTCAACCTGAAAGACTTGTATATCAGAGTCCACACGAACGGGGCGGCCAACGGCGTCAAGCCCGAACCGGTGACGGTTTCTTTAGACGTCAAAGGCGAAGGGATCGTCACGGGCGCAGACGTCAAATGCCCCAGCGATGTCGAGGTCGTCAACCCCGAAGTCTATCTGGCGACTCTCTCCGAAGACGCGGCGCATCTCGCCATGGAGATGACGGTGGACTCCGGCAAAGGCTACGTGCTGCCCGACAAGCAGGACAAGAGTAAGCAGGTCATCGGCGTCATCCCGATTGGCGCGGCGTTCACTCCCGTGCGCAAAGTCTCCTTCGCCGTCGAAGCCACGCGCGTCGGCTTCAAGACCGACTTCGAGCGGCTCACGCTGGAGGTCTGGACCAACGGCACCATGCCTCCGGGCGAGGCGCTCAGCCAGGCGGCCTCCATGCTGGAGCAGTTCTTCCATCGATTCGTCGAGTTCCCGAAGGGACTCGGCGGGATCGCGGGCGTGAACGGCACGGGCTTAGCGGCGGGCGCGTCCGGCGCCCTCGATGCGCGCATCGAGGAACTGGACTTCTCGGTCCGCACCTACAACTGCCTGAAGAAAGCCAACATCCTGACCATCGGCGACCTGCTCCAGATTTCGGAAGCCGAATTGATGCAGATCCGCAACTTCGGCAAGAAGTCGCTCACCGAGGTCAAGGAAAAACTGGCGTCCCTGGGCCTGACGGTCCTCGGCGCGACCGACGATGACGGCGCCTACGACGAAGACGACGACACGAGTGACGATGATGCGTCCGGCGCCGGCGCGGACGAGGAATAGGAGAGACGGATGAACCATCGAATTGGCGGACGCAAATTCGGGCTGCCAAGCGATCAGCGCCGCGCCCTGCTCAAAGGCCTGGTGCGTTCCCTGCTGATGTACCAGACGATCAAAACGACGGACACGCGCGCCAAAGACGTGCGCTCCATCGCCGAGAAGCTGATCACGGACGCCCGCGCCGACACGCTCCATGCGCGCCGTCAGGCCCGCCGCTTCCTGGCCGACGAGACCCTGGTGCATCACCTGTTCACGCAGATCGCGCCGGAGTTCCGCAACACGCCGGGCGGTTTCACCCGGACGGTGAAGATCGGACAGCGCCGTGGCGACGCCGCGACGATTGTCCAGTTGTCACTGGTCACGGACAAGGAATTCGGCCTGCCGGTCGTTCCAGATAAGATCGGGACCGCCCGCAAGTAGGAGCGTCGGGTACGCGCACTCTGAAACTGACAGTTGAGTACGACGGCACCGACTTCTACGGCTATCAGGCGCAGGGGCAGGGGAAGCGCGCCGTGCAGTCGGTGCTGGCCGAGGCCATCCAGCCGATCCTGTCCGGCGCACCGCTCACGATCCACGCGGCGGGCCGAACAGATACCGGCGTCCACGCGCTCGGCCAGGTGATCTCGTTCTCGACCGAGAGCCGCCTGCCGGTTGAGCGCTGGGCGATTGCGATCAACACGCGCCTGCCGCGCGATGTCGCAGTCGCAAACGTCGAGGAAGCGCCGCCCGGCTTCCACGCCCGATTCTCGGCGCGGTCGCGGACTTATCGGTATCTGATCTGGACCCGCCGGACGCGCAGCGCCATCTGGGACCGCTACAGCCTGCACGCGCGGCAGCCGCTCGATGTGGCCGTGATGCGCGAGGCGGGGCAGTCGCTGATCGGGTCGCACGACTTCACGGCCTACAAGCGCTCCGGCGGCAACCCCGGAACGACGACCGTGCGCCACCTGCAGCGGCTGTCCGTGAGACGGCTGCCGAGCGGCCTGATCTTAGTGACCGTGACGGCCAATGCGTTTTTACGCTCGATGGTGCGCAACATCGTCGGCGTTTTGATCGAGATCGGCAAGGGCGACTTGGCTTCCGCCGCCGCCCTGGAAATACTGGCGACGCGCGACCGGAATCAAAACCCGTGCGCGCCCGCCGCGCCCCACGGCCTCTGCCTGTGGCGCGTAGACTACTGAGACTGGAGAATATCTATGCCTACCTACAGCGCCAAGCCCGCTGAGATGGAGAAAAATCGGACCTGGGTCGTCCTTGACGCGACCAACCAGCCGATGGGACGCCTCGCCGTCGAGGCCGCCAAAATCCTGCGCGGCAAAAACAAGCCGGAATGGACGCCGCACGTGGACTGCGGCGATCATGTCATAATCATCAACGCCGACAAGGTCCGCCTGACCGGCAACAGCAAAAAAGACGAGCCGATCTACCGCCACACGCTCTATCCGGGCGGCATCCGGTCCGTCGCGCGGGGCCGGGAGATCGAAAAGGACTCCGTCGCCGCCATGATGCGCGTCGTCAAAGGGATGCTGCCGCACAACACGCTGGGCGCACAGGTGCTCAAGAAACTGCGCGTCTACGCCGGCCCTGAGCATCCGCATCAGGCGCAGAAGCCGTCTTAACCGAGGAAAATCACTGAATGGCACAAACCACACGCTACTACGGCACCGGGCATCGCAAGAACGCGACCGCCAAAGTCTGGCTCTCCAGCGGCCAGGGCGAGATTGTCGTCAACGACAAAACCCCCGGCCAGTATTTCGGACGCCGCACCCTGGAAGCGCTCATCGCGCAGCCGTTTGAAGTCACCGAAACCGCCGGACGCTTCAACGTTTGGGCGAAGACGCTGGGCGGCGGCATCTCCGGCCAGGCTGGCGCGCTCCGGCACGGCATCTCCAAAGCCCTCGTCGAGGCCGACCCGAACTACCGGCCCGTGCTGCGCAAGCTCGGCTTTCTGACGCGCGACCCGCGCGTCAAAGAGCGCAAGAAGGCCGGACGCAAGCGCGCCCGTCGTGGCTTCCAGTTCAGCAAGCGGTGAACCCGTGTGCCTGCGCCCATCCTGACAGTCACGCTCAACGCCGCCGTTGACAAGACCTACACCGTGCCGGGCTTCGCTCTCGACCGAGTGCATCGCCCGACGGAGACGCGCGTGACGGCGGGCGGCAAAGGCATCAACGTCGCCCGCGTCTACCGGACGCTCGGCAGTCCGGCGACCGCCGCCGGGTTTCTGGGCGGCCAGACCGGGCAGCAGATCGGGCGTATGCTGGCGGCGGAAGGCATCGCCGCCGCGTTCGTCCCTGTCTCTGACGAGTCGCGCGTCTGCATCGCCGTCAAAGACCCGATAGCCGGGACGCTGACCGAACTCAATGAGAACGGCCCGCGCGTCACTTCGCTGGAATGCGCGACACTGCTCGTTCGCCTGCGGGAACTTTTGCCGGGCTGCGCCGCCGTAGTGTTATCAGGGAGTCTCCCGCCGGGGACGCCTGAGGCATTCTACCGAGACATCATCCGGCTGGCGCAGGACGAGTACGACGTACCGGCGGTTCTGGACGCCAGCGGCGAGGCGCTCGTGCAGGGAATCGAAGCGCGCCCGTTCCTGGTCAAGCCGAACCTGAATGAACTGGCGGCGCTGGGCATCGCGCCCGACGCCCCCGTTCGGGCCGTGCAGACGCTGCGTGAGCGTTCCGGCGCACAGATCGCGCTCGTGACTACCGGGGGCCAGGGGGCCGTCCTGGCGAGCGCTGAGGGTGTCTGGCGGGCCGTCCCGCCGCCGGTGCGCGTGTTGAGCGCCGTCGGCTCCGGTGACTCGCTGGCCGCCGCGTTCCTCTGGTCCTGGCTGCGGGGCGATTCATTCCCGCTGGCGCTCCGTCTGGGCGTCGCCGCCGGCACGGCCAATGCGATGAGCGACTGTGCCGGTTTCTTGGACAGTCAGGCGGTCTTCAATCTTGCCGGCCGCATCGAAGTCCAGAGTGTCGCCTGAGAGAGAACGATGACGACCCTTGCATTCCTAACAGGCAGTCCCGCCGATTGGGGTATCATCTTCATAGTGGCGTTGATCGTCTTCGGGCCGAAAAAGCTTCCCGAAGTCGGCAAGCAGCTGGGGCAGGCCCTGCGCGAGTTCCGCAAGATGGCCGACGAAGTCACCGGCGCGACCCACTCCCTGCGGGACGAGGTCGAGTCGATCTACAAGCCGGTGTTGAACCCGCCGTCGGTCAGCCATGCGACGACCAGCGCCACGGTGGAGCAGGCCGTCGCGCACCGCCCGCTCGATCAGGAACCGGAACACGATCTCATGGCTCCGGCCGTTCCGCCGGTCTCTCCGGTGGCAACGCCGCTAGACGAAGCACACGCGAAAGGACAGTGACTATGTTTCAGATTGCTATGTTGGCCGGCGGTCCTTGGGACATCGCCATCATCGCCGGGGTGGTGATCTTGCTGTTCGGCGGATCCAAAGTCGCCGGCCTGGGCAAGTCGCTCGGCGACGGCATCAAAGAATTCAAGAAGGCGACGCGCGAAGACGACGACCCGCCCGGCCCGACGGCGGCCGTCCCGGCCACGACCGCCGCGCCTGCCGCCACCGTGAAAACGGAGGAGAAATAGCGATCTCATGACCTGGTATCAAACAGTGCTGCTGGTCTTGCAGCTTCTCATCAGTGTCGTCTTCATTCTGATCGTCATGTCTCAGACGACCAAGAACGAAGGCCTAAGCGGCACCATCGGCGGCAACATCTCGCCGAACTTCAAGGGCAAGCCCGGTTTCGAGGAGCGGCTGCAGGGATACACGCGCTATCTGGGCATTGCCTGGTTTGTGGTCGCCATCGTCACCGGCTTTGCCTTCCGCAACTTCTCGGCCTAGACGCGCCAAAAGGCGGCCCGGAGAGCACTCTCCGGGCCGCCTTTTTCGTCTTTGTTGAGTCGTTACGCGGCTTTGCGTGCGCCCTCGTCCCGACTGCGCTGCCATTCCGTCAGGTCAATGACCGTCGCCACATTCTCCGCCGGCTCGTCCTGAGCCGTCGCGACGATGTACGAATAAAACGCCGCTGCCGCCGCGACATACCCCGCGATCATCCATAAAATCATTGGTTCGTCCTCCCCATTGATATCCATTGTCGGCGCACCGTTGCCCGATCTTTATCGCATTTATACTGTATTTATTCCTACGTTCTCTGCTTCATAAACATCTCACGCAAAATTCTCACTTAATGAGAATTTTAGAACATCGCCACGGCGCGTTATCCCTTTTTGTTACCAGTCGTTGTGCATTATGTCATAATATAGATGTCTAGAGAGACGGGAATTGGTGTGAAGGAGAACGGAAACATGGACACGATCTTAGAAACGAATGCGGCGGTGGAAAGCGTCCGTCAGGCCTTCGACGGGACCTCCGCCCGCCCCCGCCCCGAATGGGTTCGCGGGGCCTGCCCCCAGTGCGGCCAGGAGCTGGTCTCCAACTGCTACTACGTCGGCGGCAAGGGGTATCTCGTCGTACATGATTGTTGGGCGAGCCTCGGCAGCAATCCAACCTGCACCTACCGCAAGGTGCTTTGACATAGTCTTCAGCGTAAGCATGAGATTAGACTTGGTTTAAGGAGAACAGATCATGAACAACACAGACAACGGCAACGGGCGCGAAGTGACGAAGATTCAGATCTTCCGCTTCGTCGCCAAAGACAACAAGATTCTAGACATCTGCGACCTGCTCGCGTATGACCCGAAGCGCAGCAAACTGACCTTCACGCTCGTCGAGTTCGACGACACCTATAAAGCCACGCAGCGCGTCCGGCACTACGTGGACGCCGACGATTTCAAGCTGGTCTGCCACGACCTGCTCGCCGGCACGTTCACCAGCTTCGAGGACCAGAAGGGCAGCGCGCACGATGACCACACCGAAGCCCGCGTGCTGTCGCTCAAAAAAGAAACGAAGTACCGGCAGCCGTTCGTCCTGCGCATTGACAACGGCCAGGGCGAAGTCTACGGCAACGGCCAGGTCAAGATGGTCCGCGCCACGGACAGTCTGACCATTCAGATGCCGGAGTTCGAGGCCCGCAAGATGGCGCTGGTCGTGACCGATTACATCCAGCAGTGGGAGATGATCCACTTCCGCAAGCGCCAGGAGGCCCGCACCGTCTCCTTCACTTTGACGGGCGACGCCGCCAGCGCGGCAGAACGCCCGGAGCCGGAAGCGCTGGCGGCCTAAGCGCCCGCGTCGGTGCGGAATCAGCGAGTCAAGCGGCGGGGAAATATTCCCCGCCGCTTTTGCATTTCGGTCCGCTGTGCGGTACAATAACGGCGAGGGTAACCATGAAAAATCGCGGGTTCACTCTGATCGAACTCCTCGTCGTGATGGCGATCATCGCCCTGCTCACGGCGATCATCTTCCCCGTCTTCGCCTCCGTGCGCGGCAAGGCCCGTCAAGCCGTCTGCGTCTCCAACCTACGACAGATCGGCATGGCGATCAGCCTGTACGCCCAAGACAATGACGACCTGTATCCTTATGCCGTTGATCCTTCGGATAAGTATGCGAGTCCGCCGATCTGGCCCGCCGATCTGTTGCCTCAGATCATGGCGATGCCGATGCTCCAAGACTCCCTGGCTTCGTACATCAAAAGCCCTCAGTTGTGGCATTGTCCGTCGGATGCCGGATTCGATATGATCGATACGACCGGCTCGAATATCGCGCCGACAGCCCACCCGACCTCTTATGATGTGTTTCACACGTCCTACTTTTATCGGACGGAGATCGCCTTCGACCACAAAGCCTACTCCACCATCGCGTCCTACGACAACTCCTGCGCGGAACACGATCTGGCGGAAGTCAATGTCCTGATGGATGCCAACGGTTCATGGCATGGCGGTGCGTTCACCGACAGACGCTACGACGTCCTCATGGGGGATGGACACGTCGTGGGGCAGAACCTCCAGCAGTTCAACGCCACCTGGCAGCGCCCATTGACGCCGCCCGTCGGCTGTCCCGGCTATGTCCCGCAGCCCAGTGCGCCATGAGCATCTTGACTTATGCCGCCCGCTGGGTGCTGCCGGTGGACGCCGCGCCGATTGATAATGGCGAGGTCATCGTCGAGGACGGCGTGATTTTGGAAGTCCGAACGCGCCGCGCGCCCGCCGGCGAATGCCGTGACTTCGGCGAGGCGGCGCTGCTGCCGGGCCTGGTCAACGCCCACACGCACCTGGAATACACGGCCCTGCGCGGATTTTTGGAAGACGTGCCGTTTTTCCCGTGGATACGCGCCCTCACAGCGGCCAAAGCCGATTTCACCCGTGACGACTGGCTCTGGTCGGCCCGGCTGGGGGCGCTGGAAAGCGCTGCCGCCGGCGTGACGACTATTGGCGACAACACCGACGCCGGTGTGACCATGCCCGTCGCGGTCGAGTCAGGCCTGCGCGGCGTCGTTTATCAGGAACTGTTCGGCATTGACGACCGCCAGCCCGTCGCGCCGATCATGGACGCTTTAGGACAGAAAATCGTGGCGATGCGCCGCCTTGCATCCGACCGTGTCCAGGTCGGCGTCTCGCCGCACGCGCTATACACCATCCGTCCGGCGATGTTCGCGGCTATCAACGAATACGTCGCCCGCGAAAAACTGCCGACCAGCATTCACATCGCCGAGTCGCCCGCCGAGAGCGACTTGACCGAACGCGGCGAAGGCCCCTTTGCCGAGATGTTCGCCCGGCGCGGCATCTCCTGGGACGTACCGTATACGACGCCGACCCATTATGCGCACGACCAAGGCGCACTCACGCCCGGCGCGCTGGCCGTCCACTGCGTCCACCAGACGCCCGAAGACATCGGCCTGCTCGCCGCGTCCGGCGCGGCAGTGGTCCATTGTCCCAAAAGCAACGCCAAACTCGGCGCGGGCATCGCGCCGCTCGCCGCCTGGCTGAAGACGCCCGGCCTGCGCGTGGCTCTAGGCACGGACAGCGCTGTTTCCAACAACGCGCTCGACCTGTGGGAAGAGATGCGGTTTGCGCTGCTCCTGCAGCGCGCGAGGCAGGAAGATGTGGAGACGGTGACGGCGGATCAGATCCTGCGCCTGGCGACGCTGGGCGGCGCGGAGGCGCTTGGGCTGGACGCCCACACCGGCTCGCTCACGCCCGGCAAGCGCGCGGACTTGATCGCCGTCCGATTGGACCGCGCCCACACTGTTCCGGCCACCGATCCTTATGCCGCGCTTGTTTACACGGCCCGCGCCGACGACGTTGTGCTGACGCTCTGCGACGGCGTCGCCCTGTACGACCACGGCGCCTGGCCGACTCTGGACGCCCCCGCGATCTTCACCCAGGCGCGGCAGACGCGCCGAAAAGCCGGAGGCAAGTCTCCCCACCTATGAGCACCAGGACACGCGCGCCGAAGGCCTCTCAAGAGAGCGATAAAATGGCCGGGCGCGGGCAAAACTCAACCGGCATTGTGACGTTCCTCGTCGGCGCGCTGATTGCCGCGTATCTGTTCCTGACCAACCCCGATCCTAAGCCGTTCGAGGCTTACAACTTCATCAACACGGGTCTCTGTCTCTGGGTCCCGTTGATGGTCATTCTCTTCGGGCTGAAGCAGGAGCCGGGACAGTTCGGCCTGGCGCGGGGTGACCGGAAACTCGGCCTGAAGTGGGCGCTCATCGCTTGGGCCGTCATGCTGCTGCCGGTCGTCTACTTTGCGCATCGCGCCGACGTGCAGAGTTATTACCTTAACGGGCGCCTGCGCTATTGGGACTTGACGGGATTTGGCAATACGACGGTTTTTGACAGCCTCCGTGTCAACCTGAAAGCCTTGCTGTATTACGAACTGGCGATGGGTTTTTATATGTTCTGCTGGGAGTTCTTCTTCCGGGGATTTCTGCTGTTCGGCCTGCAAAAGTCACCGCTGGGGACCTGGGGGGCCGTCATCGTGCAGGCGTTGCTGTTCATGCTGCTGCACTGGGCCTGGAAAGACCACAACCACGCCTCCAAGCCGTCGCTGGAAGTGCTGTCCGCGCTGCCGGGCGGCCTGATCTTGGGGGTGCTCGCCATTCGCACCCGCTCGTGCATCTACGGCTTCCTGGCACACTGGGCGATTTCCATGACTCTGGACCTGTTCCTGCTCGTGCCGTTTATCTTTCGGCATTTTGGGTAGAATAGCACGATACCCAAGTTTTGTGAGGACCCCCATTCATGGAGAACGTGCGAATAGAGACCAGCCTGCGCCACCGTGACGGTGTGCCGATCCTCGACGTCGTCGGAGAGATTGACATCTACACCACGCCGCAGTTCAAGGAGGCAGTCAGCGCGGCGATTGACGAGGGCAAGTCCAGCATCGTCATCAACATGACCCAGGTGACCTATATGGACAGCAGCGGCTTCGGCACCCTGCTTTCCGCCACCAAGCGCCTGCGCCCGGTGGACGGCGCGCTGTACCTTTCCGGCTGCAATGAAGCCATCACGCGGATGCTGCAGATCACACGCCTGAATACCATCTTCGGCATCTATGACACCGAGGACGAAGCCTTGGCCGCCGCCAAGCACACGCCGAAGGCGGAAGCCGCCGAAGGTTCAGCCGCGCCAACCCTGGCGTAGCCTCAAAAACACGACGGCGCCGGTCCAGCCCAGCGCCAGGCACAGCCCATAAACGCCCAGGCGGATGGATGTCGGCGCGTACTGCATCTCGATGGTGCGCGACCCGCCGTCCGCCTGGGCGTTTTGCGCCGTCCAATGGGCGGTGCGGAACACGTCCGGCCCTTCCCGCATCTCGACCGCCCTTCCCTCACTCGCTGCCGTCCATCCGGGATACCATTGGTCCGCCACGACAAGATCGCCGGTCGGGTCCGGGGAGTGGACCTGAATCCGTACCCGTGTCGGCGCGATGTCCTCCAAAGTCGCCGTGCCGTGGGCGTTGACGACCCGTGCGCGCGGCAATACCGTCGTGTTCTCGTAGATGAACGTCTCGCCGTTCTGAAACGCCAGTCGCAGCGTGGGTGGTGGGGACGGCAGGGGGCCGCGCGAGACGAAGTAACGCGCCGCCGCGAGACTCGATTTTGCGGACTGCGCGCCGTAGGTGAAGACCATATTGCCGTTCTCCTGCGGCGCCGGCGGGCCGCCGTCCAGCGCCGCCGCCCAGCGGATATACTGGCCCGTCAGCAGCGAGTCGTATCCCTGCGTGTCTAGCAGGCCGTACACGGTCGCGGCGTTGGGGGGCAGGACGGCGGCGGGGGCGTCGTAGAGGCTCCAGCGGCGGTTCAGGGGCATGACGCGCTCATTGTCCGCGTTCCGTTGCAGGAACGTGATAGCGGGCGTCTCAGGGTAGACGTTCTCGGCGCGTGTTGACCGGTTGAAGCCGAAGTTGGCGGCGAGCAGGTCGGCGGCGGCGAGGCCGACGAGCGATGCCCGGAACGCTCCGGCGGACAGCGTCCCGCGCTTCCGCAGGACGAACGCGGCCAAAACCCCAAGCAGAATCCCGGCGGGCAGACGCCATAGGTCGCTTTCGCGGGCCAGGTTGGTTTGCAGCGTACCCGGAGGCGCGTTCCGGCCGATCCAAAAGACGGTGAAGCCGAGCGACACGGCAAAGACGAGTGCGAAGCCGCCGAGTGTGGCGAGCAAAGGCCGCGCCGCCCGGCGAGACGCGAGCGTGTTCGCGCCCACTGCCGCCAGCACGGCGGCGCTGAACGTCCACAGGACGAGGATGCGGCCCGGCGACCCGGACTGTGCGAACCCCGGAATGCCGAAGAACAGCAGTGCGTCCAGCGGTGTTCCCAGCGCCAGCAGCAGGGCGACGAGGGCCGCGACGGCGAAGAAGCGTGTGGCCGACTGGGTGCGCCATGTCAGGGCCGCGCCGGCGAACGCCAGCAGCAGGCCCAGAAGGCCGACGTAGCAGGTGTTTTCGATGTAAGCACTGGGGCCGCCGTTGGTGCCGATGCCCCAATAGGTCCCTTGCGTTGGGTTTCCGAAGAACTGCGGCAGGAACAATGTGACCAGATTGACCGCCGGGAGCGCCAGCCTAACGTAGCCCTCGTACCCGGACCAGTTGACGGGGCTTCCGGCCCGATGGGACATCCGGGACAGTTCAATCGCCGGCAGCAGTTGGGGCGCGGCGACAGCGGCCATCACGGCGAGGGCCAGTATCCCCGTGCCAAGCAGCGGAAGCGCGTCGGCGCGATGCTCCCGCAGTCGAGGAAGACTGCGGAACAAAGCGTAGGCGACGACCAGCAGAAAGCAGTACAGGGCAATCTGCAGGTGTCCGGCCAGCAGTATCACGCCCAGGCAGAGGCCGAGCGCGGTCGCCCGCGACGGGGACGGACGTACCGCCCATCGGTCGGTGAGCCACAGGGCGAGCGGCAGCCAGGCGGAGACGCACAGGAACGTCGGCAGGGCGAGCCAGCACACCTGCCAGGCGCTCATCTGCCAGACCACCGCCCCCAGCAGCGCCGCCGAGCGGCACAGGCCGAGCGCGGGCGCGCGCAGGAAGCCGTACAAGAACAGGCCGGTCAGCGCCAAATGGACGAGGGCGCTGACGCCGAAGGCCGTCTGCGTGGGCAAGGGGATGAACAGCAGCGCGTTCGGGGGGTAAAAGACAGCCGACTGCGAGTTGGCGACGAAGGGCGTGCCGCAGAACTGGTGCGGGTTCCAGAGCGGCAGCCAGCCCTGCCGCAGCGCTTCGGCGGCGAACAGACGCCAGGGGTAGAACTCGGCCACGCCGTCCCACATCAGCGGGTTCCAGGGGATGGGCGCGGGGGCGCCGGTGGTGTGCCAGGGGGCGACGTCGCGCAGCAGGTCGGCGGGGACGAAGGCTTCGTGCAGGAAGACGACGCGCCAGAGCAGCAGGCACGGCAGGAGCAGCAGGACAGTGGGCGGCAGGAGCCGTGTGAGGAGGCGCTTGGGCTGAGACACGGCTACGGCAGGTAGGTCAGGTTGCGCAGGGCGACGTCGTTCTGCCGGTCCTGTTCGAGAACGCGGGCGAACTCGACCTTCGCTTCCTCGTAGCGGCCCAGCATCGTGTAGGTGAGGGCGAGGTCGTTGCGGGCGAGGACGCTGTTGCGGTCCAGGCGCGTGGCGGCTTCGAGTTCCTCGACGGACTCATCGAACAGGCCGATGAAGCCGTAGACCAGGCCAAGCTGATGGTGCGCCTCGGCGTGGTCGGGGGACTCCGCGAGGACGTACTGTATCTCCGTTGCCGCCTCATCGTAGCGTCCTTCGATCTTGCAGGCGACCCCTCGCGCCAGCCTTTCTTCCAGCCCGTCCATGATTATGGCTCCCCGTGTCCCGAACGCGGCGTCGGGTCAAAACACTGTCCGGCGGCGACGCGGGCGCCGCGCGCCCATGCGTCGGCGGTCATGCGCGCCTTGCTTTCAGGCTGCACGTCCCGCAGCCGCAATGCTCCCTTGCCTGTGCTGACGATTATACCCGATGGACTCACGCGATTAACCATGCCCGGCGCGTCGGCGGTTTCTTCTCCCAGGGCTTCGGTCTTCCAGACTTTGAGGCGCCTGCCCTGCCAGAGCGCGTAGGCGCCGGGCCGGGGCGTGACGCCGCGCACGAGGTTGTGCAGGTCGCGGGCCGGGCGGTTCCAGTCCAGCGCGCCGGTGCCGGGCGGCAGCGACGGGGACTGGGTGACGCGCGCCTCGTCCTGGGGGGTGCGCGGGCAGTCGCCGCGCTCCAGCCGGGCCAGCGTTTCCAGAAGCAGATCAGCGCCCAGGTCGGCGAGTTTCGGCTCCAGCGTGCCGAGGTCGTCGTCGTCCGTCAGCGGGAGAGCGCCCTGCAGCAGGATGTCGCCCGTGTCCAGTCCCGCGTCCATCTGCATGGTGGTGACGCCGGTTTCGGGGTCGCCGGCCATCAGGGCGTACTGCATGGGGGCCGCGCCGCGCCAGCGCGGCAGCAGGGAGCCGTGGACGTTGATGCCGCCGTAGCGGGGGAGGTCCAGCATCCGCTGCGGGATGATCTGGCCGAAGGCGGCGACTATGAGGGCGTCCGGGGCGAGTGCGCGGACGGTCTGCACGGACTCTTTGGCGCGGACCTTTTCCGGCTGATAAACGGTCAGCCCGGCGGCCAATGCCGCGTCCTTGACGGGCGAGGACGCCACGCGCCCGCCGCGTCCGTGCGGCCGGTCCGGCTGTGTGACGACGCCCAATATCTCGTGCTGCGGTGACGCCAGTAACCTGTGCAATGACGGGACCGCGAACGGCGATGTGCCGAGAAAGAGGATGCGCATATTACTCCCGTGTCTGCGGCGCGGTGCCGGCGGCTTCTTCGTCGTCGGCTTCCTCGGCGGTGACCCAGTGCAGGGAGGCCGGGTCGGCGCGGTCAATGAACAGGACGCCGTCGAGATGGTCCATCTCGTGCTGGATGACGCGGGCGGTCAGCTCCGCGCCCCGGACGCGGACGGGCCTGCCGAACTGGTCCACGCCTTTGACGACGACTTCGGCGGCCCGCGCGACATCCCCTTGCAGGCCGGGCAGCGAGAGGCAGCCTTCGACGCCGACCTGCTCGCCCTTGCGCTGCAATATTTTCGGGTTGATGATGGCGTGGAAGCCGTCGCCCGCGTCGTAAACGAAGACGCGCTGCAGGATGCCGAGCTGGGGCGCGGCCAGGCCGACGCCGTTGGCGGCGTGCATGATCCGCTCCATCTGCTCGACGAGTTCCGCGATCTCCTCGGTCACTTTCAGGACGGGCTTGGCGGTCTGGCGGAGTATCTCGACGCCTTCGCCTTCGTACTTCACGATGGGGTCGTCTTTGCGGATCAGGTCGGTCAGTCTGCCGGCGGGTTTCGCCATGGTGCGGGTCCTTTGGTTTGCTTGCGGCGATTGCTGCCGTAGATTATAGCATCGAGAGCGGGTCAATATCAAGAGACAGGCCGGACCGCTCGCCCGACGGCAGGCCGTCCAGGGCGGCCCGCAGCAGCGCCAGCAGGGCGGGCTTTTGGGTGCAGCGGACGGCCAGATGCCACCTGTACTTGCCGCGCAGGCGGGACAGCGGGCAGGCGACCGGCCCCAGCACCTGGGCGGCGGATTTGGTCTGCTCCATCGTCCGGCGGAGGGCGTCGGCGAGCCGCTGGGCGCGCTTCTGGGCCGTTGTTTCGTCTTCGTCGGCGAAGACGGCGTTCGCCATGTGCGCGAAGGGCGGGTAGCCGAGTTCCCGGCGCTGGGCGATGGCGTCGTCGTAGAAGCCCAAATAGTCGTGCCGGGCGGCGCGCAGGACGGCCTCGTGGTCGGGCGTGAAGGTCTGGATAATGACTTCGCCGGGGGTGCGGCCCCGTCCGGCGCGTCCCGCGACCTGGGTCAAGAGCTGGAAGGCGCGTTCGGAGGAGCGAAAGTCCGGGATATTGAGCGCGGTGTCGGCGCTGACCACGCCGACCAAGGTGACGTTGGGGAAGTCCAGGCCTTTGGCGATCATCTGGGTGCCGACGAGGATATCGGAGTCGCCGCGCCGGAACGACCGCAGGGCCTCGGTGTGCGCGCCTTTGCGGGCCATGGTGTCCCGGTCCATGCGCAGGACGCGGGCGGTGGGGAAGTTCTGGGTGACGGCCTGCTCGACTCGTTCCGTCCCCAGGCCGAAGGGACGCAGGCGCAGGCCGCTGCACTTGGGGCAGGCTTCGGGCGCGCGCCGCCGGTGGTCGCAGTGGTGGCACTGCAGCAGGGCCGCGCCGTGATGGTAGGTCAGGGACACGTCGCAGTTCGGGCAGCGGAAGGTGAAGCCGCAGTCCCGGCACAGCAGGAACGAGGCGAAGCCCCGGCGGTTGAGAAAGAGAATGGTCTGCTCACCGCGTTCCAGGCGCTCGCCGATAGCGGCGGCAAGTGCGCCGCCGAGGACGCTGGGCGGGGGCGGTTCGGGGGCAGGTTCGTCTTTGGCGCGGCGCTTGGGGCGCTCTTTCGGGGCCATCTCTTCGCGCAGGTCTACGATCTCGACAGGGGGCAGGGGACGGTCGGCGATGCGGGCGGGCAGGGTCAAAAGCCCGTAGTCGCCGGCCTGCGCTTTGTAGTACGTCTCCAGGGACGGGGTGGCGCTGCCGAGGACGACCGTCGCGCCGGTCCGCCGCGCCCGCTGCTGGGCGACGTCGCGGGCGTGGTAGCGCGGGTTGGTGTCCTGCTTGAACGAGCCGTCGTGTTCTTCGTCCAGGATGACGAGGCCGAGGTCTTGCACCGGGGCGAAGACGGCGGAGCGCGCGCCGATGACGACGCGGGCTTCGCCCTTCTTGATGCGCCGCCATTCGTCGTGCCGCTCGCCGAGCGAGAGCGCCGAGTGGAGAACGGCCACGTCGTCTTCGCCGAGACGGGCCTTGAACAAGTCTAGCACCTGGGCTGTCAGGCCGATTTCGGGCAGCAGGACAAGCGCCGAGCGGCCCAGGGCGAGCGTCCGGGCGACGGCGTCTAAATAGACCTCGGTCTTGCCCGACCCCGTGATGCCGTACAGCAGCAGCGTTCTCCCGTCCTGGGCGCGCAAGTACCGCCCGATGGTCTGGGCGGCCAGCGCCTGGGCGTCGGTGAGCGGCGGGGGCGTCTGGTCCACGAAGCCGAAGAAGCGGAACGGGTCGCGCCGCCGGGGCGCTTCCAGGTAACAGGCCAGCCCCTTCTCCGACAGGGCTTTAGCCGCCGCGCTGGCGCTGGACCCGACGGCCAGGCCGGACAGGGGCATCGCCGGGCTGCGCCGGGCGTCCGCCTCGACCAGCGCCCGGAGCAGGCCCGCCTGCCGCGCCGCGCCGCTCCGCTCCAGGCGGGCCGCCTCCATCGCGGCCACGTCCGGCTCGACGGCCAAGCGCAGCACGCGCACGACCTTGCGGCGGGACGGGGGCAGGCTGACGGTGCGCGCCTCGGTCAGAACGCCCTTTTTGCGTAGTTCGGCGACGGCGGGGCCGATCTTGGTCTGCCCCACGGCTTTGGCGACCTTGCCCGGCTCCGCCACGCCGCCCAGGGACGCCAAAGCCGTCGCGGTCTCGCGCTGGGCGACGGAGCGTGTCCCGTCCAGGCGTGCTTCCCAGTCGTCGGCGAGACGCAGGGACGTCTTGATCTGCGAGGCCATGACGTCGGGGGCGATGAGCCGGACGGCGTCGCGCAGGTCGCACAGGGTCTGGGTCGTGACCCACTCGGCGAGGGCGTACAGTTCGGCGTCGAAGGCCGCCGCGTTCTCGATGCGGGCGGCGACGGGCCGGACTTTGGCGGCGATCTCCGGCGGGCAATCCTCGGTCAGCGCGACGACGTACCCGACGGCCTGCTGGGCGCCGAGCGGCACGACGACGGCGTCCCCGACGGCGAGCGTCGGGGTTTCCGGGACCCGGTAAGTGAGCGGCTGCGCGAGGGGCGCGTCCGTCTGGACGATGATCTGGGCATACACAGCTTCATTATACACGATTCGGCGGCGGCGAGTCTGGCCCCTGTCCGCCTTCGGCACCTTTCCCCCCTCGGAAGGGGGGAAAGGCCAGTGGCAGGGTCTTGTGCGGCTCGACCGGGG
>CAZZVX010000022.1:0-22474 GCA_964657535.1 Armatimonadota bacterium | reverse complement strand
ATGACGTTTGCCGTCTTGGAGACGAACATCCGGCGCGTGAAGTCGCCTGCGTCCGTGTGCCACTGCACCCACGTCTCGCCCGTCGCGAAGTTCTCGACGCGGGCATAGCGGGTGATGTCGCCGTCCTGGGGCTGGTCAATGTTGAGAAAGAAGCCGGGATGGAACGGGTCCGTCCAGACGAGACTACCGCCCCAGCCCTGCTTCCGCGCCGTGTCCAGGAAGAATTTCTGCCCGGCATCGTACCCTTGCTCGCCGATGATCTTGCGCATCTCCGGCAGGACCGTCCCCATATCCGGGACAATCTCGCGCGAGCCGAGCGGCAGCCAGCACTTGCAATGGTTCACGATCAGCGTATCATGGCGCGGGTCGCCGTAGAGCAGAGCGCCGTGAATGCCGTTGCCGGCGGCCAGCGCGTCGTCCCACTTGGTCGCGGGGTGGATGCTGACCGTCCCGTGGCGCGGCATCAGAGCGGCGGTGTCAGCGACGGGCGTGACCGTCGGCGGCAGGACAGGCAAGGGTTTGGTCTCCTCGGAAGTCAGGGCAATTCGCGCTAGGTCCACATGGTCGCCCCCGTTGCCGTCCCCGGCGTCCGTGACGGCGATCTTGAGCGCTTTGGCGCCGTAGACGGGGACGCAGACGAACAGCGGCTCCGCTCCGGCGCGTAGGACTGGAGTTTCATAGACCTTCGCGCCGTCGAGCCAGACCTGCACCGTCGCCGTGCCGTTCGCGTTGTCGGCGTCAATGCCGGTGAAGAAGCTCAGCCAGTGGAAAGAGCCGCCGAGCGCGTAGTCTTCTTCACCCGCCGCGTGGGTGCCGATGCCTTGTGCGGATGGGACGGAGCCGATCTGGAAGGGGTTGCCTGCGACGCAGGCGTTGTCTTTGGGCGTCCCCCACCCGGCGACGGAGTGGGTCGCGTTCCCGAGCGTCAAAACGGCCTGTCCCGACTTGTCCGGGCGGACGACGGCATTTTGCTGAGATTGCGCTGCGACCGGGGCGAGCGCGAGGAGCGCCCCGGTCATCAGCGACAGGAGAAACGGGGGGTGTTGTCTCATTTCAGGTACTGGTCAATGGGCGGGTGCAGGAACTGCTGCATGTCCGGCTGGTTCATGTTGTCCGTCGTGACGACGGCGACGCCTGTATCAATGTTCTTCACCACCGGCTGACCTTTGATCGCCGCGACCGCCGTCTCGACCCCCGTCTCGCCCATCTTGAACGGGTTCTGCACGATCAGAGCGTTGATCTCGCCCGCCTGCAGCGCCGTGACCAGATCGGCGGCGGCGTCAAAGCCGACGAACTTGACCTTGTGCAAGAGATTTGCGTCTTTGAGGGCCAGGCGCATCCCGCGCGTGTTGGTCTCGTTGGAGGAAAACACGCCGTCGGTCTGGCTGCCGTAGCGGGCGAGCAGGTTCTGCGCGGTCTTGTACGCCGTGTCCGTGGTCGGGCCGCCGTACTGGTTGTCCGACAGCACGGTGATGCCGGGGTACTTCTTGATGGCGGTCAGGAAGCCCTTCTCGCGGTCCTCGGTGCTGGCGGACCCCTGGGCGTAGGGCAGGACCAGGACGTGTCCCTTGCCGTTGAGAAGCTTGCCGAGCTGGTCGCCGGCGAGTTCGCCGCCCTTCTCGTTGTTGGTGGCGACGAACGAGGTCCAGTCGGTGCCGTTGAGCGAGGAGTCAATGATGACGACGGGGATCTTGCGGCTGACGGCATCATGGACGGGGGTCACGAGCGCCTCGTTGTCGAGCGGGGCGAGCACCATGCCGTCCACATGCTGGACGACGAATCCCTCGATGATGTTGACCTGGCCGTTGCGGTCGCTCTCGCTCTCGGTGCCTTTCCAGAGGATATTGACGTTGACCGGGGGCGTCTGTTTGGCGAGGTCCTGCTGGGCCTTGATCGCCCCGGCGTGGATGGACTTCCAGTACTCGTGCGACGTGCCTTTGGGGATGACGGCGATCTGCAGGGCACTGCCGCCCCCGCCGCCCGCCGGTCCCCCGCCGCCGGCCCCGGTCTCCGTGCCGCCGCTGTGGCACCCGGCCAGGGCCACGGTCAGGGCCGCCAGCGCCGCCCCCAGGGCGGCTCCGGCCTTACATGTGTGACGAATCATCTGCATCTGTCCTCTCTGCGTCGTGAAATGGTCTGGGTGCGACCTGAACATTATTATTGTAGCCGTTGAATTTCTACATGATCGGCCCGCGAGGGCGAGTCGTCCGACTTTCTCCTGGGTGGCCTCGGCGCGCGGAAGTTCCCCGGCAATGCGGCCCTCCCGGATGACGATGATCCGGTCGGCCATGCCCAGGACTTCGGGCAGTTCCGACGAGATCATCAGGACCGCCACGCCCTGCGCCGTCAGTTCGTTCAGGATCGGGTAGATCTCGCGCTTGGCGCCCACGTCAATGCCGCGCGTCGGCTCGTCGAGGATCAGCAGCTTCAGCGGCGTCTCCAGCCACTTGGCGATGACGACCTTCTGCTGGTTGCCGCCCGACAGGTTCCCCACCTTCTGCTCCACGCTCGGCGTTCGCACCCGCAGGCGCTTGACGCCCGCCTCGGCCTCCTGCGCCTCGGTATGTCGCTGAATGAAGCCGCCCCGCGAGACCTTCTCGATGGACGCCAGCGAGATGTTCTCCCGGATCGTCATCGGCAGGACCACGCCCTGGTCCTTGCGGTCCTCCGTCACGAACCCGATCCCCGCCTTGATCGCCGCGCCGGGCGAGCGCGTCGTGAACGGCTGACCGTCCACTTTGATCTCGCCGCTCGACATCGGGTCCGCCCCGAACAGGCACCGTGCGATCTCCGTCCGACCCGACCAGCCCGGCCAGCGCGACGACCTCGCCCGCGTGAACTGTGAAACTGATGTCGCGCAGCACGCTCCGCCGATTCAGATTTTTGACTTCCAGAACGGGCTTGCCCGGCGGGAGCGCGACCTTGGGTAACGTCTCGTCTAGGTCGCGCCCGACCATCTGGCGCAGGATGTCTTCCCGGCGGTGACGGGGGTACGGACGGCGGGTCCGAAGGGGTCGGCGCCGGGGTTGCCGACGGTCCAGAGGCCGAACGTGAACTTGTCCGACTTCTGCGGGATATATGAACTTTTGCTACTCATGCGTTACTCTCAGCATTTCTTTCTTGCCGCAAAATTTTTATCACGTCATTCTTAACCCTGCCGCAGTTCAAAGTGGTCGAAGTCGGCGGTGATGCCGGTGCCGTTGAGGTCCTGAGCGCACAGTCCGACCATCGCCCCCGTGAAGTGAAGCCCGCGCCCGTAATCATCCGACAGTTTCGTCATGTCCAGAGCCGGGCCGACGGCCTGCCACACCCATCCATCCGCCGACGCGGTGAACTGGAGGCGCACGTATTCGATCTCGGCCCGCAGATAGAAGCATGGCCAGTCATTGACTTCGATCTCGCTGTCCTCCAACTCATCATAGACGGTATCGTTGGTGAGGGTCACGCCCAGCACACGGCCCCGCGCCTCGTCGTGCGTCACCCGCAGGCAGTAGTGCGTCTTCGTGTCGTACCAGCAGACCAGTCCTGCACGCTGCGTGAAGTGCGACGGGCTGAACTCCAGGCACGTCTCAGCCACGCACCGGAACGCGGTGAGCCGCCGGGCGACCAGGCTCTGCGCGAACAGCGAGTGCAGCGACTCGCGGCCCCGAAGCCGCAGCCAGCCGGGACGGGCCGAGAGCGACGCCCAGGTCTCGTCGGCAGGGACGCGCAGCGACTGCCAGTGCGGGGACAGCGCCGGGGCGTCAAAATCGTCGCGGGACAGCGCGGCGGGCCACGGGTGCGGCGTCAAGCCGACAGGCGCGGCCACCTCCACGGCGGGCAGGACGCCGCCGTCCGCGAGCCGCAGCCAGCCGTCCTCCGTCCAGACGACGCGCTGGAGGGCCGTCTCGCGGCCCAGCACGCAGCGCTGCCCGGCGTGGGCGCGGGCCGCCTCGGTCTGATCAGGCGATTTCGGGTCGTGCGCGGCGCCCGTTTTGACCGGGCGGCTGCAGAGGTGGGCGAGCCACCATTCGCCCGTTTGTGTCTGCACCAGTTCGCCGTGTCCGGCCTTCTGAAGCGGCCAATCGGGATCGTCGCGGGTGGTCAGCACCGATGGCTGCGGGTCCAGTTCATAGGGGCCGCCGATGGCGCGGGAGCGGGCCATCGAGATGCCGTGGTTCCAGCCGGTGCCACCCTCGGCCAGCATCAAATAGTACCAGCCGCCCACTTTGTAGAGGTTCGGACCTTCGGTCAGCGCGGCCTTCTGCAGAAGGGGGAGCAGCGGGCCGACCAGTTTCCGCTGCGCGTGGTCGTACTCTTGAATGACGATGCCGCCGAATCGGGAGCGCCCCTTGCGCGGGTCCCACTGGATGTTGACGACCCACCTGCGCTCGTCCTCGGCGTGGAACAGGGACGGGTCGAAGCCGCACGAGCCGAGCGGGATCGGTTCCGACCAGGGGCCGAGGATGTCCGGGGCAGTGGTCAGGAAGATGGGCGTGTCTTTGAAGACGCCCTCGCGGGTGCGGACATTGGTGTAGACCAGCCAGAACAGTCCGTCACGGTGACTGAGCGACGGCGCCCAGACGCCGCTGGAGTCCGCCACCCCGCGCAGGTCCAGCAGGGCTGTCCGCGTCAGGATGTGGCCGACGAGCCGCCAGTGGACGAGGTCCCTGGAGTGGTGGACGGGGACGCCAGGGAACCACTCGAAGGTGCTGTTGACGAGGTAGTAGTCATCACCGACGCGGCAGAGCGACGGGTCCGGGTGGAAGCCGGGCAGGACGGGATTATGAATGAAAGTCATCTCATGCCTCATGGATCAGGACGATGCTCCATGGGGCCAACTGCCGTTCCAGGCGCAGACGGCCCTCGGCGTCCGCTGAGGCGGTCTCCAGCCACGTGGCCCGCCCCGCCCGGCGCAGCGTCTCCGTCTGTTCCCGGCTCAGAGGCTCTGGGCCGCCCATCCCCTGCCACGTCCCCAGCGCGTTCCCGTGGTCGCGGTTCAGCGTATCCACAGCGAACGGGGCGTGAGGCCTCAGACCGGTCAGTTCCACTCGCAGCGTCTCCGGCTGCCCCAGCGCCAGCGTCTCCTCTGCCTTGCCGCGCCCGTCGAACGACGCCGGCACCGACAGCGGCATCTGCGGCGGATAGTGGTACGCCAGGGCCGTCAGTTTTCCGGTCGCCCGGTGGCGGGTCAGTACGCCGCCTGGAACGCGCCCCAACAGTTGGTCGCCCAGTGAGTGCAGGAAGCGATAGGCGTGAAACGTCGGCTTGGGGACACCCTGCAGGGTGATCATGCCGAAGCCGCCATGGAAGGCCGTATCGCCCGCCCCGCCCTCCTCGAACACGTCTGTGAACGTCCAGTAAGACAGCGAATCCGCCAGGCCGATGCTTTCCAGGTTTGTTCTGACGATGAACGTGGCGGCCTGTAAGTAGTCGTGCGTGTGGTCACGAGGCGACGAACTCGAACTCCACTCCGTCAGATGGATCTCGGCATCCGGGAAGGCGCTCGCGTCCAAAATCTCGCGCAGCCGGGCCAAGTCGCGCGGGGTCGCGTTCACGCCGCGCGTCATCTTCAGACCCTGGCCGTGCTCGTCAAGCGCCCAGTCCGTCGGGTAGGGGTGGCACGAGACGAAGTCCACCGGCAGATCGTTGTCGCGGCAGAAGCGGAGGAACGGTTCAACCCAGACCGGCCGCCAGTCGAGCGTGTCGAGGTCCTTTGCCTCCCGCACGACGGCATGGCAGGAGACGTCCTCCGTCTCTCCGTCAAAGCGGGCGTCGGGAACGAAATTGCTGGTGGACGGCCCGCCGACGCGCAGGGCCGGGTCAATGGCTTTCAGCGCCAGGACTGTGACTTTGTAGAGTTCAAAATACTGGCTCTTTGTCCCCTGGAAGAACGGGGCGAGGTTCGGCTCGTTCCAGACCTCGAAGTACCACTGCCGGACCTCTGCGATGCCGTAGCGCCCGACCCAGTGGCACACTGTGCGGCGGACCAGTTCGGCCCATTCGGCGTAGTCCTTCGGCGGGGAGCCGTGTCCGCCCCACCAGAAGACGGTCGTCTTCTTTGTCGCCAGGTCGCCGGGGCAGAACCCGAACTCGACGAAGGGACGGACGCCGATCTCCAGAAGCCGGTCGAACAGAGCGTCCACGTACTGGAAATTGTAGACAATCTCCCCGTCCCGCTCCTGGTAGACGAACATATCGTCGTGGAACAGTCCATGAAAGCGGACGTAGCGAAAGCCGCACTCGGCGGTGGCCACCCTGAGTTGCTCCTGCCAGTCGGCGCGCAACCCCTCGTTAGCCCGGCCTGCCCCCACGCACACGCTCCAAAAATGCGTCAGCGGCGTCCCCAACGCCCGCGCATCCCCCTCGATCTTTATCACGCTATTATCTCTCTTCTTTTGTGCGTCAGCAGCACGACACGCGCGGTGAAGTCGCCCGCGCAGGGCAGGATGAGTCGGTCGGCGTCTAATCGGACCTTCTCCGTGTCGGCGGCGAACTCCGTACGGACCCGCCAGGCGCCGCCCGGTGGAAGCGGCACTTCCAGGGAGGCGGGCGCGTCCGCGAAGGCGTGCGCGACGACCAGCACCGAGCGACCGTCCGACGCGATGCGACGCACGACCTGACCGCCCTGCGGGTGACGCCAGCTCTCCCCCACACGACCGAACCGCTGGCTCGTACCGTCCCTGATGACCGGCGCGGCCGCCTCGTACAGCGCCATCGCGCGCTCCACCAGGCCCCACTGCCGCCCGGACAGCCCGACGACGTCCCCGGACAGGCACATCCGGCCTAGTAAGGTCGCCGCCAGACTGTACGCCATACGCGCGTCGCTGTCCGACGGGTACAGCACCGCCCATATCTGCGACTGGCGCGGCAGCATCAGTCGGTGCAGGTTCGCCGCGATGAGCGGGATCTCGGCCAGCTCGTGCGCGTCCGAGAACGACGACATCGACGTCCGGCCCAGCATGGATGGCTCCAGGCGGTGCCCGCCGGACGAGCAGTTCTCGATCACCAGGTCGGGCAGGCGCTCGCGGATGCGCTCGAAGAAGCGGTACACCCCCAGCGTCTGCCGCCGCAGTCCCTCGCCCTGCGACTCCGTGCCGTCGCAGCCGAGGCCGACCGTCTCATTGTAGTCCACCTTCAGGTACCCGAAGCCGCAGCGCTCCAGCAGGCCGATCACGCGCTCCGTCAGGTAGTCCACGGCGGCTGGGTCGTTGAGGTTCCAGAAGCGCCGCTCGCGCACCGTGACGGGGATGCCGTCGCGCTTGAGCAAATGGTCTACCAGTGAGAACGCCGCCGAGGCCGTGCCGACCGTCTCCATCTCGAACCACAGCCCCGGAATCAGGCCGCGCGCGCGGATCGCCGCCGCCGTCGCTTCCAGGCCGTCCGGGAATAACTTGGGACTAGGGATCCAGTCCCCGTGTCCGTTGCCCCAGTCGCTCCCTTCCCCCTTGTACCAACCGGCGTCAATCACGAGGTACTTGACCCGGCTCCCCTGCAGACGGTCCGCGATGGCGAGAACCTTGTCCTGACTGGGATCGCCCCAGGTCGTACACCACTCGTTGAAGATGACGGGCAGGTCGTGCTCGACCGCCGGGTGACTGTCCGCCGCCCGGCGCTGCACGGCGGTCAGCCGGTCACACAGGGCATCCAGGTCGCCCCGGACGCAGGCGAGTGTGGCGGGGGGCGTCGTCAGCGATTCGCCCGGCGTCAGCGTCTTGGTCCAGTGGCCGAACTCGCGGTCGGCCAGCCCTCCAGAAAGCGTGACGGGGTCGTCTTTGCGCGAGATTTCCATCTGCCAGGAGCCGGCCCAGGCAAGGTTCGCGCCCCATACCACCCCGGCAGCGGTGTCCTCGACGGCGGCAAACGGGAACCAGCCGCGCACCGGCATGGAGCCGATCTGTCCGAAGCGCTCGCTGAACAGCCCCGCGCCGCTCCATGACCGTTCCAGATGCAACTGCTCGACGGTCTGCGTGTCCAGCCTCCCCTCGGCGCTCCAGACGGAGCGGAACCGGTGGACGCGCAGCCGCCCCGGCGCGTCGTCGGGTGCAAAGGGGGTGATGCCGCCGAGAGAGAAGCTCGTCAGCATCTCCAGCGTGACGGGACGGCCCGAGCCGTTGCGGAAGACGGTCACCACCTCCGCCGCCGCGTCGCCGTCATGCCAGGACAGTCGGTGTTCGAGGACGCAGCCGTCCAGGGAGTGAAGTGTAGTGACAACCGTGGGCCGGTCGCCTTCGCGGACAGTAACCTGTTTGTGAAAGCGGAAGGCGTCGTTGGACGGAGAACCACGCATAGTCCGGCCTTGGGCAAAGGCGCCGGGATATGGGTCGCCGACGATCTTGACGTGCGCCAGCGGGTCGAGGGACGTGGCGGGCGCGGCGTCGTTCGGCCCGGCGTGGAGGTAGAACAGGTCGCGCAGGCTCTCGCGCTGCACCGCAAGTTGGCCTGCCATCGCCATCGGGTACAGCGTCAGGCCGACACGCCCGCTGTCCGTGTCGCGCCGGTAGCAGACCGTGGTGTCCGCGAGTTCAAAGGTAGAAAGGGTTTCGATGTTCATCTGAGAAACGGTCATAGGTCAGACTGAACTGGATACGGATTTAGTCTCGTCTTCAAGAGGCTCACCGGTCGTGACCTCCTCGATGAAGTCGGGGACGGGGCGGCGCGTCTTTCGGGAAAGCACGGTCAAGACGGCCCCGGCGATGAGGACGGCCCCGCCGCAGAACACGAAGCACAGACGACCCGTCGCGCTGTTGGGGATCGCCGTCAGCGCCAGGATGAACACGCCGTAAACGAGGCACAGGCCGCCGATCAGACGGTAGATCGTGTGGTCGTAGTCCTGCTGCCCCTCCCCGTGCGCGTCCACGGGGGTGCGCAGGTTGAGAAAGAAACGCTCCACGCGCTCCTTGTGCGAGGCCGGGCTGCGGTCGTAGAACAGACTCGTGAAGAAGTACCAGGCGCTGCCCACGAACACGACAAGAGCCGTCGTCGCCACCAGCATCGTGTCCGTCTGCTCGCGCGGCGACAGCGCCGCGTGTCCACCGATCAGGCCCTGGACCTGGGCCGCCGTCAAAAAGTGGTTGGCGTACCAGGCCATGAGAAACCCGACCAGCACCGTGCTCCACGCCGACCAGGCCGGGGTCTTTTTGTAGAACAGCCCCCAGAGCAGCGGCAGGGCCAGCGGCGTCCCCAGGCTCGCCGCCAGTTGGTTCGAGAGGTCGAACAGGCCCATCGTGCGGTAGCGGCTGACCACGACGGCGACCGAAACGATGATCAGCCCGAACAGCAGCGTACACAGTTTGCTGACAACCAAAAGCCGCTTCTCCGTGCAGTTCGGGTCCAGCACGGGCAGGTAGAACGAGCGCACGAACACGCCCGCGCCCTTGTTCAGCCCGGCATCCATGCTCGTCAGGGTCGCCCCCAGCATCGCGCACAGCAGCAGGCCGATCAGGCCCTGCGGCAACACTTGCAGGCAGACCGCCACGAACGCCGTCTCGTGCGGGCTTTTTGCCAGCGGGAACTCGGCGGCCAGGTTCGGGTGCAGGAAACTGGCCGCCATCGAGGGGATGAACCAGATCAGCGGCCCGATCAGTGAGCCGATCAGGGGGATGAGCACCATGCGCTTGGCGTCTTTGTCGCTTTTGGCCATCAGGTACATGGTCGCGCCCTCCATGTTGTTGCCAGCCAGCAGGCCGCTCCACACCAGCGTGATCGCCCAGAGAACCAGCACGTCAGGGCGCTCCAACTGCGCCCAGTGGAAGTCGGACGCGGGGACTTTGTGCAGCAGCCCGGTCAGCCCACCGACCTGGGGCAGACGCAGGGTGAGGACGGCGGCCACGATCGTGATCGTCATGACCAGGAACATCTGCACGAAGTCGCTCGCCAGCACCGCCCACGCGCCGCCGACCATGGAGACGAGTGTGACGACGATGCCCAGGACGATGAGTACCGGGACGATATTGACGTGGAAGACGGCGGACATGAAGACGCCGATTGCGTTCATTCCGACGCCGCTCAGGATCAGCGTCAGCGGCACCTTCAGCCAGGTGTAGAGCTGGGCGGTGCCGGGTCCGTAGCGCTCTTTGACCGCCTCCATCCACGTCACCACGCGCATCCGCCGGAAGCGGGTGCAGGTAAAAAGATAGATGAGGGCCAGTCCGACCACGTTGCCGTAGTAGAGGCACAGGACAAGCGTCCCGGTCTCGTAGACCTTGCCGGCGGCCCCGGTGAAGGTCCAGGCGGAGAATCCGGCGATCCAGGCCGACGTTCCGGTGATCCACCAGGGCATGGCGCCGCCCGCCCGGAAGTAGTCCGACGTGTTCTTGCTCTGCCGCCGGAAGATGAGGCCGATGGCGATGATGAATACGAAATAGAAGCCCAGGATGAATTCGTCGTAGAACGTGATCACAGAAATCCCTCTTTCCCTGACGCGGGCCGGTTACCTGACTGGCCCCGGACAATCACAATCCCAGCGGCATAGCAAAGGCGGGCAGACCGTTTCCGGCGCCCGCCCCCGTTGTTTCCCCGCATCAGGCGCAGGTGCGGACAGCTTTTCGCTTTCGCGCTTTGATAGCCCGCCCGCCCAGTCCGAGCATTCCCAGACCCAACGACACCCACTGCGACGGCTCCGGTGCCACTACCTCGCCGGTCGACAGCAGGTGCGCCTGGTACAGACCCGTCGCACTCGCGATGCTGTTGTTGACGCTGGGGTTGACGAAATACACGTTCAGCAGCTGCTGATCCAGGTACTGCCCGTTGCTGCCGAAGAACAACTGGTCCGTCCCGCCGCCGGCCGCCGCGTTGTAAGAGCCCTCGAACGTGCCGTCGTTGTAGTTCTCGATGTAGAGCGTGCCGGTACTGCCGAAGTTGTAGCCATTGAAGTTGATGACGGCTCCCGTGTTGCCCGCCCCAAAGTCCAGGTACGAGATGCCGTTGCCTCCCACCGTCAGCGTCCCCGCCCCGAAGGTCGTCACCTGCGTCCCCGGACCGCCGGGGCTGGTCGTCCCCTGGCTTTTGCCGTTCATCTCGATGGTGCCGCCTATGAGAGTGACGGCGGTGGTGCTGCTGAGTTGGTTGACGGCTCCCAGCGACAGGACGCCATCGGTGGCCGTGCCGGTGGCCGCTACGTTCGGGCTGCCTGCCCCCTGGACGGAGCCTTGGAAGGTGCCGTCGCCGGAGACGATGACGCTGGTGCCGACCACGGCGGCCCCGCCGGTGTGGCTGAGGTTGAGCGTCCCGGCGCTGACGGTGGTGGTCCCCGCTGCGTCGGTGCCGGACAGAGTCAGAGAAGACGTGCCGCTGTTCTGGACGACGTTCGTCACGTTGCTGCCGATGTTCCCGCTGATGGTCGTCGCGTTCGTCCCGACGCCGTTGTTGGTGATCGTGCCGACATTGTTGACTGAGCCGCCTGAGATCGTGATCGCACCGGCGCCGGTACCCACCGTAGTCGTTAAGTTCCCGGTGCCGGTGATGGCGCCGGTCGCGTTGATCGAGTCGCTGCCGTTGATCGTGTTCAGTGTCAGGCCGCCGTTGTCCGTGATGGGGCCGCTGAAGGTGAAGGTCTGTCCGCCGCCTGATGTCTGGATCGTGTTCGTGCCGACCGTCCCCTGCGTGGTGATCGCGTTGGCGAACGTCCTGCCGAGGTTGGACACCTGGATCAAGGCGGTGTTGGCGGCGCCCGTCGCGCCCAGGGTGACGGTGCCGTCACCGGCAGCGTCGGTCAGCCAGTCGGAGCCGCTGTTCGTGGCATAGACAGCGCCGTTCGTGACTGTCAGGCCGCCGTTGACGCCGTAGGTGTTGGTGCCGTTGAGGTACAGCGCGGAGGTGGCGCTGTTCTCGATCACGCCCGTTACGTTGCTCCCGATGACGCCGTTGATAAACGTCGCTGCCGAGCCGGCGCCGTCGTTGGTAATCGTGCCGCTGTTGTTGACGCTGCCGCTGAGGGTGATGGTGCCGCCGCCGCCGGTGGCGCCGGTGGCGCTGTTGACGGACGTGATGCTGACGTTGGTTTCCAGGTTGCCGGTACCAGTGACGGCGCCGGTCTCGTTAAGGGAGTCGGAGCCGCCGACGGTTCGCAGGGTCAGGTTGTTGCTCAGCGCGACGCCGCCGCTGAAGGTGAAGCCCTGTCCGCCGCCCTGGGACTGGATGGTGTTCGTGCCGCCCGTCCCCTGCGTGGTGATCGCGTTGGCGAATGTTCGGGCATTGTTTGAGAAGACCAGGGCCGTGTTGTTCGCGGCCCCCGCCGTGCCGAAGGTCAGGGCACCGGCGCCGGGATTGGTGCCGGTAGTGATCAGATAGGCGACGCCGCTGCCGACCGTGAAGCCGCCCGTGTTAGAGAGGGTGCCGCTGAACTGCTCGACCCCGGTGCCGACTTTGACGACGGCGACACTGCCGCCGGCGATAGTGTTGTCCTTGACGGTGCCGTTGAACGTCTGGCTGGCGTTGTCGCCGCCGAACGTCAGGGTGCCGGTTCCCGCGCCGGAGTTGTTGAGGACCGTGCCGCTGCCGGTGAGGTTGGCGACCGTCTGGCTGGTCGCGCCCAGGTCCAGCGTGCCGCTGTCCACGAGGCCGCCGCTCGCCGCGCCCAGGGTGCCCGCGCCGGTCAGTTTCAGGGTGCCGCCGGAGATGGTGGTGCCGCCGCCGTAGGTGTTTGCTCCGCTCAGGGTCGTGGTACCGTTGGACTGGTTCAGGGCCAGCGTGCCGCTGCCGTCGCTGAGGACGCCGCTGAGCAAGGCGGCGCCGTTGCTGTTGCCCGTCCCCATCGTGAGCGTCTGAGTGCTGGCGACCCCGCTGCTGATGTTGCCCGTGAGCGTGCCGCCCTCGTTGCCGATGGTGGTGCTGCCCTGCAGGACGACGCTTCCGCCGATGACGCCCGTCGTGGTCCCGTTGCCGTTCAGGCGGATGGCCCCCCGGCCTTCGCTGTTGCCGTTGCCGATGATGTTGATGGCGCCGAAGTTCACGTTGCCGCCAGTGAAATACTGTGCGCCGTTGTCAATCTGCAGCGTGGCGCTGCTGAGGGCCGTGGGGATGCTGCTCGAAATCTGCAGCTTGTTGCCTTGACCGGCACCGTTGGCGACCTCGATGGTGCCGGTGAAGTTGTTGAAGTTGGCGACAGTGCTGTCCGAGCCGCCGGCCACGCCGAAGTTGAACAGGAGGCGTCCAGCACCGCCGAACGTGTAGTTCTCGGTGAAGTTCTGGCCGCCGTCGAAATCCATCGTCGCGCCGCCGGCGATGCTGACGGTGCTGGCGGCGACGTTCGAGCCGACTCCGGCAATGTTGGAGGTGTCCAGCGTCCCCGCGCTGACTGTCGTGCCGCCGGTGTAGGTGTTCGTGCCGGAAAGCGTCGTCGTGGCCCCGGCCCCTGTGCCGGTGTTGTTCACGACTAATGCCACTGCGTTCGTCCCGGTGCCGTTGCCGATGGAACCGTTAATGGTGGTGGTGCCGGTGCCGGTGTTGCTCAGCGTCAGCGTCGTCGTCCCCGATGTCGCGTTGCTTGCGATGGCGGTTCCAGAATTGATGGTCAGCGCGCTGCTGGAGTTGTTCGTGTAGGACTGGCTCTGGCCCAGCCCCAGGTTCGTCATGCCGAGCGTCACGCCGGCGTTGCCACCGTCCAGGGTGATGCCGTCCGCCTCCGTGCTGAGGGTGTTCGCACCGCTGATGTTGGTCGCGGTGGTCGCAGTCGGTCCGGTGCCGAGGAATTCGAGGCCCTTGATGTCGAAGTTCTGGCCGAGCGTGTTGGTCAGATTCGTGGCGTTGGTGGCCGCGAAGATCACGTCGGTGTTGGACGCCGGGTAGGTCGTCAGAAAGTTCGTCCCGGCCTGGTCGGTCGTGAAGTTGGCGGCCGTCCCGCCGGCGTTCAGGCTCGCCCAGGTCGTTCCCTGACTCCCCTGCCAGTACGCGGTGTTCGGAGCGACCGCGCCACTGGTGACGAGTTGGACCGCCGTCCCGGTGACGTTCAGGGCGCCCGTAACGCCGAAACTGAGGTTGGTATTCGCGAGGGTCAGGCCGTCCACCGTCGTGCCGGAGCCGGTGGTGAAGGCCGAGCCGTTGTAGGTGCTGCCGCTGCCGAAGTTTATCAAGTTATAGGTCTGGCCGGCGGCAATCCCTCCCAGGCTGTTGATCAGGACGTTGCCGCCGCCCGCGTTCACCGTGAAGGCGTTTGTGATGGCGAGTTTGTCCGCCGAGGCCGTGCCGCCGCTGAACAGCACGTCGAAGCCGAGGTTGCTGGAATTGCCGGTCGTGCCGCCGATGGTGAGGCCGCCCGCGTTGCTCAGGGTGAGGACATCGGTTGTCAGGCTATTACCCAACTGCGTGATCGTACCCTGTGTCGCAGAGGTACTGCCGCCGGCGACTGTGGTCGCGCCGCCGAGCGAGATCGCGGTGCCGGACGTATTCAAGGTGCCGCCGCCGTTGACGTTCACCGCCCCGGCGCCCGTCAGACTGCTGGTCAACTTCAAGGCGCCGCCGTTGACGGTGGTCGCGCCGCCGTAGCTGTTGGTGCCGCTGAGGGTCTGCGTGCCGGTGCCGACTTTGGTGATGCCGAGCGTTCCGCTGGTGTTGCTGATCGTGCCGAGATAGGTAGCGGTCGCATTGTTCGCGCCAACGGTCAATACGGAGGTGCCTGCCACGCCGTTCTTGACCGTCGCGTTAGCCACTCCAGTCAGGCCATTGATCGTGTCGCTGAAGCTGTTGAGATCGAAAGTTCCCGCACCGATAGCACCGCTGAGCAAGAGATTGCCCGCCGAGGCACCATCGGGAATCTGGTTGGAGGCACCCAGCTTGACCGTTCCTTCGGTGATGGTCGTATTTCCGGTGTAGTTGCTGGCGGTCCCTACGTTGGAGAGCGTGATCGTCCCTGCACCAGCGCCGCCGCCGCCTGCGCGTCCCCAGTAAAGATTGTAGCCGCCGGTGATCTGGCCGCTCATCGTATTCGTGCCACCGGGCAAAATGTAAGCATCACTCAACAGCGTGATCTTGCCCGTCAACGTTTGTCCCGTCAAACGAAGCGCTGACGGCGTGTCGAACCCGCCTGTGCCGCCGCCGCCGCCGCTGATGTTGAAATCATTGGCGTAGGTTCCTCCTCCTGCGGCTAGAATCGCTTGGGCGCCAGCAGCCACCGTCACCGCGCCCGTGCCGAAGGCGGTAGCGGTGCCCCCATTGACACGTCCGCTGTTGATGAATGTGCCGCCGCTATAGGTGTTCGCGCCAAAAAGACCGACGGACGTGTTGCTGTTGGGCGTGCTGTAGGCGTTGAAGGTTA
This sequence comes from Armatimonadota bacterium, assembly GCA_964657535.1. GTDB lineage: Bacteria > Armatimonadota > Armatimonadia > Armatimonadales > Capsulimonadaceae > CAZZVX01. The sequence goes on along the minus strand of CAZZVX010000022.1, from coordinate 7,242 downwards.
ACGCGACCTTGCCCGTGCCGTTATCGGCAATGTTCGAGTTCACGGTGATGAGCTGGTTGGCCTGAAAGGTGATCTCACCCGCCGTGTTAGCGGCTCCGCCCGCGGTCAGCGTGCCATTGCCCGTCGTGTTGCCGATGGTCAAAAGGGCGCTGCCATTGGTGGATGCCGTAAAGAAGCCGCCGTTCGCGCCCATGCGCAAAATGCCGGCGCTCCCGTTGCCCGCCGCTCCAACGGTGATCGTGGTGCCGAACGCGCCCGTGGTGGAACCAACCATGAACGTATTGAGGTCCGTCGTGGCGGCGTTCGCGGTGGAGAGCGCCATCGTCGCGCCCGGCGTCACCTTGTAGTTCTGGGTGCCGTCGCTGGCGATAGTGCCGCCGGTTGCCAGAGTCGTGTTGTAGCCGGTGTAGGCAATGATGTTGCCCGTGCCGTCGTTGTAGGCGTAGTCCGTCGGCACCACCGTGACGCCCGCGTTTTGGCTGGAGGGCGTGTTGTTGATGACCGCCCAGCCGCCCAGGATGCCGTTAACGTTGCCCGTGCTGGTCGTAAACTTGCCCACGCCCGAGCCGCCGTTGGTGGTGCTGGTGAAGTCCACCGATCCGCCCGGATTATGGGTGATGGCACCCAGCCCCACGGTGATGCTACCGCTGCCCACCGCGCGCGCCACGATCTTGTCGGTGCCCGGGTTGACGGTAAAGCCGTTGAAGGTCTGCGTCTCCGCTGTGTTGTTTAGCCCCTCGATGGCCAGCGTCGGCACGTTGGCGCTGATCCCGCCGCCGCCGCTGACCGTGTTATAGCCGCCCATGACGAGGGCGCTGGCGCTGTTGATAAAGGAGGTCGTCACCGAAGTGGTCGCGTTGTAGCTCATGCTCAACGTGCCTTGGGAGATGGTGGTCGGCTCAGTGTAGGTGTTAGCCGCCTGGAGTGTCAGCGTGCCGGAGCCGGTCTTGGTGATGCCGTAGCCGCTGCCGCCGTCGGAGATGACGGAGGAGATGGTCAGCGAGCCGTTGCCCTGCGTGTCGAAGTTGCCGGTTTGGCCGAGGACGAGGCCCAGCGCGCTGGCACCGCTGCCGCCCGTGATCGTCAGGTTGCCGCCGTTCGTGACATAAAGCAGATCACTGGACACGCCCGACACGGAATTGCCCAGATCGCCCGCGCCGCCGAGGGTGATGGTCTGGGCTGAACCGCTGGTGTTGGAAATGGACAAGTTCGTTCCGCTCCGGGCATCGTTCAGGGAGCCGAGCGTGAAGCTGCTGCTCAGCGTGAATGCGGCAGGACTGTAGGCAGCATTGGTGAAAGTGACATCACTCACCGCCGTCGGCGTGGTGGCGTTGGTGTAGGTGCCGGAGGCAGCCAGGTCCGTATTCCCGTTGATTACGTTGAATACGGTATTGCCGCCTGCCGCCCTCGCGGAGTGGCCGAGCAACATCGCGCCGGCACCGACGACGGCGATCTTCGCCAGGAAGCGGGCGGCGGCGCCGCCACGCCAGTGGAACTCGCGGCGCGGCAACAGTTTCGAGACGGAGCGGGTGGAACAAGATTTCAACGGTGATCTCCTTACGGAACTAGAAAACGAACGGCAAATTACCTAACTTAGACTAAAGTACATAAGTTTAGACTAGGATATAACGGAGTATAGCACACATCCTTGTACTTTGCAAGGATTATTTTTGAGACAATAGGACTATATATTCAGAGCGTGTGGAGAAAGGATGATGCGGTTTCAGGAACATCAGCCGTCGTGAAGCAGCGAAAACAGGCAGAACAAATTCCTGTGGAGGCCAGTGAGCGCCGTCTGCTCAACAGAGACATTCTTGGAGGTATTGTCGAAGCCTGGCGGCAATCAGCCTCATCTTCGGGGAGCTTGTCAAAAAACGGGGGGATACGGCGGCGCGGTCGTCTCACGGATGACCAGCGACGGGACGACGGTGGCCGTATGAGAAAGCGGCGGCGGTTCCGGCTGGTTCAACAACTCCACCGCCGTCTGCAACATCTCGCTCATGAACGGCTCCACCGTTGTCAGCGCCGGATGCATCAGTTCGCCTTCCGGCAGCGCGTCATAGCCGACGATAGAGACTTCTTCGGGGACTTGCACGCCCGCCCGCGACAGCGTCGAGAGCAGGCGGATGGCGACTTCGTCGTTCCACGCCAGCACCCCTGTCGGCGAACCGGGCCGACGCAACCAGAGTGCCGCGCGGCTGGAGTCTTCGCGCCAGGTCTCCATATCCTCGGAAGGGACCGTGGTCAAGGAAGCGGACACGCCCGCCCGGCCCGCCTCCCGGAGCGCCGTCTGCATCCCATGCCAGCGGGGATTCTGCGCCTGATCGTGGCCGCCGTGCAGGAACGCAAGCCGCCGGTGGCCGAGGTCCAGGAGGTGTTTCGCGGCGAGATACCCGCCGCGCATCTGGGCGCCATAGACACAGGAGACATCCGGGGTGATGCCATACGGCGGGGTGCCGACCAGCACGACACGGATGCCGCCGTCTCGGAGTAGCCGTGCCAGGGGGGCAAGATAATAGCCGAAGACGATGCAGCCGTAAGGATGCCCCAGCGCATCCGAGGTCAAGGCCCCTTCCCGCTCCGGGCGGAGGGGACGGCACACCAGGTCCAGATCCGCCTCCTCCGTGTACTGGGAGAGCTGCTCCATGCAGCGGTCGAAGAAGGAGTGGTCCGGCCGGGCGAGCGCGACGACGGTGCGCGCCGGGGACGCGCTGAAAGCCGAGCCGGACTTGGCGCGGTCGGTCACGAACGTCCCGGAGCCGGTCCGGCGGACGATGTATCCTGCCCTCGTCATCTCATCAAGAGCGCGCAGGACCATACGCTCGGATGCGCCAAAGCGGCGCATCAGCTCGGTGTGGGTCGGCACCTGGTCGCCCGGCCCGAGGCCGGCGCAGAAGTCATCGAGCGCCTGCAAGACGCGTCGGGCCTCGGAGCGCTTCGCCGACCCGGTAGACGGTATGCCAACATCTTGTACCAACATTTTGATACCCACATCCCCAAATTTGTCTAAACTGCGTCGTCGTATCCATTATAGCATTTTGCGACAGGAAACGCAAGCGATGCTTTTAACATCGGGGCGGACACTCAGCAAGACAACAGCGCCCTGCCGGGACTACCCGGCAAAAGTTATTTTAATTTTTGTCAAAACTCTATTGCATAGTCTAAACAACTGTGCTATAATCGTTGCAAGGCGCCACAGGGAAGCAATCACTGGGCGCACGGAGATCGGTCAGACGGTTCAGAGGCCGGTCACATTATCGTCCAAAAGGAAACAGAGCTATGTCCTGCACTTCTTCTGCGAAACGAGGGTTCACTCTCATTGAACTGCTCGTCGTAATCGCCATCATCGCGATCCTGGCGGCAATTTTGTTCCCCGTCTTCGCCAAGGCCCGCGAGAAAGCCCGGCAGGCCACCTGCCAGTCCAATTTGAAGCAGATCGGCCTGGGCTTCCTCCAATACGCCCAGGACAACGACGAGATCATGGTGGAGAACAACAACAACCTGGGGGCCGGCGGCATCTGGATAGACACCATCCAGCCCTATATCAAGAGCTACGGGGTTATGGCCTGCCCCGACGACGCCAATGCGATTGCAAACCCGCCCGCCTACAACAACGGCGTCAGCAGCTACGGCATCAACATGGTGGGCTATGGCGAGGGGACCGGCAGCCAGTGGGGGCCGCCGATCAGCCAGGCCAATAAGCCCGTCTCCATCGCGATGATCCAGGCGCCGGCGACGTGCTTCCTGGCCTCCGACTCGACCAGCACGCAGGTCGCGTCCCAGTGGGCGGACCAGGGCACCGTCGGCGCAGTCTCGACGACCAGCCCGCGCACGCTGAAGAACGCCATCGAGCGCCATACAGACTTCTGCAACGCCCTCTGGTGCGACGGACACGTCAAGACCATCAAGCTCGACCTGCTGGCGACCGTCGGCACCGGCCCCAGCAGCAAGTACGAATACTTCACTGTCGCTGCGGACCCGAACTAGGGCGCCAAGACAACGGCGGCGCGTCATGCTGACGGCTCGAATTACCTGCTGCGGATGGACACGTCAAGTACCTCAAGAGCAGTTTCGTCTCCGCAGGCCAGAACGCCTCCAGCCCGACCAACGGTCCGTCTGGGTACCAGGCCACGGGAACAAGCACGATCGGCTCGCAAAGCCCGCCGGAAGCCGCCACCTTCAGCGCCCTCTAAGAATGTCGAAGGGACAGACATGGACGCTCGACAATCATGAAGACTCGCCATCAAGGAATGATGAAAGACTCATACCGACTGCCGACGAGCGGACAAGAATGACAAAGTTGAGACGAATCGAAGCCGCTTTTCTCGCCCCGGCGGAGACGGTCGCCTATGTCTTCGGACAGGGCCGAAAGGAGCAGGTCGCCCAGCGGGCAAGCCTGCTCCCGGAGGCGGTCTGCGACAACTGCCTCGACGCCAGGCTCGACCGGCTGGCGCAGACAGAGGTGGCGTTCAGTTCCTGGGGGATGCCCTACCTCACGCCGCGCCACCTCGACCGACTGCCCTGTCTCAAGGCCGTCTTCTACGCTGCTGGGTCCTGCGGCTACTTCGCCCAGCCCCTGTTGGAGCGCGGCATCCTGGTCACCAGCGCCTGGCAGGCGAACGGCATCCCCGTCGCCGAGTTCACCCTAGCCCAGATCCTGCTGGCCGACAAGGGCTACTGGCGCAACGTGCGTGAATACGACGGCACCCTCGCGGCCTACGATGGCACACCCGGAGCGTCCGGGGCCGCTTTCCGGGGTCCAGGCAACTATGGCGAGACCGTCGCGCTGCTCGGGGCGGGGGCCATCGGGCGGGCGCTGATCGAACTGCTGCGACCGTTTCATCTGAACGTCGTCATGTTCGACCCGTTCATGGACGCGGCGGAGGCGGAAAATTTGGGCGTCGAGAAGGTCGGACTGGAAGAGGCGTTCGCGCGAGGCTTCGTGGTCTCCAACCATCTGGCCGACAACGGCCGGACGGCGGGGATGATTGACGGCGCTCTGCTGGCGTGTCTGCGGCCCGGCGCGACGTTTATCAACACGGGACAGGGCCGCACGGTGAACGAGCCGGAGATGGTGGACGTCCTGCGGCGGCGGCCCGACGTGACGGCGCTGCTGGACGTGACGGACCCGGAGCCGGAGGGGCCGCAGTCGCCGCTGCGCTCGCTGCCGAATGTGCGCGTCTCATCGCACATCGCCGGGTCCATCGGGGATGAAGTCGTGCGGATGGCCGACAGCGCCATCGCCGAGTTTGATCAGTACGCGCGGGGTGAACCTCCTCTGCATGCGGTGACGCTCGAAATGCTTGCGACGCTGGCTTGACAAGGAAGCACGCTGCTGAAAAACATCACACTCAACCTGCTTTTGGCGCTGACGCTGGAGGCGGCCCTCATGTCTTCGACAATCGCACAGGCCGATCAGAGGCCCTTCCCCCCCGCCGCGCTGCCCGCGTCCCTCGCACTCGGCGGCCCGGAGTTTCAGCACTGGACGGGCTTGAAGGAGTCGGCGCTCCCCGGCACGGCGGCGCTGACGATCCCCGGCGAAGCGGTCTACCGCGTGCCGGACGGCCCCAAAGGCTGGTACAGCCGGGGCCTGATGAGCGAGAACGACGGTACGCTCGACGCCCGGCAGTGGTACGGAGTGCGATTCGCCGTCGTGCTGCCGGACGCCGCGCCCCTCGATATAGACCTGACGGTGCGCATCCCCGCGCAGCCGGACCGTCATAACCTGCTCGACTCGTCCACGGCCCATGTGCGTGTGCAGGGCAAAGGCCGGCACACGCTGACCGTGCCGTTCGAGTCGTTCGACTACAAACGGGGCCAAGTCTATTTTCTCAAGTTCCTGAAAGAGATCACGCTGCGGGGCCGTTCTGATGGCGCACCGGGCAGCGGGCAGATACTGCTGCGTGACGTGCGTCTGGTACGGGGGGACGCCCTGCACCTCGACAGCCCGATCCGCTCCCAGCCCGCCGATGGCGACTCGTCGGTCTCCTACCTCGTCACCGTCACCAACACCAGCGATGCGCCGCAGACGGTCGCTCTAACTCTGCCGCGCACCGGCTGGGAAGGGATGCCCGCCGAAGTCAGCCCGGCGTCGCTGTCGCTGCAGCCCGGCCAGAGCGCGGTCGCCACGTTGCGCGTCACCGTCCCTGCCTCCCTGCCCGGCGGCGCGCAGGAGACGCAGACCCTGCTCGCAACGCCGGACAACCGGCGCGCTCTGGTGGAGACGCTGACATTTATCACCCTGCGCCGCTTGCCCTCCCCGTACCTCGTGTTTATGCAGGATGGATGGGATGCCGTGCGGGACAAAGTGGCGAGATATGACTGGGCCAAAAAAGACCTGGCGGGGGTCGTCGCGACCGCCGATGCCTTCCAGGTGCCGACGGTGCCGCCGGGCGGAATCAAGTCCGACCAGGGGACGCCCGCCGTCCTCCCGTCTTACAGCGAAAACAAACTCTGGCCCTGCGCCGTCGCCTGGAAGCTGACGGGCGACAAAAAGTACGCCGAGAAAGTCGCGCTTTTCCTGCGTCGCCTCTCCGACCCGGCAAACGGCTACCCGGTGACGCTGCACGCGAACAGCCAGGGCATTCCCCAGGAAGGCGGGATGTTCGAGGGCGCGGCCCGCGCCTACGATGCGATTCAAGACGCGGGCGTCCTGACCGCCGCCGACCGCAGGGACATCGAGCAGACATTCCGGCTTTACATCGCCTCGGTCGAGGACGGGATGGGCGGAGGCGGCATCTCGAACTGGTCCGTCTTTAATCTCTGTCCCGCCGCCGAATGTGCGCTGGCCGTGCAGGACCGAGTCAGCTTCGACACACTGCTGAGCGGCCCGACAGGCATCATAGACCATCTGCGCTATGGCACGATGGACGACGGCTGGTGGTACGAGATGTCGCTCGCCTACAATTTAGGCGTCGCGACGGCGTTCACTAACCTGGGCCTGGCGGCGGAGCCGTTCGGCATTGACCTGCTCCACGTCAAGTTCCCGGCCTCGCTGACGAACAACGTCGGACTGCGCCCGTTCGAGTTCGAGAACCTCCAGGGCATGGCCTTCGGCAAGTTCGGCCCCGTCAAAGACAACTACGTGGACATCAAAAAGATGTGGGACGGCATCACGCCTTACCCCGACGACCGGGGCATCATGTTCGGCATGGGCGACGGCCACGAGAGCCGTGTCGCGGGCAGCCAGTTCGAGGAGGCCTACTACGCCTTCCGCGACCCGGCCTACGCCGCGATCATCAA
>CAZZVX010000021.1:20254-23340 GCA_964657535.1 Armatimonadota bacterium | reverse complement strand
GGGCCTGTCCGTCCCGGTGGAGGCCGACAACACGTTCAATATCCGCTACTTCGGCATCCCCCAGGAACGGTTCACGACGATTCCTTACGAACAGGTCGTCCGCGCGACGCCGTCGCAGCAGGGTTTCTTTCAGGGCATTTTTCAGGATAAGATCGTCGTAATCGGCGACACGACTCAGGTCCACGGCGATGTCCATCTGACGCCGCTGGGGCTGATGCCGGGCGTGGAAATTCAGGCCCATGCCATCGCGACTCTGCTCCTGGGCCGTTTTCTCCGCGACGCGCCGTGGCAGGCGAACGTCGCTTTGCTGTTCGCGCTGGCCGCCGCCGCCGCCGCGCTCGCCGGCGTGGGACGGCTGAACTGGGCGGCGTTGCTGCTCGTCGCCCTGCTGTTCGCCAATCTTCTGTTCAACGTCTGGATGTTCGTCGAGCGCGACGTCTGTCTGCGTCTCGTGGCGCCCGCCGCCGCCATTCTGGTGACGGCTTTAGGGGTCTTTGTCGAGCGGGGACTGACCGAGGAACAAGAAAAGACACGGATGCGCGGGCTTCTGCTGCGCTACGTCAGCCCCCGGATCGCCGCCTATATTTTAGAACACCCGGAACTGCTCGACTCTCCGGGCCGGCGGACGGCCGGGACGGTGCTGTTCGCGGACATCCGGGACTTCACGGCGCTCTCCGAGCGGCTCCCGTCGGAAGAACTGGTCAGCCGCATGAACGAGTATTTCGAGGCGATGACCGGCATCATCTTCCGCCACGACGGCACGGTGGCGAGCATCGCGGGGGACGCCATGCTCGCCCTGTTCGGGGTCCCCGTCCCCTCCTCGGACCACGCGAGCCGCGCCGTCGCGGCGGCAATCGAGATGCAGAGCGCCCTGGCGACCCTCCAGGAACAGTGGCGGGCGCAGGGCAGGAACGTCTTCGACATCGGGATCGGCATCAACACGGGCGAGATGGTCGTCGGGAACGTCGGGGGGAAGCAGTTGACGAACTTCACGGTCTACGGCCTCCAGGTCAATATCGCCTCCCGCGTCGAAGGCTTGAACAAAGAATTCGGCAGTCGCATATTGATCACCCGCGCGACTTACGCCGCCGTCGCTGAAGAGGCGAGCGTTCGCGGCCCACTGACGTCTACTGTGAAAGGCATGGGGGGAGCCATCGAGGTCTTCGAGCTTTTGGGCCGTCGAGACGACTCCTCCGCCGCCTGCTGACGGGTCACAGGAGGACGCCGACCACGCAGGCGGTCATCAGGGACGAGAGCGCGCCTCCCCACATCGCCGTCAGCCCCAGTCGCGAGAGGTCGGCCCGGCGCGTCGGGGCCATGCCGCTGATGCCGCCGATCTGAATCGCCACGCTGGAAAAGTTGGCGAAGCCGCAGAGGGCATACGTGGTGATGATGGCGGCGCGCGGCGTGACGAAGTGCGGGTCCGTTCCGAGCTGCTGGGACATCTGCAAGTAGGCCACGAATTCATTGACCGCCGTCTTGAGGCCGAGCAGAGGGCCGACCTGGACGGCGTCATGCCAGGAGATGCCTGTCAGCCACATGAACGGCGTCGCCACCCAGCCCAGGATCTGCTGGAAAGACAGACCGGGGCGGCCAATAAAGTGGCCGCCCCAGCCGATGACGGCGTTCAGCAGGGCGATCATCGCCACAAACACGATCAGCACGGCCCCCACGTTCAGCGTCAACTGCAGCCCTTCGAGCGCGCCGCGCGTCAGCGCGTCCACGGCGTTGACGTCCGTGCGCTTGACCTGCACGCGCACCGTCCCTGCCGTCTCCGTCTCGCGCGTCTCCGGGAAGATCAGCTTGGCGACCACGAGCGACGACGGCGCCGACAGCAGCGAAGCCGCCAGCAGGTGTCCCGCGATGTCGGGGAAGTAGCCGCGCAGCATGGCGGCGTAGGCGGCCAGGACGCCAGACGCGATGTTGGCGAAGCCCGCCGTCATGATCGCCATCAGTTCTGAGTTGGTCGCGTTCGCCAGGAACGGCTTGATCATCAGCGGCGCTTCCGTCTGTCCGACGAAGATGTTGGTCGCCGCCGCCAGTGTTTCTGCGCCCGATGTCCCCATCGTGCGCTGCATCAGCCAGGCCATCCCCTGCACGATATACTGCATGACGCCCGAATAATAGAGCAGCGCCGTCAGGGCCGAAAAGAAGACGATGGTCGGCAGGACGTAGAACGCGAAGTAGCCTCCGACATGGGCGTAAGCCGTCGGGTGGAGAATCGGCCCCATCAGTGGATTTCCGAGCGGGACGCCGACGGGGATGTTGTTCGTCACGAGGTCGCCGAAGACGAACCGCGCACCCTCGGTCGTGAAGTTGAGCAGCGCCGCCACGCCCTGGCTGACCGCACGGAAGCCCCACTTGCCCGGCCCGGTATCGAGGACAAGGAACGCGAACAGGAACTGGATGAGCAGTCCCCAGCCGACCGTCCGCAGCGGTGTTTTCCCGCCGCCACGCCGCAGTTTGCCGGCCCCCCAGGCGATCAGGGCGAACGCCAGCAGGCCGAGCAGCGAACGCAGTTTGAGCAGGACCGTCCCGTGTTCGGCCTGCCGAGCGACGGCGTCGGACACGAACGGCGGGCCGACGGTCGTGACGGCCGGCGGGGTCGCCGTCCCCTGCGCGTGGACGACCACGGCGAAGCCGACGGCGGCGGACAGCACACAGGACAGGAGAAGCGCGCGGCGAGAGCGAATCATGGGGGCAATGCCTTTCCCTGGGACGCGATCAAAATGGGCGGCGCTGCCGAACGGACTTATTCACCCGCCTGCCGCTGATTTCCTCCCTGTCGGCGATTGGTCGGAACTTCCGGCGGAATGAACTCGTCTTGAGAGAAGATGGCACGTTTTTCCAATCTCGCCGACAGTCGCCGATTTCGGTGTTGCCTCGCGCTGTCCGTCGCGCTGACGACGCTGTTCTTCGCCTTGCTTGGCTTGATGCTGCGCCCCAAGCCTGTGCGCGTCGCCGTGGAACCACGTCGCCCCTTGCTGATCGCCTTATACATTCCCCCGCCGAAGCCGCCGACTGAACGGCCTGCGCCGAAGCCGATTCTCAGGCCGCCCAGGCCGCACAAAATCGTTCCGGCGCGG
>CAZZVX010000021.1:0-20244 GCA_964657535.1 Armatimonadota bacterium | reverse complement strand
CGACCCGGCCGGCGACACGTTCTTCCTCCGCGGCGACGGCGCCGGGCCGAAGGGCGACCGGCCGTTCCTCGACAAATACGATCTGAAGACCGGGAAGGCCGAGCGGCTCTTTCAGTGCCCCGAGGGCGTGTACGAAGAGGTGGTGCGGGTGCTGAACGTGTCCGGCTCGAAGGTGATCGTGCGCCGCGCCACTCTGCGCGCGCCCTCGCCCCGGCATAACCCCCGACCGACGCGGCGCCCACGGCAGGCCGCTCCCGGCGGCGCGGGCGCGGCCGTGCCGGTCTTGGCGACGGTTCCGGCCCCGCCGACGCCTCCGCCTCTGCCTGCCCCACCGTCGGCCCGGCCCGTCCTGCTGACGCCGCACGGTCCTGTTCACATCGCCTTCGCGCCGCCTGCGGCCATAGACGCACCCGCGTTCCACATTGCCCCGCCGGCGAACGCAACCAGCGGCGGCAGCGGGCTGACCGCCGGGCATGGGCCGGGAACCGGGTCGGGGACCGGCAGCGGCGAGGGACGCGGCGCAGGCAGCGGCAACGGGGGGCCGTTCGGCCTCGGCTCCGGCGGGACGGGCAGCGGCGAAGGCGCGAGGCACATCGTTTACGTGCTGGACATCTCCGGGAGCATGACGTCGCGCATTGACCGCGTTCGGCAGGAGATGGACGAGGCGCTGGCGGGTCTGCAGTCCGGCGAGTCGTTCGACATCATCACGTTCAGCAGCGACTACCACGCCTTCTCCGACGACCTGAACCCGGCGACGCCGGAGTTGATCCGCCGCGCCAAATACTATCTCAGCACCATTGAGGTCAACGGCGGCACAAATTTAGAGGGGCCATTGCAGAAAGCGCTGACGATGCCCGGCGTCAACGTCGTTTATGTGATCACCGACGGCGTGCCGACACAGGACGCGGACGGCAATGGGATTGACGACCGCACCGGCTACATGAGGCGCTTCCCGCGCCGCGTCCGCGCGTGGAACACCAACGGCGCGCGCATCTACACGGTCGGGCTGGTCGGGAAGGACCCGGACGGCCAGGACGAAAGTTTTGAAGCCGCCGGTATGCTCCAACAAATTTCGCGCGACAGCGGCGGCGTCTCCAAAATCGCCGTTGTCGGCATCGCGACGCCGCAGTGAGGTCAGGCTGCCGGACACGGCGGAGGCGAGACGTCCCCGCACGAAGGAGAATTCTCACTTGACAGAGGAGGCCAGATGTGATATTATTAATATACAACCGATTGCATAATATTCGGAGGCATCTGAGGTGGAACACAAAGGGACTTTTGCTATGGTCACAAGATGGAGTCTGTTGTATCTGTTGCTGCTCGCACTCGTGTTGCCTGAAGGTCGTCCTGCGATGGCGGCGTCTAGGCAGGTCGTTTCGTGTCTGACAACCATGCGAGGGAAAACGGTCGCGCTTGTCAATGGACAGCCCTATCTGATGTACGGCGTTCAAATCCGCATAGACAACTTCCTGAACGGGAACTTCTCAGACACACAGTGGGCGCTCGCTGACGGCTACTTTGAAAAAGCCCGTGAAGCCGGATTCCAGACGGTGATCGTGCCGGTACGCTGGTCTACGGTGGAACCGACCGAAGGCGACTACAACTTCGCGTCTTACGTGGACCATGTGATCGCCGACGCCAACCACTACGACTTGAAGGTTCAACTGCTATGGTACGGAGCGGATGTCTGTGGCTACAACCAGGTGCCGAAGTACGTCGTCAACGACCAGTCGCGATTCCCGAGGAACGCCCGCTATTCCAATGTCTATGATCTCTCCGCGCCTGCACTGATCGCCCGCGCCTCTGCCGCCCTAGCCGCGCTGATGGCGCATATCGCCGCGACAGACACGCAGAAGCGCGTAATCATGGTCCAGGTCGAGAACGAGCCGGACGGGGCAGGCAGCATCCCCCTCGTCTGGGGCAATTCCGCCGACATGGCAGCGAAAATGTTCGCGGGAGGACAGTTTGATGCCGTCAATACGCTCATCAATAGGCTCGGTGACGTGGTGCATCAAAGCCCGCGCGACGTGATCACGCGCTGCAACGTGGGAACAACCTACCGCGCCCTAGATATGTTCAACGCCCGATGGACGACGGCTCCCGGATGCGACATTTACGGCGTTGACAGCTACAGCAACGACACGAGCAAGACGAAGGCGGCGCTCAACACCATCAGCGTCACCACGCCTGGGAATGTCGCCCATCAGCCTGAAGGCGGCGGAAACTATCACAACCTGGTCAGTCTGATCCTTTCTAATTTTGAGGAGGGAGGCGGATACATGGTCTACGAACTTAGGTCGTCCGACTGGTCGGGCGGCGACGACGGCATTTATCGGAAGACGGCGGCCGGCACCAACAACTGGGTCGTTCGGGACGGAACGCAGCCGGTATCGAGTCAGGCGGGGGCGGGACTTGAGACTTCCCTGAAAACCGTTCAGAACCTCAACCGAATGATTTACAAAGCGGACAAACAACTGGCGACGGCAATCAAAGGCCAGTGCGCCGCCTTCAACCTCGCCGACATATCGGGACCCGTTTCCGAACAGCGAACCGTTGGGCCGTTCACAGTGACATTTCAGTCCAACAGCGGCGGGTCCGGCTTTGCGCTTCTGGAGGACACGAAACACCTTCTGCTGATGAGCGCCACGGATGGGACCGTCTTCACCGGGAAGGGCGCTTTCGCACCGAACAACGTGGCGTCAGTGGGCTACTTCAACGCGGACAATCAGTGGGTGGAGCAGTCCCGCCGGCGTCTGCAGGGGTCGTCACTGCGTTTGTCTTCGGGCGAGGTCGCTCGGCTGCCGGTTGCCGATTGAGGACGCGAAAGGAGGACCTTCGCCAAGTACCGACGACATCCAGCATTTTTGACCATTATCTCCGTTCAGAACCAGAAAGGACATCATATGACATTCGCAACCAAACCAAGCCTGGTGATCGGCGCACTCACCACGTTCGGCTTCATCGGCCTGCGCCCCGCCGCCGCGCAGACGACGATTTATAACTTTGAAATCAGCACGAACAACGGCGGAAGCGCCGCCTCGCAGCCGCTGTATCAGGGGCAGGGCGCGCTCGGCGAGGGCGGCACCATCTTCAACAACGCCAACAACAAATCAGGCAACTTCACGTTCACGAACGCGCTGGATTCCAACGGCAACGCCAGCATGGTCACGCTGGCCGTTCCCAGCACCTGCGGCACATACGCCGGTCCGCCCTCGTCAAAATCCACCTTGATGGCATCGGATCCGGCGGCACTCTTCAATCAATATTTTTACACCAACGCCAACTCGCCGGCCACTTTCACTCTGGGCAGCCTGCCGGTCAGCACCCCGTACACCCTGTACCTGTATGGCGCCACCAACTTTTACAACGGCAGCAGTTTCACCGTCAATGGCGTCTCTAAGACGACAGCCGGGGGGAGCGCCAACAATGTCTCCTTCATCGCCAACCCTGCCGCCAACTCCAACTACGTCGTCTTTACCGGCACGACCAGCGCCGCCGGCACGATTACCGGTACTGTCGGGGGTACTGCATTCGGGTGTTTCAACGGCCTACAAGTGGAGTTGACTCCCGCGCCGGAGCCTTCACAGTTTGCAACGCTGGGCGTCGGGCTTCTGGGTCTAGCGACTCTGGGCCTGAAGGCGCGTCGGCGCTGCGTGACCGCCTGCTAGTGAAGAAAGGAATAAACATGGTTTTCGGGAAATTGATGAATCAAGGGGCGAATACGCTTCAGTCCATGACTTTCAGCCTCTCCCTCGCGGTCGCGCTCGTCGTCATTTTGGCCGCGCCGCAGGCAACATACGCCGATGATGTCCTTGTTCAATCCGGCCAAAAAGTAGCCTTCTTGGGCGACTCTATTACCGGGTTTGGCTGGAGCAAACCTGCGGGATGGATACACCTAGTTGTGGATTCGCTTGCTGCCAACGGGATTATAATTCAGCCGATACCGTCCGGCTATGGCGGCAACACCTCTACGGATATGGCGGGCCGGATAGACACCGACGTCATCGCGAAAAAACCAGACTGGGTGCTCCTGAGCTGCGGGGCGAACGATGTTTGGAAAACGCCTGTATTGGTCCAGTATGAGGCGAACGTCACCAGCATGGTCAACAAATGCCAGGCCGCCCATATCAAAGTCATGCTTCTGACCGTCACGCCGGTCGTGGAAGATTTGTCGAGCAGCCTGAACACCCCTGTCTCGAACTACAACATGTTTCTGAGGCAGTTTGCGCTCGATAAAGGGTGTGTTCTCGCGGAAACCAACCGCCCGTACTGCGACGCACTGGCGAAGAAGACGATCAAAGGCAACTTGCTCACGGTAGACGGCATTCATATGAATCCCGCCGGCGACTTCATCATCGCCACAGCCGTACTGAAAGCGTTCGGTCTGTCGGACAGCGCTATCGAAGCGTCGCGCGCAAAATGGCTGGACATACCCGATGGCGTTCCGCTCGAAGTCACGGTGCCGATCACGGCCCGGCAGTGGTTTGCGCTTCAGGGCGCAGCGTCAAAACAGGGTGAAGATGCTCCGACACTCGCAGCCGCCGTCGTGACGCCAGTGGTTACCAACGAAGCGTCTAGACGTTGAGTGATCATACGAGGAAGGATGGAGGAGGGACTTCTCTCTCCACACGGCCTGAAAATCCCCAGCCATTTTCTCATGAGTGCTTGACAGGAAGGCATCTCAGTTGTATAATGTGCTTATGCAACCGATTGTACTATAGGGAGATAATTCTATCGCCCTTACAAGAAGAAAGGTGTTATGACTATGCAAACCTATGCGGCCCCCAATGACGTGAAGCGTAGAGGCTTTACCTTGATCGAGCTTCTTGTCGTGATAGCAATAATTGCGATATTAGCGGCCATTCTCTTTCCCGTCTTCGCGAAAGCCCGTGAGAAGGCGAGGCAAATCAGCTGTGCCTCCAACGAGAAGCAGCTCGGACTTGGTTTCATCCAGTATGTTCAGGACAACGATGAAACATTCCCCTCCTCGACCAATTACGGCTTCGGTTGGGCAGGTCGCATCTACCCGTATGTCAAGAGTACGGGCGTGTTCAAATGCCCGGACGATTCGACAACCGCCACGGGTGCCAATGTCGTTGATTCCTACGCTGAGAATGCCAACATCGCCCATTATCCCTACGGCGGCACTCCTTTGGTAAACGGCACGCCTTTGTCTGTGATTCAGGCGCCCGCGTCAAGTGTGCTGCTGTTCGAAGATCCCGGCTATGCTTTGGACGTGACAAATCCGACAGAGGTTTACAGCCAAATCGGCTACGGCACACAGCCGGTCGGGGCCACCAACTGCACGACCACCAACACGGACTTCACGGCCAAGATCGCGGCAAATCGGCACGACCAGACCACCTATCTGGACAATTATTTGATGGCGGACGGACACGTGAAGATGCTGCCGGTGACGCGGGTCGGGGATCCCTGCTTCGGGAGCGGTACCAACGGTGCGGGACCGTCGGTGAACAGTCTGGGCAACTTCACAGTCACATTCCAACTTCAGTAGGCACTGGAAACAAGTTGAAAAGCACCCAGGCGCAGGAATATCCCGCGCCTGGGTATCATCATTGACGAGGAGGAGAACAAGACATGAGCGCGACACTGGATGTTATTGCCTCTCGCGTCAATCTGCACAAAGGCTCTGTGTCCAGAATCTTGAACGGGAAGGGCGGTGCGTACTCGGAGGAGACGCGGGCGCGGGTCCTGCAGGCCGCGCTGGAGGCAGGGTACCAGCCGAATCATGTCGCCCGCTCACTGGCGACCGGTCTGACGCAGACGGTCTCGCTCTGGATGGTCGCTCAGGATTTCTACTCGCCTTATTTCGGTTTCGTCCAGCACACCTTGTACCGGGAAAGCATCAAACGCGGCTATCAGATCATCACGGAAGAACTCTACGACGAGGCCGGCGGACCGGACGACTCCGAGAACCCGGTCAGCCTCTGGCCCGTAGATGGCATCCTGGCCTGCGACGTCCCGCACTTCGCTGCGGGCTATCGGCGGTCCGCCTCGCGGAGACAAAGGCCTGTCGTCACACTGGGCGAATGGTGCGACCCAGAGACGGATTACGTCCGCCTCGATCTCATTGCCGGCACGAAAGAGGCGACTGACCATTTAGTAGACGCCGGGTGCCGGACAATCGCCTTCGTGACGCCTATAATGGGAACACACCGCAGCCAGGCGTACACGGAGCGGATGGCGGCGGTCGGGCGCGAGTCGCAGTCGATCCTGGTGCGCAATGCATCCCGCGCGGCAGGATATGAGGCGATGCGGGACTGGATTTGCGCGCACGACGTCCCGGACGGGCTTCTTTGTTTCAACGACGAGGTGGCCATCGGCTGCTACACGGCCCTGACGAAAGCGGGGCTGCGAATCCCTGCCGACGTGCGGATCGTCGGGTGTGACGGGTTGGAGAACGCACAGTATCTGCCCTGCCCCATCAGCAGCATTCGCCTTCCTGTGGAGGAGATGTGCGGCCTCGCGTGGGACATTCTGCTGTCTCGTCTGAACGAATCGTCTCGGCCACTCCAGCAAAGCGAACTTGTCCCGCGTCTTGTGGTCCGGGCCTCGTCGGCCGGCGAGGACAGCGGCGCGACGTAAGGCCCCCGATCATGAAAATCGATTCGAATGCCAGAACAATATGACGCCGCGGCGTCCCTGCCCCGTATCAATGGCGCGCCTATTGTGGGCGTTCGGCCGGGATCGCCGCTGCTGTACCAGGTGGCCGCTGTCGGGACGGGTCCGCTCCACTTCCGCGCCGAGCGTTTACCGGATGGCCTGAAGATTGACCCCGTGTCTGGCATGATCACCGGCCAGGTTGAGGCGCGGGGGCGGTATACGACCCGGCTGACCGTCCATGACCACAACGGCGAAGCCGCGCGAGACCTGATCATCGCAGTCGGCGACCGCCTCTGCCTGACACCGCCGATGGGCTGGAACAGTTGGTACGCCTATTCCGAGGAAGTCAGCGAGGCCGCCGTCCGGGCGACAGCGGCGGCGATGGTCGAACGGGGGCTGACGGCGCACGGCTGGAGTTACCTCTGCATTGACGACTGTTGGCAGGGGGAACGCGGCGGACCCGACAATGCACTGCAGCCCAACGAGCGGTTTCCCGATATCGCCCGACTGTGCAGAGACCTGCACGCAGCCGGGCTGAAGATCGGGCTGTACTCCACGCCCTGGATGGGCAGTTACGCCGGCTTCCTTGGCGGCAGCGCAGACAACGCGAGCGGCCTGCCGCCCTCGGCGGCGCTGCCGCCGGAACAGCGCTTGCAGCGCGGCCAGCTGTTTGGTCGTTATCCCGGCACCCACGACCGAGGCATGGACCGGGTCGGGCCGCACTGGCTCTTCGCGGCGGATGTCCGGCAGTGGGACGACTGGGGGATAGATTTCGTGAAGGTGGACTGGCACCCAAACGACGTCGCCACGACTGCACGGATCGCAGCGGATCTCGGACGCGCGTGCCGCGACATCGTCCTCAGTCTGTCCAACAATGCCCCGCTGGAGAATGCCGCAGGACTGTCGCAGCTCGCCCACCTCTGGCGGACGACCGGTGATGTAACCGATTCCTGGGAGTCGCTCGTTTCCATCGCAATGGCGCAGCGGGACTGGCTGCCCTATATGAGTCCTGGACACTGGAACGACCCGGATATGCTGCAGATCGGCCCGCTCGGCATACCTAACTCCACCGGGAGCGGCTTCCGACTGACTCGCCTGAACGCCGATGAACAGATGTTCCAGATGAGCCTGTGGTGCCTGCTCTCCGCACCGCTGTTCCTCAGCTGTGACGTTGCCGTCTTGTCCCCGTTCACGCTGGCCCTGCTCACTAACGATGACGTGATTGCGATTGATCAGGACCCGCTCGGAGCCGCCCCACGCCTGGAGAGGAGGGGCGAGACGGACATCTGGCGCAAAGACCTCGCCGACGGTTCCGTCTGTGTCGGGCTTCTCAACCGCGCCGATGCGCCCACCACCGTGGCGATAGATTGGACTAGTCTAGGCATCCCCGAAGATGCGCCCGTCCAAAATCTGTGGGAGAGGCGCGGGATCGGCCAGGCGGCGGCCTTAACTACCCTCCTAGTCCCTGCGCACGGCGCCATCCTGCTGCGCGTCTCCTCCCCCAATTTATGCTTCTGAGAGAGAAACCCCTGTCACACAAGCACCCGACTGATGAAAGCCGTCTTGTCAGAGAGCCAGGACGTGTGGTATAATTTTGGGGATTCTTGGATAGGAGTTTGTTTTTTTCTTATGGACACGAGCGATTTTCGGAACGGCATCTCCATTATTATGGATGGTGATATTTATACGATCAGCGATTTTCAGCACGTCAAGCCGGGCAAAGGCGGAGCGTTTGTCCGCTCCACGCTGAAAAACGTCAAGAACGGGCGCACGATTGACAAGACGTGGCGCGCAGGCGAGCGCATGGAGCAGGCGATCTTGGAGCGCAAACCCCTGCAGTACCTATACAACGACGGCGCCGAGTATTACGCGATGGACCCGGAGACGTTTGAGCAGATAGGAATCCGCAAGGAACAGATCGGGACGGGCATCAAGTATCTGAAAGAGAACATGGAACTGAGCGTGATGACGCACAAAGACCAGATCATCGGCGTCGAAGTCCCGAACTTCGTCGAACTCGAAGTCACCGAAACGGCGGGCAGCGAGAAGGGCGATACGGCGTCGGGCGGCGGCAAGCCGGCGACGCTGGAAACGGGCGCCGTCGTCACCGTCCCGTTCTTCGTCAAGGTCGGCGACAGGATCAAAGTAGACACCCGCAACGATCAGTATTTGGAACGTGTCAAGTAACTTCGTCCCGTAGGGGTCAGTACGTCCCCCAGAACTTCAGGGGAAATCCTCCAATGCCCGCACCGATTGACCTTTCGCAGACTCCGGCCCGGCCCGCGCCCCCCTCCAAAGGGATATTCCCAGGGGGCGGCAAAGGTACGCGCGGAACGGGCCTGATCCTCGACGACTACGCCCGACGGGTCCTCTGGGTCGCCCTCGCCGTGACGGTGTTGCTGCTCGGCTACCTGCTGGCCGGGCTGTACTCCGGCGCCTGGTCCAAAGCCGCGCTCGGCGCGCTCTCCCACGCCGACCGGGCGCGCAACCTGCAAAACATTGACTTCGTCTTCCAGGCGCTCCAGGTCTCCGCGCTCGTCTTTCTGGTCTGCCTGCTGATCGTGACGTGCCGCGACGAGACTATCGGCTACATCCTGTTCGCCGCAGGACTGGTGTTTTACGCGGGCCTGCCGTTTTTGACGGCCCAGGTCTATGACTATCGCGGCTTCAAGACGAGCATGGCGACCCAGACGCTGATGCGCGACTTTCAGCTGCTGTCGTGGATGTTCTTCGTGCCCGGCCTCGTGTGGGTCGGCATTGACCTGGTGCGCCGGTTCTACAACGCGGCGGAAGCGGCGGCCATCCAGCGGGCCAATGTCAAGTACGGCGCGAACGTCCGCAAGCAGCCGACGAAAACGAAGGTGCGGACGGCCCTGAGCCGCTGCTGGGAGCTGCCCTACTGCCGGGACAACATCCGCGAGAAATGCCCCGTCTATGTCAAGCGCACGGCGCCCTGCTGGTGGTACAAAGAGGGCTGTATGTGCGAGGAGCGCATCATCCTGCAGGCCGTCATCACGACCGACTGGAAGCAGAAGGCGGCCAAAGCGGACATGGCCTACAATTTCGGCCAGAAGCGTTCCGGCCTGACGCCCGCCGCCCTGCGCCAGCGCTGCCGCAACTGCGTCATATACAACGAACACCAGCGCCAGAAGTACAAGGCGATGGTTGCCGTCGCGCTGATCGGCTTCCCGCTGCTTCTCTGGCAGAACATGGGGGCGCTTCAGACCCTGGCGCTGGCGACTCTCGGCGGGGTCGAGACGGTCATGAAGCGGTTCTCGCTGGGCGAAAGCCCTGGGACGGTTTCCATTTTCCACAACCAGCAGACGGCGATTGTGGAATGGACGCTGATCGGGGCGGTCTGCGTGATCCTGCTGTCTCAGGTGCTGAAATTCATCGAATTCTGGTGCTTCAAGCTGAAAATTTAAGGACGGACTCGTGAACCTAGACAACATTGAGCAGATCGTCGCGCTGATCCAGGAGTACCCGATCTCGGAGGTCACCGTGGAGCAGAACGGCCAAAAAGTTCACGTCCGCAAGTCGCCCGGTGCCTTTTCTGCGCCGAGCGCGGCTCCTCATGCCGTGCCGATCGCCCTAGCGGGGACGGATGCCGCCGAAACACGGGCGACAGACAGCGCCGTGATCGCGGCTGTGGAAGACGAGCCGGTGCTGCTCACGGCGCCGATGGTCGGGCTGTTCCATCACCCCGATCCGCCTGCCCGCTATGGGGGCCGCATCGAAGTGGGCCAGGTCGTCGGCAGCATCGAGTCCATGAAATTGATGAACGACGTGCAGGCCGACTACAGCGGGCAGGTGATCGAAATCCTCGTTGAAGACGGCGCTCCGGTCGAGTACGGCCAGCCCCTGTTCCGCCTGGCGGCCGCCTGACACTCCTCGATTTCCGCGAAAATCGGGTACAATCCCGGCGAGGAGCATAACGCCATGCTGACACCCCGTTCCGCCGCCTGCCGCCGTGGTCAGTGGTCTTTGGTCGGGTCGCTGGTCGCCGTCGCCATTCTGATCGCCCTGGCCGCCGTCCTGATTCCCCGCCTGATCCGGCCCGCGTCCACGACCGGGGCCGATACGACCGCGATTGATCGCGCCAACGGCGCGGCGTGTACGATCTATCAGTCGCAGATCAACCAGGCCGCAAGCATGTACCGGCAGGACAACGGCGGCCAGCCGCCGCGCAGTCTGGACGATCTGAAGAAGTACGGCGTGACCGACGATATGATTCATTCGCCGGGATGCACATACCAACTTGGCCCGACGCCGTCGGCATCGCCGGGCGCTCCAGCGGCGGCTCCCGCGCCGGTCAACGGTCAGCGCGGCCCCGGCGGCGTGACGATCCCGAATATCCCCGGCTCCGGCGGCCAGCCCGGCAGCGACGGCGGCGAATAATCCCATCCCCTTTTGTTCAGGAGTCTATGTTCAAGAAAATACTGATCGCCAATCGCGGCGACATCGCGGTGCGGATCATTCGCGCCGCCCGCGAGATGAAGATTGCCACGGTGGCCGTCTATTCCCAGGCCGACGCCGACGCGCTGCACGTCCGCATCGCCGACGAAGCCGTCTGCATCGGGCCGCCGGAGCGCAAAGGGTCTTACCTGAACGCGCCCAACATCCTCAGCGCCGCCGTGATTACGGGCTGTGACGCCGTGCATCCCGGCATCGGCTTTCTGGCCGAAGTCGCCTCGTTCGCCGAGATGTGCGACGCCATCGGCCTGAAGTATATCGGCCCACCCGTGCGCGCCATCGAGATGATGGGCGACAAGATACAGGCCCGCGCGACTATGGAAAAGGCGGGCGTCCCCATCGTTCCCGGCACCAACACCGCCCTGCGCGACCCGCTCGAAGCCTCCAAAGTGGCCGCCAAGATCGGCTTCCCCGTCATGATCAAGGCCGCCGGCGGCGGCGGCGGGCGCGGCATCCGCGTCGTGCAGAACGAGGAAGAGTTCCCCAAGATCCTCAAGACGGCGCAGGTGGAGGCCGAGTCCAGCTTCGGCAACCCTGACGTGTACATTGAGAAGTTCATTGACACGTTCCGCCACGTCGAAGTGCAGATTCTCGGCGACGAACACGGCACCGTGCTGCACCTGGGCGAGCGCGACTGTTCGGTGCAGACGCAGCGTTACCAGAAGATGGTCGAAGAAGCCCCCGCGCCTCACCTGAACGAAGCCACGCGCAAGAAGATGTGCGATGCCGCTGTGAAAGCCGCCAAAGCCGCCGGCTACACCAACGCCGGCACCGTCGAGTTCATCCTCGCCCCGGACAACTCGTTCTACTTCATGGAGATGAACACGCGCCTGCAGATCGAGCACCCCGTGACGGAGATGGTCACGGGTTTAGACCTGGTCAAGTGGCAGATTCGCATCGCCGCCGGGGAGAAACTCCCCTTCAGCCAGCGCAACATCTCGTGGACCGGCCACGCCATTGAAGTCCGCCTGACCGCCCGCGACCCCGACCGCGATTTCGCCCCCAGCGCGGGCCAGATCACCTCCATGCGGATGCCCGGCGGCCTGGGCGTGCGGATTGACACGCACGTTTTCTGCGGCTACGAAGTCCCGCCTTACTACGACTCGATGCTCGCCAAGATCATCGTCTGGGACGAGACTCGCGCCGGGGCCATCGCCCGGATGCAGCGCGCCCTCGACGAGACGGAGATCGGCGGCGTCAAGACCGATTTAGAGTATCACAAGCGCATCTTCGCCAACGCCTTCTTCCGCCAGGGCGAACTCAGCACCAGCTTCCTCGCCCGCCACCTGAACGAATAGAAAGAAGGTGCGTTGGCTTCATCCAGGTATTGTTCACTCTCCGCCCGCCGGCCACAGGGCCTCGAAGTCCGATACGTAACGAGCGAGTAGCCCACCGTCGAGATCAAAGCCGCCCATGACGGCCTTTGACATGACAGTGCGGGATTGATAAGAAGCCCTGCCGAGGGTGTAAGTCAATAGGAAGTGGCCCCAGCCGTCGCTACTCTCAATTGCTAAATCCAATCCTCCAGGGCTGAGGCTGGCGAGAGCAACCTTACCCCTTCGGGCCTGCTCACACTGACGAAAACCGGCGACAAAATCTTTGTATTGATCAAGCCCTACCCAGATGCCGTCATACGCGCTACCGAAACCCTCGTCCGCGACAATAACAGACAACCTCAAGCTTGGGTAGTGGTCAACTCACTGCCAACAATCTCTGTTCTGATGCGAGAGCCTGCGTCTTCCGATATGATTTCCATTCTCGACCCCTGAAAATTGAGAAGGCGTCTTTGCGTGCGTCTTTGGGCCAAATGTCTTTGACCGCTTCACAGACACGCGAGTATAACGTGTACACGCTCATCTGTCAACGGCGTTTTGCTAATACGCCTCTTGCAGAAGCCGAGCCCCGGTTTGAAAACCGGGTATGCCGATACGAAAATCGCCTGAGCGAGTTGCCGAGAGACTTACGCGAGAGGTCTAATCCAGAATACAACAGGTGGTATAATGGGCTAACTTACGGGGGATTTTTATGACGGCTTTATTGGAAAAGGCAATACAACAGACGACCAGTTTACCAGACGAGAAACAGGATTATCTAGCCCAACTTCTTCTGGACGCCCTCGACGACCTAATGTGGGACAGTCAATTCGCCGCGTCACAGGATGTCTTAGCGATGCTGGCCGATGAAGCGAACGCCGATTTCGAGGCAGGGCGCACCAAGCGAATCGGCGCGTAAACTTTGGAATCTCATGTCTCCCCGCGATTTCGCGAACACCTGCGCGAACTGCCGAGCGAAGTGCGCCGAGACGCACGGCAGGCTTACCGACGTTGGAGAGTCGATCCATTTGCGAACGGCCTGCGATTCAAAGAAATCAACAAAGATAAGCATCTCTGGTCGGTTCGGACTTCACTCGGCTGGCGAGCCATAGGAATACGTCGGACTCAGGACCTGATTATTTGGGTCTGGATCGGCTCTCACGCCGAGTACGACGGTCTCATCAAAGCAAAGCGCGTCAAGAAAATACAGGGGCTATAGATGGCGAGCGGTAAGCGCCGTAGGCCACTGCCGTTTGTAGGAACGCGGCGTCTGGTGGTTCGGGCGATGGCCTGGGCGGCTTTTCTCGCGCTGGGGAGCGGGTTCGTCTACTGGACGAAGATCGTGCTGGGGATTCAGGCGCACAAGGCGATGATGGACGCGCACCCGTTCGACTGGTACGCGGACGGGTGCCTGGGACTGGGACTGACGCTGCTGGCAGCCTTGTACCTGTCGCGGCCCGCGCCGCCGCCAGCCAGGCGCAAGGCGCGGGGGGCGCAAAATGGGCGGCCTTTTGACCGCAAATCGGCGAAACGAATGCGGCGGCATCGGGTACAATAACCGCAAATGACTCCCGACGGACACAATTCGAGCGCGCGGGGCAAGAGTAGCCGGCGAGAGGCGCGGGAACTGGCCCTGCGGATGCTGTTTGAACTCGACCTGGGCAAGCAGCCCGTGGACGAGGTCGTGCAGGCCGCGCTGGCGCAGTCGCATTTGGACGAGTCGCACCGGACGCTTGCCGAAGACCTGGTGCGCGGGACGCTGGCGCATCAGTCGCAGATTGACGCCCGCGTGGCGGCGCTCGCGACCGACTGGGCGCTCGACCGGCAGGCCGCCGTGGACCGGAACATCCTGCGGCTGGCTTCCTATGAACTGCTGTATCGGCCCGACGCCCCCGTTGCGGCGGTGGTCAACGAGGCCATCGAACTGGCGAAGAAATACAGCACGGCGGAGTCCGGGCGGTTCGTGAACGGGGTGCTGGGCGCCCTGGCCCGCGTGCCGCGCGGCGATGAGGCCGCAGAAGAAAGTCAAGGCGGCTGATGGCGCATTTCGAGATGCGTCCGTTCACGATCCCGGAGGCGGAGACGGTGGCGCATTGGGCGGCGTCGCCCGAAGACGTGCGGCACGTCACGGGGGCGGACGACGGTTCGCTTCCTGCAGATCAAGTCCTGGCGTGGACGCTGGAAGCGAACTACGCCTTCACCCTGCGGCGTGACGGAGACCTGGTCGCTTACGGCGAGATCGTCGAAGACGAGGTGGAGGGCGACGCCGAAATTCAGCACCTGCTGGTCGCGCCGGATATGCGCGGACGAGGCATCGGCAAGGCGCTTCTCTCGCGCCTGGTCGCGTTCGTCGCGGCGTCCCGCCCCTACCCCGAAGTCTGGGTGCGTGTGGGCCGTGACAACGAGCCGGCGCGGTGCTGCGCCGAGGCCGTCGGCTTCAAGGACGACGAGGCGATGTCCGGGCCGCGCTACCGATGGCTGAAAAAAGCCCTGCCTCCAGATCCAGGACTTTAGCCGATGACGAATTCGTTGCGTTTGCCGTTGTTTGCGGGAACCGTCTTGATGGCGGCCTTCTGCGCCGCGCCGATTCTGGCCGTGCCGCGACGGGGCATATCCAATCCTGTTTCGGAGAGCCTCTCGCCAATCGGCTATGTCGGCGGACGCCGCCCGCACGCCGTCGTCCGTTTCGACCGCATCAAAGAAGGCGCTGCACCGTCCTACACGGCAAGAACGCCGCACGGAACGGTGACGGTCTACTGGCGAAGAGACGACGGCACGGAAGACGGCGGACCGCCGTTCGCCGTGGGCGAAATCACGCACCCAGACAGCATTTTTCAGGTCGTGGTCGTCTCACCGCCGACGCTCCTGGTTGACTTCATCGGGGCCTTCGGCCCGCTCGGAGAGAGCGACGTGAAGTGGGTGCATCTCAACGGCGCCCGCGTCACCTTCAAGAAGCCTACGGGCGTGCTGCGCCTGGGGCCAGGGTTGAACATCGTCGCCGTCGGCTACCCGGATGTGGAATGAACTGAATGATCTTGTCCGACCACAGCATCAAAGGGAGCATCGCCGCCGGGCGCATCTCGCTCACGCCCTATGACGAGGCGATGGTTCAGCCGGCGTCCATTGACATCCGCCTCGACACCCGCTTTCGAGTCTTCCGAAATTACAAGTACGCCAGTATTGACCCGCGCTCCCCGCAGGACGAACTGACTGAACTGGTCACGGTCCGCGATGGCGAGGAGTTCTACGTCCACCCCGGCGAGTTCATGCTGGGCAACACCGTGGAGCGGGTCGCCCTCGGCGATGATCTCGTCGCGCGGCTGGAGGGCAAAAGTTCATTAGGCCGTCTCGGCCTGATCGTCCACGCGACGGCGGGCTATATTGATCCCGGCTTTGAGGGCCATATCACGCTGGAGTTGTCCAACGTCGCCAATCTACCCATCCGGCTGTACCCCGGCATGAAGATCGGCCAGATCTCGTTCTTCGCGATGAGCACACCGGCGGACCGGCCCTACGGCCACCCGTCGCTGGGCAGCAAATACAAGGGCCAGGAAGCGCCGACCGCGAGCCGGATGCACCTGAATTTCGCCAATCCTCAGGAGACCAAGACACCGTGACCTACGACGCTCACACACTGCACGATTTTCAAGTCTTACAGCGGGACGCCGACGGCAAGGCGCGCGTGACGCTGGAAAACGGCAGCACGCAGGAGTTTGCTGTCGGTGGCCCCTACGAGATCGGCGGGGCGAAGAACATCCTCGTCGGCGACCTCTGGGTGCTGGCCGGGCAGAGCAACATGGAAGGCTGTGGCGACCTGGTTGACGTGGAGGGTCCGTCGCCCTTCGTGCATTCCTACCAGAGCCGGGAACACTGGGCCGTCGCCGAGGAGCCGCTACACTGGCTGGGCGAGTCGCCGCACCTGGTCCACCACAAACTCTGGGGCCGGGACGCCGTGCCGGACGAACCGGACCCACGAGACATCGGGCGCACCAAAGGAACGGGGCTGGGCCTCACCTTCGCCAAAGCGCGCTACGCCCGTACCGGCGTCCCGGTCGGCCTGATCCCAAGCGCCCACGGCGGCACGTCCATGCAGCAGTGGTCGCCGGAACTGAAAACCGAGGGCGGCGCGTCCCTCTACGGCGCGACGCTGAAACGCTTCCAGGCGGTCGGCGGCAAGGTGGCGGGCATCCTCTGGTATCAGGGCGAGTCGGACGCCAATCCGTCCGATGCCCGGTTGTACAAAGACCGGATGACGGCGCTTGTCAACGCCTTCCGGTCGGATTACGGTCAGTCGAACCTGCCGTTCTACTACGTCCAGATCGGGCGGTTCGTGACGGAGCCGAATGACGAAATGAACGCGGGCTGGAACGGCATCCGCGAGGCGCAACGCACATGGGCCGGGACACTGCCGTTTACGGACGTGGTGACGGCGGTTGATTTGGATTTGGACGACGGCATTCATATCGGCACGCCCGGCCTGAAGCGCCTGGGCAGGCGCCTGGCGCGCGTCGCCAGCGGCAACCCGACGCCGACGCTGCGCACCCTGACGACCGACAGCGGCGCGCGCCTGCGCGTGTCGTTCGACAATGTGCAAAGCGGGCTGCAATCCCAGGGTCGTCCGTCCGGCTTCTCCCTGCGCGGCGCGGACGGGCGCGACCTTGCCCTGATTTACAAGGCCACGCTGGACGGCGACTCGGCCCTGCTGTCTCTCAACGCGGAGCAGCTGCCCCCAAACGTTCAACTCTGGTACGGCTGGGGCCTTGACCCGTACTGCAACCTGACCGACGCCGAAGACGCGGGCATCCCCGCCTTTGGTCCGATTCCGATTCCTTCGGCGTAAAATCATGCCTATCATCCTTGACGGAATAGCGACCGCGAAGGCAATACGCGCCGAGATCGCGGCGGACACCAGGCGTCTGACGGCGGCGACGGGCGTCGTGCCGACGCTGGCGGCGATACTGGCCGGCGACGACCCCGCATCACAGACCTACGTGCAGATGAAGGAGCGGGCCTGCGCCCGCGCGGGCTTCGCGTCACAGACGTTTCCGTTCGGCAACGACGCCGCGCAGTCGGAAGTGGAGAACTGCCTGGCGGGGCTGAACGCAGACCTCAGCGTTCACGGCATTCTCATACAACACCCGCTGCCGAAGCACATGGATGAGCCGGCTATTCTTTCGCAGTTGTCGCCGGAAAAAGACGTGGACGGGATCGCGCCGATCTCGCTGGGACGGCTGACGGCGGGATTGGAAGGCTTTCATTCCTGTACGCCGGCGGGCATGATCGAACTGATGAAGCGGTACGGACTGCCGATCTCCGGCAAGCACGCGGTCGTGATCGGGCGCAGCGTGATTCTCGGCAAGCCGCTCGCCCTGCTGCTGCTCGCCGAGAACGCGACCGTCACCGTCTGCCACTCGCGCACGGAGAACCTGGCGGAGATGACACGGCAGGCGGACATCCTGTGCGCCTGCATCGGCAGAGCCGAGATGATCACGGCGGAGATGATCAAGCCGGGCGCGGTCGTGCTGGACGCGGGCTACAACCGCGTGCCTGGCCGCAGTCACGATGTTGGGGACGTGGACTACGCGGGCGCGTCCGAAGTCGCGTCGGCCATCACGCCGGTTCCGGGCGGCGTCGGCCCGATGACCATCGCCATGCTGATGCAGAATACACTGGTCGCGGCGGCCCGCGCCGCAGGCTTTGACCTCGCTATCGCTAGGAAGGATCGCCTCCGGGCATGACCTTCGATCTTGCGGCATACCTGCGCGAGCGCCGCCTGCTGGTGGATGAGGCGCTGGATGTGTACCTGCCGCCGGCGGAGCAGCCGCCTCACCGGCTGCATGAAGCCATGCGCTACTCGCTCTTCTGCGGCGGCAAGCGCCTGCGCCCCATCCTCGCCATTGCGGGCGCCGAGGCAATCGGCGGCGCGGCGCGGCCTCTGCTACCGCTGGCGTGCGCCGTCGAGTGCATCCACACGTTTTCCCTGATCCATGACGACCTGCCGGCGCTCGACGATGACGAGATGCGGCGGGGCAGCCCGACGAACCACGTTGTTTACGGCGAAGCCATGGCGATTCTGGCCGGTGACGCACTGCTGGCGCTGGCGTTCGAGTTGATCGTGGAAAGCCGCCTGTTCTTCCCGGCAGATCGGACTCTGGACGCGCTGGCGATGGTCGCGCGGGCATCGGGAACGCGGGGCATGGTCGGCGGGCAGGTCTCGGACATGGAGAATGAGGGCCGAAGCGATCTGGACGAGGCGACCATCGCTTCGATCCATGCGCGCAAGACGGGGGCGCTGCTGACCGCGTCGCTGATGGCCGGGGCGCGGCTGTGCGGGGCGTCTGTCGCCGAGGAGAACAGCCTGCGCATCTACGGGGAGCATCTGGGGCTGGCCTTCCAGATTACGGATGATATCTTAGACCTGGAAGGCGACAGCGCGAAACTGGGCAAGCCAATCGGCAGCGACTTGAAGCAGGACAAGGCGACATACCCGAAAGTCCTGGGCATCGGCGAGTCTCGGCTGCTGGCGCGGGAGTCCGCGCAGGCCGCCGTCGCGGCTCTGGCGGACTTCAACGTGCGGGCGGAGCCGCTGCGCGCCCTCGCCCGCTACGTGGTCGAGCGAGACAGCTAGGGCGTCGTCGGCGCGGGCGCTGCTGGGGCGGCGGCAGCGTCTGTGCGCTCCAGGTCCGAGTTGATCTGGAAGTTCAGGTGCAGCGGTCCTGACGGTGCGGCCCCTGCCGCCGCCTTTGGCGTCAGCGTCATATCAAGTTTCGCGGCATTCACCTGGCTGATGACGGATCCGCCATCCATATCGAACTTGAGCGTGCCGGTGCCGGTCATGCTGCCCTCGGACTTCATCGGCGCGGCATCGCCGCCGGGCGAGTTGATAGTCGCCGTCGTCGTCTGGCCGATGCCGGCGATGGTTTTCCCGTCCGTCGTGTTCACCCCGTTGAGCGTAGATGACAGCGCCGCCTGCACGCCGGACATTTGGGAACCCAGGGCGCTGGTCAAGTCCATCGTCCCTTTCCAGTTGTCGCCGATGCTGACCGCGGCATCCGGCAGCTGGGCCGTCCCCTGGAAAGTCCCCAACTTCGAGAAGTCCATTCCCATCGGAGGGTTCGCCGCGTCGGCCCCGTTCGCCTTGACGCTGAGCGTCTTGCCGGTCGGGGAGATCGTCGCCGTGATGCCGTCTTTGAGGGGACCGGTCTGGGCATTGATGTTCGTCAGGGGCTGGCCGTTCAGGGTCGCGTCCATCGTATCGAATTTCGTGACGACCGTCGCGACCCCATCGGTCGCGCGGACATCGGAGACGGTCTGATGAAACGTCATCGTCATATGCTGCTGGAGAGGGATGGACTGCCCCCCCGGCCCGCCGGTGATCGTGCCGCTGGCGTCCATCGTCAGTTTATAGGCCAGCGTCTGGCCCGGCGTGAACTTGTAGCGCAGCGTGTAGGACGGTGCGGGGGCGACGGGAACGGCAGGCGGCGCCTGCGCGATGACGGCGGGCGCGGCGGTCAGCAGCGCGGCTGCCAGCCAGAGTGTTCGTGATTGCATGAAGAGTTCTCCTTTGTGATTAGACGCCGGGACGGACGGAAAGTTGCACCGTTCAGGTCTCGAAGCGAAAATAGTTATCGCCGATCTTCAATTCGTCGCCTGGGACGAGTGTCGCCTGCTGGACACGCGCGCCGTTGACGTAGACGCCGTTGGCGCTGCCTTCGTCCGAAACCAGGATCTGGCCTTCGTCGTCGCGCACGAGTTTCGCGTGCAGGCGGGAGACCGTGCTTTCGGCCAGGACGATGGCGTTGTTGCCGTCGCGCCCGACCGTGATGACGCCGTC
>CAZZVX010000020.1:19771-23529 GCA_964657535.1 Armatimonadota bacterium | reverse complement strand
GAACGGCCTCCGCTTCTATCAACAAGCCGCGAACGGCTCCTTCACCGACACGACCGCACGCACGGCCCTGCCGCCCGCCGTCCTCAACGCCGCCTACACCGCCGCCTGGGGCGCGGACATTGACAGCGACGGCGACCTCGACATCGCGCTCGGCTCCGTCCGTGGGACGGCGAGCGGCCCGCCCACCGTCCTGCGCAACAACGCCGACGGCACCTGGACGCCGATCCACCCGTTTCCCGGCCCCACAAGCGGCGTCCGCGCCTTCGCCTGGGCCGACATGGACGGCGACGGCCTGCCCGACGCCGCCCTTGTGGACGGCAACGGCCGTCTGTGGGCCTTCCAGAACCGCCGCAGCGGCGTCTTCGCCCCCTGGCCCCTGCCCGCCGGCGTCCAGACCGCCGCCGCCCTCGCCGCCGCCGATGAAGACCGCGACGGCCACCTAGACCTCACCGTTCTCGGCCCCGACGGCACCCTGCGCCGCCTTTCCCGCACGGACAATGGCTGGGCCGTGCAGGAAATCGCCCGCTGGCCCGACTCCCCCGCGAGCAGCAGCGTCGCCGTCCCCCACGCCGACCTGACCTGGGCCGACCTGGACAACAACGGCGCCCTAGACCTCATCGGAACCGGCCCCGACGGCGCCCGCGTCTGGCTCGGCCAGCCCGACGGCACATTGACGCCCCTGCCCGCCGCGATCAGCGCCGGGGCCGTCTCGCCCGACACCGCCGACAAGACCGGCGGCCCCGATTTGATCGGCGTGTCCCCGTCCGGCATCCCCACCCGCCTCGTCGCGCACGGCGTCAAGCGCTACGCCTGGCAGCAGGTCCGCCTGCGCTCCGCCCTGGCCGGCGACCAGCGCAACAACTCCTTCGGCGTCGGCGGCGTCATAGACCTGCGCGCCGGGCTTTTATACGAGAAACAACTCGTCAGTCAGCCCGTCACCTCCTTCGGCCTGGGGACGTATGCCAAAGCCGACTTTATCCGCATCCTCTGGCCCAACGGCAGCCCGCAGGGCGAATTTGAACTGTCCGCCAATCAAACCGCCGACGCCCCCGAACGCCTCAAAGGCTCCTGCCCCTGGCTCTTCGCCGACAACGGCCACGGCATGAACTTCGTCACCGACCTGATCTGGCGCTCGCCTTTGGGCCTGCGCATCAACGCCCAGGGGACCGCCGGCGTCGCCATGACCCGCGACCGCGTCACCCTCAACAGCGACCAACTCGCCCCCGTCAACGGCACGTACAACCTCAGCGTCACCGCCGAACTCTGGGAGACACACTTCTTTGACTACCTGCACCTGCTCACGGTAGACCACCCCAAGAATACCCGCGTTTATGTGGACGAGCGGTTCGCCATCCCCCCGCCGCCCCTGACCATCCATCTCATGACGCCGCCCATCCCCGTCCCCCATGCCGTAGACGACCGGAGCCAAGACGTGACCGCGACTCTCGCCGCCCCCGACGGCCATTATTTGGACACCTTCGGGCGCGGCCTCTATCAAGGCGTCACCCGCGACCATTATGTAGAGTTAGACTGCGGCCCCGCCCCTGCGGGCAACGCCCCGCAATGGCTCATCGCCGAAGGCTGGATCCACCCGACAGACAGTTCCATCAACCTCGCGCTCAGCCAGGGCAGGCACACGCCGCCCACCGGCCTGTCGCTGGAGACGCCCGATGGTCATGGGGCATGGAAAACAGCCCTGCCCAAACTCGGCTTCCCCGACGGCAAAAACAAGACCATCTTGATCAACATTACTGGCTTGTTCCCGCCGGGGACGCCGCGCCGGATGCGCCTGCGCACGAACATGGAGATTTACTGGGACACCCTCGGAACGGCGACCGAACTTCCGCCGGGAGAGATGCGTATTCAGGGGATTGCACCGAGCGTCGCCGATCTACATTACCGGGGATACAGCGTCACGCACCAGGCCGATGCGTCCTCGCCCGAACTGCCCGACTACAACACGCTGATGGGGACAGGCGCGCAGTGGCTGGACTTGGCGGGCTTCTACACGCGCTTCGGGGACGTGCGGCCCCTGCTCGCGCAGGTGGACGACCGCTGCGTGATCATGAACGCCGGGGATGAGATGTCACTGCGCTTTCCCGCCCCCGCGCTCCCCGCGCCGGGCCTGACGCGCGATTTCGTGCTGGAAGCCGACGGCTGGGAAAAGGACGGAGACTTCAACACCGGCTTTTCCCGAACCGTGCTGCCGCTGCCGTCCCACGCCCGCCCCAACTACAACACGCCGCCGGGCCGCCTGCAAGACGACCCGGTATACCGCCGCTACCCGCAGGATTGGCAGACCTACCAGACCCGCTACGTCACGCCCGCACCCTT
The DNA here is from genome assembly GCA_964657535.1 of Armatimonadota bacterium. Lineage (GTDB taxonomy): Bacteria > Armatimonadota > Armatimonadia > Armatimonadales > Capsulimonadaceae > CAZZVX01. The sequence goes on along the minus strand of CAZZVX010000020.1, from coordinate 21,195 downwards.
TGCAGACGCGGTGCGCTAGGACTTCTGCGCCGGAAGATGAATGTCGGCGGGCGTGATGTCTTTCGGGATGAACTCCCGATCCACCAGTTCGGAGATCGGCACCGGCTTGGACAGCAGTTTCATCTTCAAAGCCATGTCCTCAATCTGCTGCATCTCGGCATCAGTGGGCGTCAGCATGGAGTAGCTGACCCGGTCCGGCGGCTGCGTCAGGACGTATTTCAAGACCTTTTCGTTTTGCCGGTAATACGGGGCCACCAGCGCGGCGGCATCCGTCCGGTGCGTGTCGGCCCACGCGCCGGATTGGGCGATGCCGCGCACCAGATCGCGCACTTCGTCCGGGTGCTGCTTGATCAGGTCTTCGTGGACAACCAGGGCGCACGAAATAAAATGCGGCCAGATATCTTTGGCATAGTACAACACGCGGCCCGACCCATTCAACTCGGCGACGGCGGGGAACGGCTCGCCGACAAAATAACCGTCAATCGCCCCGGTCGCCAGCGCCGTCGGCATATCCGGCGGCGGCATCACCACAAACTTGATGTCGTCCGGTTGCATTCCCTGATTTTCCATCAGTTTATGAATGACCAGGTTCTGATTGCTGTACGGGCTGGGAATAGCGAACGTCTTGCCCTTCTCGTCGCGCAGGCTTTTGGCCGGGTCGGCCTTGCGGACAATAACTTCGGAGCCGTCCCGATGGCCTAAGTAACAGATTTTGACCGGAACGCCCTGTTCGCGCAGTTTCATCGCCAGCGGAACGATCATAAACGTCGCTTGCAGCGTTTTGGCTTTCAGCGCCTCGGCAATCGGCGGGAACTCGGTAAAGCGCTGCGAGTCAAAGCGCGTGCCGGTCGTCGTCGTTTTTGAGGCGTAATCTGTGACCGGGCAGGTCAAATGGCAGGTGACGGGCAGAAAGCCGACGACCACGGCCTGGCGGGCGTCGTTGCTCGGCCCGATGTGGATCGCGCTGGGGCCGGACGGTCGGTGGCCTGGGCCATAGCGCAGAAATGCCAGCACGGCAATAATCGCCACGACAGCGGCGGCAATTTTGGCGGCGGAAGAACGGAACATGGAAGAACTCCTATCGTAATTGGGCTTGGCACGCCAAGCCCCTACATGGAGCGAAGCGGTTCTTTGTAGGGGCATGACGTGTCATGCCCTTTTCTTGGTCATGCCCCATTGCAAGTTGTTCATTGTAAACGCAGGCCGGAATTTATGCAAGGTGCCGTGGACGGAAGCGCTCAGATTACTTAGCGGGCTGTTTCCATCGGCAGTCACTGACACGAGGGGAACGGCGGCGGACGCGGGGCGAAAACAGCGGGATCACGGCTTAGGCCGGGAACGCCGGGCCGAGGCCGCGCGCTGCTGGGCGCGCAGATGAGGCAGCAGAAGCCGACCGGGAACCAGCCGGAAGCGGCGCTCCAGCA